>JBGPKH010000343.1:0-9406 GCA_041485845.1 Bryobacteraceae bacterium
GCATACTCCATCGTGCGGCATCCGATCTATGCATCCCTGCTGGCCATGCTGCTGTGTTCGCTGCTGATCCTGACGCGCTGGGAATGGGCACTTGTCTCGCTGGCGATCTTCATCGTGGGGACGGAGATTCGTGTCCACTGCGAGGACCAACTGCTGGAATCGCGATTCGGCGAGGACTTCCGGAAGTATCGGCAGCAGGTGCGGGCATACGTGCCGTTTGTCAGGTAGTACGGGCAAACGGGCGAGGCAGGCGAAAGCGCCTGCCCCACCTCTGAAAGCGCGGGCTGTGCCACACTATGGGGATTATGCACCGTACGCGGACTGTTGCACTGGCTCTCTTTCTTATCGCCGGGACGGGCCTTGCGGCCGATTCGCCGAACCTCACGGAGCAGTACCGCGCGGCGGCGGACAAGCTGATCGATGCGGCGCTGGCCGATAACGAGGGGTACAACCGGCTCACGTACCTGTGCTACCGCATCGGCAACAGGTTGAGCGGGTCGGCATCGCTGGAGAAGGCCATCGCGTGGTCCGCGGAGCAGATGAAGGCCGCGGGGCTGACCAACATCCAGGTGATTCCCACCAAGGTTCCGCACTGGGTGCGCGGCGCCGAATCGGCGCGTATGCTGGCGCCGCTGGACAAGCCGCTGCACATGCTGGGCCTCGGCATGAGCATCGCCACACCTCCCGGAGGCATCACGGCCGACGTGGTGGCGGTTTCGGATTTCAGCGAGCTCGACAAGCTGGGCCGCGACAAGGTGCAGGGCAAGATCGTGCTCTACAACCAGGTGTATCGCGGGTATGGGCAGACAGTGACGTACCGGACCAACGGGGCCTCGCGCGCGGCGGCGTTGGGCGCGGTGGCGGCGCTGGTCCGTTCGGTGACGCCGCTCGCCATGCAGATCCCGCATACCGGCGCCATGCGGTATGACGAGAGCCAGCCCAAGATTCCGACGGCGGCGGTCTCGCCGGAAGACGCCATGACGATGGCGCAGCTTTTCGCCGACGGCGTTCCGGTGAAGGTCCATTTAGAGATGAGCGCCCACATGGAACCGGACGCGGACTCGGGCGACGTCATCGGTGAGATCCGCGGCAAGGAGCGGCCGGAGGAAGTCGTGGTGATGGGCGGGCATATCGATTCCTGGGACGTGGGACAGGGCGCGCAGGATGACGGCGCCTCGATCATGGCGTGTTTGCAGGCGCTGGCCTTGATGAAGAAACTCGGGCTGCAGCCGCGCCGCACGATTCGCGTGGCCTTCTGGGTGAACGAAGAGAACGGCGGCCGCGGCGCCGAAGCCTATCGCGCGTTCGTCGGCGACCAGATCAAGAACCACGTCGCGGCGATTGAAATGGATGGCGGGGCAGAGACGCCGCGCGGCTTCGGCGCTGGAGTGGACCAGGCGTCGCAGGACTTGTTGCAGCAGATTGGCAAGCTTCTGGACAGAATCGGCGCGGGCGAGATTACTCCAGGAGGCGGCGGCTCCGATATCGCTCCGCTGCTGCGCGACGGCGTGCCGGGGCTCGGCGAGCGCACCGTGGGCACGCACTACTTCGACTGGCACCACACCGAGACCGACACTCTCGACAAGGTGAACCCCGAAGATTTCCGCAAGAATGTCGCGGCGCTGGCGGTGATGGGATATGTGCTGGCCGACATGCCCGCCAGGCTCACCGGCGGCGGCGTGCGCGGAGGACGGCGCGGCCAGTAGGACAGGCCTCCTGGCCTGTCCAGGCCGTGTGGGCAAAGATGCTGGGCAAATCGGTAGCACACTATCTCGTGGTCGATCGCCTCGGACAGGGCGGTATGGGCGTGGTGTACAAAGCCCGCGATACCCACCTCGACCGCTTCGTCGCGCTCAAAGTGCTGCCGCCGGAAAAGGTGGCCGACCCCGAGCGCAAGCGCCGGTTCGTCCAGGAAGCCAAGGCAGCATCCGCACTGAACCACCCGAACATCGTCCACATCTACGACATCGCAAACGTCGATGGCGTCGATTACATCGCCATGGAACTGGTGGAAGGCAGGACGCTGGCCGACCTCATCGGAGAGCGCGGCCTGCGCACCGACCAGGTATTGAAGTACGGCATCCAGGTAGCGGATGCCCTGGCGAAATCGCATGCCGCGGGGATCATCCATCGGGACCTGAAGCCGACCAATCTCATGGTCACCGAGTCGGGTCTCGTCAAGGTGCTGGACTTCGGGCTCGCCAAACTGGCGGAGCGCTCCGCAGACGAGTTCGCCCCCACCAGGACCGTCAGGGCCGAGGATCTGCGGACCGAGGAAGGCACGATCGTGGGGACCCTGGCTTACATGTCCCCGGAGCAGGCGGAGGGCAAGCCGGTGGATGCCCGGTCCGATATTTTCTCGTTCGGCGCCGTGCTCTACGAGATGGTAACCGGCCGGCAGGCTTTTCTCCGCGAGTCCAGGCTTTCCACCCTCACCGCCATTCTGCGGGACCAGCCCGCGCCCCTGCCACCGGAAGTGCCGCCCGGTCTGCGAAGTGTCATTAACCACTGTCTGGTGAAGGAGCCGGCCCAGCGCTACCAGCAGGCGACCGAGATCCGCGCGGCACTCGAAGTAATCCGCGATACCTCGTCGGAGCAACAGGCCACGCGGGAGAGCGGACCGCAGGCGGCCCCGGCTAAAGGACGCGCGGGGGGACACGTGGGACGGCGCACATGGCTGGCTGCCGCGGCATCGGCGGTGATTCTGCTGGCGGCGGCGGGATGGTGGTGGGTTGGCGGGCGCCCCGGGCCTCCGGAGCTTGCCGGCCAACGGCTGGTATCGACGTTTGACGGCTCGCATCGGTCGGCCAGCTTTTCGCCGGACGGCAGCATGATCGCGTTCCTCAACACGGTGAACGGGGTGCCGCAGGTCTGGATCAAGAACCTGGCGCAGGGAGATCCCATTCCGATCACCGCCGGCGACGTGCCCGCGGTGCAGCCACGCTGGTCCCCGAAGAACGACCAGATCGTGTTTGGCCGCTTGGGGCAGGGCATCTGGTCGGTGGCGCCTTTGGGTGGACCGCCCAGACGAATCATCGATGCCGGCCGCAACGCAAATTTCTCAGGTGACGGCGAGCAGTTAGTCTTCGAGCAGGAGGACCAAATCTGGGTGGCTAAATCCGATGGGAGCGGCGGCCACCGCGTGGAGGGCGTCCCGCAGAAATACTATAAGACCGACAGCGTCCCTGCGCTTTCGGCCGATGGCCGGCGGATCGCATTCTTTCAGTCGGAAATCGGTCCCAACGGGGACCTGTGGGTCATTCCGGCCGCGGGAGGCGCCGCTCGGCGGTTGACGTTCGACACGCGGGCCGCCAGCGGCCCGGTGTGGACTCCGGACGGGCGCTGGATCATTTATTCCTCCGCGCGCGCCGGCGCCGTCACGCTGTGGAGAGTCCCGGCCGCCGGCGGCACGCCCGAGCCGATGACCACGGGCGCGGGCGAGGACACCAGCCCCGCGCTTTCCCTCGACGGCCGGCGGCTGATTTTCACCAACGCCCGCAATAGCTGGGCTCTCATGCTTCTCGACCTGGCCACCGGACGGCAGAAGGAACTGCTGGAGCGGCGAGAGGACATGCTGTTTCCGATGTTCTCGCCGTCGGGCGACCGGATTGCGTTCTTCCACATTGCCGGCGATCCCCAGATCTTCTCCATCGGTGTTGACGGCGCCGGCCTCCGCCAGATTACGCACGGCAAAGGCGAAGTCAATGTGATGCCGCGCTGGTCCGCCGACGGTGCGTTCCTCTACTTCTATCGGCAGCGGCCCGCGCCCTCGTTCCGCAAGGTTCCGTCAAACGGAGGGACCGACACCGAGGTCGCGCCCTGGTCGTGGGAGGATCGCAATGCGGCGCAGGAAGATCCGGCCGGCCGGATGCTGGTGTACACGGTGCGACAGCGCAAGAAGATCCTGGCTACTGTAGTTCGCGACATGAGTACCGGCCAAGAGAGAAGCCTCGGCGGAAAGCTCTTTGACCCGCGCTGGTCGCCGGATGGCTCGTCGATAGTGGGCACTCAGGAGAGCGGGCAAATGGCCGTCTGCCCGGTTTCGGGGAGCCCTTGTACGACCCTTACGAACGGCGACCAGCCGGCGTGGGACCCGAGCGGCGGCGCGAAGATCTATTTCATGCGCGCCCGCGCGTCCCGGGAAGAACCATTCGACCTGTTGTCACTGGATCTGAAAACCCGTTCGGAAAGGCAACTCGCGCCGATCGGACCGTTCCTTTTGGTCGAGTCCTTCTTCGATGTCTCCCGCTCCGGGCAGGTCGTCACCGCGCCGTTTCGCCAGGCGCGTTCCGAACTCTGGCTGGCGGACCTGAAGCGGTGAGGCGCAGTTCAGAAAATGACACGCTGCCCCATTTGTCTATACTGAAAGTACATGAGTCGCGGTTTGGTGCTTGCCCTCGCTGTCGGGTGCGGGATGGCGGTGTGTGCGGTCTTCGCCCAGCGGCCGTTCCGGGAGTATCCGGCTTGGGAGTACAACAACTTCCCCCTGCCCCCGGATTACCAGGCGCCCGGCGAGTGGACCTTCGCCCGGCTCATGTATCCGACCAGCCGCTACATCATCGACTGGCAGTCGACGCACAGGCGCGGCTACGATTGGCGCCAGGGTTTCACCAACTGGACCATCGACTACCCGCGGTCCGACCGGCACCTCGCGCTCGCCCTGCGCCGGTTGACCAGTATCGACGCCAAATCCGTGGAACAGCCCATCAACCTGGAGGAAGACGACGATGTGTTCAACTACCCGTGGTTGTACGCGGTCGAAGTCGGCCACTGGGAATTGACCGATCAACAGATCGCCAAGTTCCGGGAGTTCCTGCTGCGCGGCGGATTCTTCATGTGCGACGACTTCCACGGATCGGACGAGTGGAACATCTTCCTTATGAGCATGCGAAAAGTGTTCCCGGACAAGCAGATCGTCGAGATCCCGAACACCGATGCGATCTTCCACACGGTGTACGATCTCGACGACCGCTACCAGGTTCCGGGCGCGCAGTTCACGCTCAGCCACAGCGTCTGCGAGAAGTGTCCGACCAATGGCATGTACGACGGCGGCGGCATGGGCGCCCATTGGCGCGGCATCTACGATGACAACGGCCGGCTGATGGTGGCGATCTGCCACAACATGGACCTGGGCGATTCGTGGGAGCACGCCGACAATCCGGAGTATCCCCAGAAGTTTTCCGCGCTGGGCCTGCGCATCGGCGTGAACTACGTCACGTATGCGATGACACACTGACGGCACGTGGCGCAGACCTGAGGCGGGCTCACCAAACACCTGGCCCGGATTCCTCACAGCCTTCCGCGGCACGTGCGTCACGGTCGATACGACAGACTGTTTCGCAGCGATGTGGCGCAATCACTCGTGCTTGCCGGCCCCGACTCGTCGGGGTGCACCGCTATGTTTCTCGTGGGCGGCCTCGAGCGCATCGGCGATCTGTCGGGCCACTGGCAGCGCCCAGGACGCGCTCCATATTGCCCGATCGAGTCACTTTTTTCGCGGACTGGAACGGCCGCGTTATTGGCGGCCTTCGCGGAGAGAACGGACGAGACTCCGAACCGTCTGAGACTCGGGATGCGCCGCGCCCGCCTGCGCCTCCCGTGCGATTCCGGTAGGAGACGCTGTCGCGTCGTCGTGGCTGGAATCGCTGCCGCAGTCTACGCTGGTTTCACGGCGGCCGCGCATGGCAGTCACCTGCCAGACATATACGTGACCGCGGCGCTCGCCAGATAGATGCCCGCCTGTCCGCCGCTGCCCAGGCCGAGGAACGCCACATACGCGCCACTGGCGCTCAGCGCGCCGAAGCCGGTGAATTTTCCGGCGCCCTGGGGAATGAGCGTATTGAGCTCGGCCACCGCGATGGCGGGGCTTTGCGATTGTCCCGCGCTTGCAACCGCCTCCGCCTTCCAGGTCCGATTGACGACTCTCCGCCGTCAGTTGACACGGGTCATCCGGTCGATCGTCCGGTAATGATTCTGGATCAGCTCCGAGATCCCGGCGATCAGTCCCGGGATGTTCTTCGCTATCTCGGCGTAGAAGGAGCCGAGGATCGGGACCTTGCCCAACGCCACCGTCAATGCGGCAAAGGCAGTGGACGTCTTGTTGTCGAATATGCCGGTTCGCAAGGCCTGATCGTGGACTTCCAGGAATTTGTCCAAATCCGAGATCGCCGACAGGAAGGTGCCGGCCGCCTTGCCGCCAGTGACATCCAGGTTGCCCTCGCGAACGGCCGGAGAAGCCTTTTGTGTAAAAAGTGAGGGTGTATTGAGATCGGTAAAACTATTGAAGAAGCCGTCGCGGCTGTTCGCGTTTGGCGCGAGAAAGAGAAACTTCTTCGCGATGGAGGCAAACTTCGCGATGTTCCCCAGAGCGTCTTTGGTCTTGGCGCTGTGCTTGCTGCCGACGGCGGTCGCCAGGCCGGCCAATTCCCCGTTGTGGCCCGTGATGGCATTGGACAATTTGGTCATCTTCGAATCCAGCGCATTGAAGAAATTCACCGCGGCCTCGGGACCGTCCATGGCGTTGGTGGGCTGGCCCCAGTAGAAACGCGCTCCCTTGATGGTGGGGGTCCCCGCGCCAAAAATCCCGCCGACCTTCATGTATGTTGTCGTGTTGTTGTCCGTCCAGCGCGTTCCCCCATTCTTCCAGTGCCTGAAGGCGTCGTCCAAGTCCTTCACACCCACGCCAAAGCCGGAGGTTCCTGCATCATCCAGCTCGTCGGTCATCAGCTCCCGGTGATCAAAGTCCGGGCACTTTCCTATGGATGTCTTGAGCAGGAAATAGATCTCGAAGGCGCCATTGATCATCCGAAGGCGGTTTTCGCTGTACGCGCCGCTTCCCCACTTGGCGGCTACCAGACTGAGGTTGCCGATGTTGGCTTGTTTATGGCCGGTCCAATACTCATTCAGTTCTGCCACTGATTCCTCCTCTCCGAGGTAACCCGGACGCGCATGCTCCCGACCGCACTCACGAGCGCATTAGTGAGAACTTCCCCCGGGCGCCGTGCCCCCCTCACATGGATAAGCGGAAATGGCTGGCGCAAACTACCATCTCGTGGATTTTCTGCGAAGGTTGGCGCGCCCCGCCGTCCTACCTGGGGTAATTCGGGGAGTGCCGTTGCCTGCCACCGTTGTGATGATTCCTCCACTACTTGAGAAAAGCCGGTGAACGCACCGCTGCCTCCTGAAATGGCGGTGCTGGGGTTGACCAGGCGGTCGAAGGTTTGAAGGTTCCCCGCGGTCAAGGCCGGGGAAACGGCCAGTGTCAGAAGCATCGCCAGAAAACCGGTAATGCCTCGCATGCCCAACTTCGGAGTTGGCGTCGCTCCCGCTGCCCAAGCGATAGCCGATGTATTCATGTTGCCCCCCAGTGAGTGTTTGAGCCCGGGCCATCGGACCCATTGCATTCACCAGGAGACCAGGGCGCGCCCCATATTGCCTGATCGATTCACTTTTTTCGCGGACTGGAGCCGGCCGCTTTATTGGCGGCCTTCGCGGAGAGAACGGACGAGACTCCGAACCGTTTGAGACTGGGGATTCTGTTCCGCCAGCTTCTTCAATTCCGTAGCGGCATCCTCGAGCAACCCGGCCTGCGCGAACAGGACGCCTCGCGCCAGCGGAGACTGCGGCAATCGCTCCAGCCTCGACGACGTGACCGCGTCCACTACCAGGAATCGCGCGGGAGGCGCAGGCGGGCGCGGCGCAATCGTTTCACGGCCACCGCGCATGGCAGTCACCTGCCACACATATACGTGACCGCGGCTGAGCGGCTGCCGCGGAATCCACGACGTGTCCTGCAGCGCTTCGCTCGACAGCACCGCTCCGGTCGTTTCATCCTGCAGCGTCGCGGTGTACTTCGCTCCGTCTAGCGCACTCCATCGCAAGTTGGGACGGTCGGAGAGCACGGCGCCGCCGGCGGGGGAGAGCAGGCGAAATTCAGCGGGTTCGGCCAAGCCCATCAGTTGCTCCGGCGGCCCGGTCAGATCGCGCAGATTAGATGGAAGCGCGACGCGGCCATCCTTCAACGCACTGGCCACCAGTTCCCGCTGCTCGGGCGGCAGGGACTCCAAACCCGCGAGTCTACCGGACCGGTCCAGGCTCACCACACCCGAGGAATCGCGGAGAGTGAACAGAGGCTGCCGGTTCTTCCGGTCCCCTCGCATCCAGAGTGCGCCAAGCGCCGCTACTACCGCGATCCCCGCCGCGACCGCTCCATACCAGTGCCAGTGCGGGCGTAACGGCTTCCAGTGCGCGGCGAACTCCCGCAGGTCTTGCACTTCGCCGCGGCACTGCGCACACCGCTCCAAATGAGAGGCCACCGCGCGTTGCTCGATCGTCTCCAGTTGTCCATCGACACAGGCTTGGAGCTGCTCTTCGGTGAGATGGTCCCGATCCCTGCGCACCCGCAGCCTGCGGCGGCACTCCGCGCAGTCTGCGATGTGATCGCCCAGACGCAGTAAATCGGCCTCCGGCATTTCACGCCGGCTGTAGCGGTCGATGTCGCGCTCCGTGAGGTGATCAGTCGTCATTGCCGGCTTCCTTTCCTTAGGAGGACGCATTGGCTCTCGATATTGGCTCTGTTCCGGCCGTGCGATTCCACAATCGCTTCCGGGCGGCGTTGCGCAAGTTGATTACCTGCTGGCGGGCGATTCCCAACCGTTCGGCGATGCGGTTATCCTCCAGGGGCAATCGATTCCACAGCGCGGCCAGTTCCCCGGCGCTCATTTCCAGCGCCTCGGCAATCTTGCGCAGGGACGCGGCGCCGGAGAGCAGGAAGAGGTCGATGCCATCGCCGCGCAGATTCAGCAGCAGGGACTGCCGCTGGCGAACCGGAAGGCCGCGGATCTCGTTCCAGAGATGTGCGGCAGCCTGCTGCTGCTGCAGAATCGCTTCCGGCGTGGGGCAGAGGTCCCGGCTTTCCTCGAGGACCGCGGTTTCCTCGCCGAAGTGGAGGGGCATGCCCCAGATCTCCGCCGACAAATCCACCACGGAGTCGAACTCCAACGGCCCCCGCGAGAGAGCAAAGATGCGCCGCAAAAGCTCCGCCGGCGGCAGCTTGGCATCGCCTTCCAATTGCGCCGGCTGAGGAACGGTTCCCAACGCCGCCAGGCCTTTCCATGCGATCGCCCCGCACCACCACACGCGCGCCGCCGTTTCCCAGATCGCGTACCGCGGATCGTGGTTGAACACGTACCGAAGGCGGTTCCGAAGACGCCAGCGCTGCGGCCGCTTCCGGCGCAAATACCGGTGGCATGCATTGTGCGCTGCCATCCCCACGTAGTTTTCGTAACTTCGGATCGGATCGCCCGCGGACCCGGCCTTCAGATCCCGCAAGCGCACCATGAGTTCCATCTGGACCTCGGAGCAGACGTCATCCGCATCGGCGCAGCCGTATCCCAGGTTCCGCGCA
>JBGPKH010000344.1:0-9404 GCA_041485845.1 Bryobacteraceae bacterium
CGGCGGCCAGGACATCCGTGGCCGTGCGCCCGGGGAACGCCCGCCGTCCGGTCAGCATCTCGTACAGCACGCACCCGAACGCCCAAGTATCGGCGCGCTCGTCGACCGGCTCTCCGCGCGCTTGCTCAGGGCTCATGTAGGACGCGGTGCCCAGCACGGTGCCGGCGATGGTGGGACCACGGGTGAGCGTGGCCTGCTGGGACGCATCCCCGGCACCCGGCATCACGGCGCTCTTCGCCAGGCCGAAATCCAGTACCTTCACGCGACCCGCCTCCGTGACCATGACGTTGGACGGCTTCAGGTCGCGGTGTACAATGCCGGCCGAGTGGGCCGCCGCCATCGCATCCGCGATCTCGATGGCGATCCGCAGCGCCTCCTTCAGCGGTAGGCCCTTCTTCGGAATCGCCTCGGCCAGCGTCTGGCCGGTAACGTATTCCATCACGATGCATTCGGCCCCGCCTTCGTGCGTGATCGCGTGGATGGTGACGATGTTGGGGTGGTTCAGCGCCGAGGCGGCCTTGGCCTCCTGGATGAAGCGGCGTTTCCGGTCCGGGTCCCCCAGGCAAGCCGCCGGCAGCATCTTGATCGCCACCGTGCGGTCCAGTTGAGTGTCGCGGGCCTTGTAGACCACTCCCATGCCGCCTTCCCCAATGCGTCCGAGAACCTGGTACCCACCGATGTTGCGGCCGGTGAGGTCCGCGACCATGGTGACGGTCTCGCCTTCGGTGCCGCGGGCCAACAGTGAGTGCACTTCCTGGCGAAGAGATTCGTCTCCGGCGCACACCCCATCCAGGAAGGCGGATCGCGCCTCGGGTGCAAGCTCGACGGCTTGGTGGAAGATGTCCTCAATGCGCTGCCAGCGGTTGTCGCTCATCCCGCCCGCCCTTCTTCAAACGGCACTTTCAGACCGTATTGTGTCACGTGCGCCACCACGGCTCAAGAGGCGCGGGCGGCATCTGGCGGCACCTGGCGGCGGCTAACCCCGACGCGCAGCCTCACTTCTCACGGGGTTGATGGTCCCCTCTTTCGTGGAGAGGGCTTCCTTCGTACGCGCAGCGTTCGTCCGTGATGCGCCGCCTGAGACTCGCGGCCGGGGTCGAAGCCGGCCAGGTGGACCTGGAGAACATCCGCCGGAACGCCGTCCTGTAGTAGGACCAGCATCCTGACCCGTCCCCCGTACGATGCGCTTTTACGATAGAGTGAATGGTCTTGAAACTACTAATCTTCGGGTGCCTGGCAGCGGCCGCATTCGCTGCCCAGGCGCCCCAAAAGATCTTCCCGTACTCCTATTCCCAGCAGGACCTGTCGAACGGCCTGCGCCTGATCGCCGTGCCCACGGATTATCCCAACATCGTGGCAATTTATATCGTCGTCCAGACCGGATCGCGGAACGAGATCGAGCCGGGACACACGGGCTTCGCCCACCTGTTCGAACACCTGATGTTCAAAGGCACGGAGAAGTTCCCGGCCGAAAAGTACAACGATACCCTCAAACGCCTCGGCGCCGCTTCCAACGCCTTCACCAGCGACGACTTCACCTGCTACTACACCACCTTTTCCAAGGAGGATCTCGGAACGGTGCTCATGATGGAGGCCGACCGCTTTCAAAACTTGCAGTACAGCGAGCCCGAGTTCAAAACGGAGACGCTGGCGGTGCTGGGCGAGTACAACAAGAACTCCTCGAGCCCCTTTCAGAAACTCCAGGAAGCGCTCGGTGACACCGCTTTCGACCAGAGCGCCTACAAACACACCACCATGGGCTTCCTGAAGGACATCCGGGACATGCCCAACCAGTACGGCTACAGCCGCAACTTCTTCGAGCGCTATTACCGGCCCGAGTACACCACCATCATCGTAGTCGGCGACGTAAGAACCAAACCCGCGCGCGAGCTCGTGGACAAGTACTGGGGCGCCTGGAAGCGTGGCGAATACAAGCCCGCGATTCCCGTGGAGCCGCCGCAAAGAGAGCCGCGCGCCAATCATGTGGACTGGCCCAGCCCCACCCTGCCCATCGTGGCACTGGGATACAAAGCCCCCGCCTATGACGATTCCACCAGTGAATCGGCGGCCCTCGATGCCCTGGCGTTCCTCGCGTTTTCCGCCAACTCGGATCTCTATCAGAAGCTCGTGGTCGAGGAGCAGAAGGCCGATGTGCTTTCCGGCGGCCTCCCCGACCACGTCGATCCAGCGCTGTTTCAGGTCACCGCCAGAGTCAAGAAGCGGGACGACCTGGACTACGTGCGCGACCGCATCCTGGAAACCATCAAGGACTTTCAAAACAGGCCCGTGGATGCGGCCCGGCTGGACACCGTACGTAAGCACCTGCGCTATTCGCTGGCCATGCGCATGGACAGCAGCGACTCCATCGCCGGGATACTGGCCAACTACGTGGCATTGCGGCGTACTCCCGAGACGCTCAACAAGCTCTACGAACAATATGCGCAACTGACCCCCGAAGATGTGCAGAAGGTAGCGGCTAAGTACCTGGTCGAAAGCGGCAGGACCATCGTGACGCTCACCGGCCCGTCGCCGGATTCGGGAGGCGCGCGGTGAGATTCCTGATTCCGTTTCTTCTCCTGGTGTCGGGAGCGGCGGCGCAGTTGCGTGTCGTGACGCTGCCTGGCAAATCGCCGCTGGTGACGTTCCGTTTCGTGCTCACCGCCGGCTCGGCAGTGGACCCCGTGGATAAGCCGGGGCTGGCCTACCTCACCGCCATGCTGCTGGCTAACGGCGGCACTCGGGAGATGACCCACAAGCAGATCGCCGGCGCCATGTTCCCCATGGCTGCCTCGGTCGGCGCCCAGGTGGACCAGGAGATGTGTACCTTCGCCGGCGCCACCCATGTCGACAACCTCAACGAGTATTACAAGCTGTGGCGCGCCATGCTGCTCGACCCCGGCTGGCGCGAAGACGATTTCCGGCGCGTCAAAGACGACGCCATCAATGCGCTGAAAGTCGGGCTCCGCGGCAACAACGACGAAGAGCTCGCCAAGGAAGTGCTTTACCAGAACATCTATCGGGGCACGCCTTACGGCCACTACCCCGGCGGCACAGTGAGCGGGCTCGAGAGCATCACACTCGACGACGTGAAGCGGTTCTATCGCACGCAGTACAGCCAGTCCAACCTGATTCTGGGTCTTGCCGGTGGATACCCGGAAAGTCTTCTGGAGAACCTTAAGAAGGACTTTCGTAAGCTGCCGGAGGGCGCCGGCTTTCGCCCCAGGCCCAAGTTACCGGCCCTCATCGAAGCCACCCGGATGGTAATCGTCGACAAGGACACGCGTTCGGTAGCGTACTCCATCGGCTTTCCGACACCGGTGACGCGCAATCATCCGGATTACCCGGCGCTGCTGCTGGCCACTTCCTACCTCGGCCAGCACCGCACGAGCGGCGGCGTGCTGTACGACGAGATGCGCGAAAAGCGCGGCTTGAATTACGGCGACTATGCGTACATCGAGTACTTTCCGCGAGGCATGTTTCTGATGGAGCCGCCGCCCAACCTGGCTCGGCGGAGCCAGATTTTCCAGCTCTGGATCCGGCCCGTCGAACCGCCCACCGCGAAGTTCGCCCTGCGCCTGGCGATCTATGAGCTAAACAAGCTGATCCGGGAAGGCGTGCCCCAAGACGGCTTCGCGCGTACCCGCGACTTCCTCGTGAAGTACGTGAACCTTCTCACCAGGACAAAACGCGCCGAGTTAGGCTACGCCATCGACAGCATCTATTTCACCATCCCGCGATACAACGAGTATCTGAAGACCGCACTCGCCAGCCTCACCCGCGACGACGTGAATCGTGCCGTGCGCCGCAATCTCCGGCCCAACCGGCTCATAATTGTGGCGGTCGCCAAGAACGGCGAGGAGTTGAAGCGGCAACTCGCCGGCGACGACCCTTCGCCGATGATCTATAACTCGCCCAAGCCCGCCGCCATTGCCGAGGAAGATAAGATCGTAGAAAAATATCCGCTGCGCCTCCGGCCCGACGACATTAAGGTCGTGCCGGTCAAGGACGTGTTCCAGTAGGACAGGCCTCCCGGCCTGTCCACTGCTGCCCCGGCCCGTTAACCTCCCCCACCCCCGGCGCGTTTTAATGGTGGGAGGTAATCGAATTGAACAACGAAGCCGCAATCGGGCTGGGCATCTTCGTCCTGCTCGTGCTGATTCTTTTCCTGCTGCACGGTTCCCACCAACGGCGGGAACAGAACGATATTCGCAAGGCGTTGATCGAGAAATTCGGGTCGGCGCAGGATCTGGGTTCGTTCCTGCAATCGGAGGGCGGCAAACGCTTCATTGCCGATCTGTCGACCGGAACAGCCGGCGCGCTCGGCTCGGTTGTGGCATCCGTCCAGATGGTATTTTTCGTGGTGCTCCTGGGCTTGGGGTGCGCGGCCGCGCACGTCTTTACCAGCCTGGTGGTCCTGGGAATCGGCCTGGTGTTCATGTGTGTAGGAGCGGGGTTCCTGGTTTCGGCGGGGGTCACCTACTGGCTCTCGAAGTCCTGGGGCCTGCTCGGGAAGCGTTCTGATTCGTGACTGTCGCGACGGCCATGGAACATGCGGGAGCCGGCCGGGCCCAGACGCTCAGCCGCGAGCAGTTCGAGTTGTTCTACTCCCGGACTGCGCGCGCGCTCCGTTCCTACGTCTGCCGCGTGGCCGCTAACGACGCGCTCGCGGACGACATCCTCCAGGAAAGTTACATCCGCCTGCTGAGCGCGCCGCCCATGGCCGACGCCCAGAGGAAGTCGTACCTTTACCGCACGGCGACCAACCTGGCCGTCGACCACCACCGCGCGCAGGGCCGGCAGCGACGCTGGTGGCAGCTCGCGCCGCGGCGGGAAGAGGCCGCCAGTTCGCGAGTCGAACTGTCGTCGGACATGGAACGTCTGTTCACCCGGATCGACTCTCAGGCGCGGGCGCTTCTGTGGCTGGCGTACGTGGAAGGCGCCGATCATCGGGAGATCGCCGCGATCCTCGGGTTGAAGGAGAAAAGCGTGAAGGTGCTGCTGTACCGCGCACGGCGTAAAATGGAAGAGATCCTGAAGCGCAACGGATTCGAGGCAAGCCATGAATGACGCCGAGTTCGCAAACTGCCTGAAGCGCATGGACACGGCGCGCGCCGCCGAGTCCCTGCCGGATGCCGACGCCATCTGGTGGCGCGCCGAACTGCGCCGCAGCATGGCGTTCGAGGAACGCGCCACGCGTCCCATACGCATTGTCGAGCAACTGGCGTGCGCGGCCTTCCTCATCGCTGCCGTGGTGCTCTCCGCCATTCGATAGCTGCCTTATGGAACTGAAACTGGTGCCGCTCGAGGTCCCCGAGGGCGGGAATATCATCCTCGGCCAGACGCACTTCATCAAGTCCGTCGAGGACATTTACGAGGCCATCGTCAACGCCGTCCCGCAAATGAAGTTCGGGATCGCCTTCAACGAGGCCTCCGGTCCCTGCCTGACGCGAGTCGATGGCAATGACGACGCACTCAAGGCGTTGGCGGCCCGCAATGCCACGGCCCTCGCGGCGGGGCACATCTTTGTGGTCGCCATGTGCGACGGGTACCCGATCAACGTACTGGGCCGCATCAAGGAAGTGCCGGAGGTCTGCTCGATCTTCTGCGCCACCGCCAACCCGGTGCAGGCAGTGGTGGTGGAGAACGACCAGGGCCGCGGCGTGCTCGGCGTGATCGACGGCTTCCCGCCCAAAGCCGTGGAGACATCCGAAGACGCGGAAAAACGCCGGGCCTTCCTCCGCATGATCGGCTACAAACGGTAAAGGGGGACGGGCGGAAGGGACCCCGGTGACGACGCGGGCGGCCACCCTTCATCGCGCCGCGAGGTGCATTTGCAGGAACTTCAGGTACTGGTCCCAGTCGGACGGGATGGTGCCGTGCCCGCCGGCATGCATGTAGTAGCCGACGGTGTGGAGGATCGGAGTCCCGGCGGCGGGCCACTGGTCCGTATCCAGTCCCTGTTTGCCGAACAGGCGGAACACCGGCCCGGCCGCGGCGGCGGCCTGGAACTCGCCCTTCGGGTCGGACCAGCCGTCCTTGTCTCCGGTCTGCAAGAGCACCGGGCGCGGGGCCATCAGGGCCACGAGCATGTGGGCATCCACGGGGAATCGATCGGCGTGCCCGGCGAACTTCCGATAGTTGGCGCAGAACTGATAGGGGTATCGCGTGGGCGCCGTGAGGTGTGCGATGGTCTCGCCGTAGTTGCGGCGGCTCAAGGCCGCGCCGCCCTCGCCCGAACAACTGGCGATCACCAGCGCGATGCGGGTGTCATGAGCTCCGGCCCACATCACGGTCTTGCCGAGCCGCGAGACTCCCAGAATGGCAATGCGCTTCGCGTCCACACTCTTGTCGGTCTCGAAGTAGTCGATGGCCCGGCTGAGACCCCACGCCCAGGCAGCGATCGAGCCCCATTCGTCCGGCGCCGGTTCGGCCTGGCCGGGCTTGAGGTACTGCGCGCGCACGCCGTACGGCACACCGCCGGGAAAGTCGGGATCGATATCGCCGTAGTAGACGGTGGCGAAGCCGAAGCCTGCGTCCAGGAGCCGGGGCACGTCGATGCGGCCGAAGCTCATGCCGGTGTTGGCCGGGACCTTCTTCTTGTCGCGCCCCCACACTTCGCCCACCTTGACGCCGGGGTCGCTGACCGTGCTGGAGTTGGCTGAAAAGCTGAGGTTCAGCAGCACCGGTGCCGGCTTGCCGGCAGCGGCGGGCAAATACAGCAGAAGGTCCATCTTCGGCCCGGCTTTGTCGGCCGAGAAGTACACGGTCACCTGCCGGCGGAGAGCCTTGCCCTCGAAGGCCGGGGTTCCCTTGTCGAACACGTCGAAGCTCATGGCGGCGGGGCGCCCGGGGGCGCGGCCGTATTCGTTCTCCTCGAAGAGCCGGACGATCTCCGGCCGACGCTGCCCGGTCCAGGTCTTGGCGTCGCGCACGGGCTTGCCGTTGGCCAGCAGGAGGGGGTCGGGAAGCGTGTAGTTCCCGGTGAGCGCCTCGTCGTAATTGACGGGAATGCCGGCCACCAGGGTGGGGGGCTGCCTGTCGGTTTGGGCGAAAGCGGCGGCACAAGCCAGGAGGACGGCGAGGGCCAGCGCAGTCGGGCGATTGGATGGCATGCAGACATGTTATCCCCAATCGTGCGATGTTGGGTCCGGGGCACGTAGCGTGGGCCCACACGCCGGAGTGGCCGGAAAGGCCGGCCGCAAAGCCGGGCGTCGCTTCGATCAGGGGTTCGCCACAGGAGCAGACAGGAGCAGGGTCCGGCTTCTGCGGACGGAAGCTCGCCGGAATAACATCCAGCTTCCGCTGGACGCGAGCCGCGTTCACGCCGCCCTGGCCCTCGACCACCGTCAGAAGGGACTCCTTTGGCACAGCATTTACGCAGTGGATTTCGACGGCGTGTATACATTCCGCAACGTCAGCCAGCGGCATAGGGGACGGCGCCCTACAACCACCCCCGCTTTACCAGCACCACAAACGCCGCCACCAGCGCGACAGCGGTCACGCAAGTGCCCGCCACCATGTATTCGAACGGCTGGTGCGCCGAAAGCACCCGCCTTAACAAGGCCAGGAGAATCGCCGTCAGCACTACCACGGCGCCAAGGAAGTAAACCCGTTGTTTGCTCAATGCTTCATTTTAATTCGGGCGGGCCGGTTACCGATTGGTAAAATGGTGTGTGGGTGCGCAGTTGGGGTCCATAACAAAGGTTAGCCTGGCGGCCGCACTGGCATTGGTAGCGGCCGGCTGCCGAAATGCCCCGCCGCGCGCGCCCTCCATCGGCGCGGCATACGTCGGTCCCGCCACTCTGAAAATCCGCAGCGAGATCCCCTTGCAGTCCCCTGCCGTTGCCACGGTCAGGCACGGCGACCGCCTGGAGATCCTGCAGCGCCGCCGCCGTTTCTTTCGGGTGCGGACACCCGGCGGCGCCGAGGGATGGACCGATGAACGCCAGTTGCTGGCAGCCGACGACATGGCGTACTTGAAAGACCTCGCGCAGCGGGCGGCGAAGATGCCCGTGCAGGGACAGGGCGCCACCTACAGCGATCTCAACGTGCATACGCAGCCCGCGCGTCAGTCCCCCAGCTTTATTCAGATCAAGGAGAAGGAGAAGGTGGATGTGCTGGTGCACGTGAGCATGCCGCGCACCGAGATGGCGCGCAAGCCGCTGCTCCCCCCGCCGCCGAAAAAGCAGAAAGCCGCACCCAAGAAGACCACCAGCAAGCCGCCCAAGTATCCTCCCCCACCGATGCCGGCGCCGCCTCCTCCTCCCAAGGATTGGCTGGAACTTTCGAAGACCGACCTGCCTGACGATAGCGCTCCCGCCGAAGACGAAGTCGACGAGAAGCCGGCTCCTTCGGACGATTGGAGCCTGGTGCGGACGGCCAGCGGCCAGTCGGGATGGGTGCTTACGCGCCGCCTCGTGATGGCCATTCCCGACGAGGTGGCCCAGTATGCCGAAGGGCGCCGCATCGTGTCCTATTTTTCGCTAGGCAAGATTCAGGATGACGATCGGAAGAAGGACATCTGGCTCTGGACCACGGTTACCGACGGGCAGCACCCTTACGATTTCGAGAGTTTCCGCGTGTTCATCTGGAGCCTGCGCCGGCATCGTTACGAGACGGCGCACATCGAGCGCAATCTGAAGGGCTATTCGCCGGTGCTGCTGAAGGACGTCGATTTCTCCACGGGCAAGTACCCCGGCTTCTCGGTCTGCATGGAGAAGAAGGACGGCCAGCGGTACCGCCGCGAGTATGCGCTGTTGACCAACGTGGTCCGTTTCGCCGGGGAGTACCCGTGCGAGACTGCCCCGCCTTTGATCGAGACGCTCAAGGCTCCCACCCCGGCTCCCATTCCCACCTCCGAGCCGCCGCCGGCGGAATCGTTCGCCGAGCGTATCAAGAAGAGGCTGCACATCCCGACCCGGGGGAAGCCGGGCGGCTAAATCAGCCGGATGTCCGTCAGGTGTCACAGTACGACGGACATGCGGGTGCGAACCAGGCCATCGCGGGCGGTCTCGACCCGCGATCGCGAGTCTCGGGCGGCCATCTTCGTCGAGGCTCATGGCTTGCAGGCGCTGGAATTCGGCGAGGGCCGTTTGGACGGACTTCTCCGCTTTGGCGAAGGCTTGCTCCACGGAGCCGGTGGATTCCGGCTGCGGGGCGGACTCGCGGCGGAGCTGTTCGACGGCGTGCGCCAGTTCCGGGGCATGGTCCGATTCCATGGGGATGACATCGCCCTCGAACGAGAGGCCGTCGCCGGTGACGGCGTCGGCGGTCCGACGGTACTCCGCGCGCGTGATGCGTTTGAAATTGGTCAAGATGGGTATGTGCTTGACTCAGGTAATGGCTCTGGCAGGCGCTTTGTGGGGCGGACCCCCTGGTCCGCAGTCTGGTCCGCAGCGGACGCC
>JBGPKH010000345.1:0-9397 GCA_041485845.1 Bryobacteraceae bacterium
GCCTGTGGCCCCGCAGGGGCCACTCGTTCGGGGCGCAGTGCCCAAAAAGCCCGGGGTCCCCCTGCACCAAGCAGCGAGTAGCGAACACGCGCCTCTGCATTTCCAGGTCACGCAACCGTCCTGCAAGTTCCTCTCCCGCAGGGATATTGAGGCCATGTTGCAGGAGGTACTGGTCCGTCTGCCCGCTCGTTCATCGCCATTCCTCTGCGGCCATTTTCTTTACTGCTCCAGTTGAAAATGGAGATCGATGGTGGTGAGCGTCTCGATGGGCTGGCCGTTCAGCAACGCGGGTTGATAGATCCATTGCTTCACGGCGTCGAGCGCGGCCTGCGCCAGGCGCGGGTCCACGGTGTTGCGGACCACGGGATTGAGCACCGTCCCGGTCTTGGAGATCACCGCGGCCATTACCACGCTGCCCTGCACGCCGAGTTGTTGCAGTTCGGCCGGGTAGACGGGCTTGGTCTGTTGAATGAGCCGGGCTGGTGTCACGCTGCCGCCCACGCGGATGCGCTGTGGTGCGGTCGCCTTTGGGGTTGCGGTCGGGGACTTCTGCCCGCGGATCGTCACCACCTCCGAAATTGAACCGACAGTCAGGTTGGCATCCACGCGAGCCGCGGCTCCTGCCACCAGAGTCGCTTCGGCTCTGAAAAGGACGAACCCGGGCGTGGCGAATTCGAGCGCGTACCGCCCCGAGGGAATGTTCGCGAACTGATACTCGCCGACTTCGTTCGCCATTGTGGTCTCCTGGTTGGAACCGTCGAGGTTCTTCGCGGTGACGCGGCAACGGGGAACGCGCGCGCCGCTGGGGTCCTGCACCACTCCGGCAAGCGCTCCGCGGGCCGCCTGGGCGCGTACGGTGATCGCGGCAAAGGGCAGAAGCACCGCGGCAATAGCGGCCGCGATGGCAACGGCGGCGCGACGGCTCAACGGCCGGCGATTGCGGCCACGGTCGAGCAAGGCGCGGATGCGCGATTCGAGATCCGACGCTTCGGCCATGGCGGGCGCAACGGCCCAGCGGGTTCGCCTGGCGGCGAGCGCGCGCACGAGGTCGATGAGGTGGCCGGCGTATTCGGGGGCCGCCACGCCGTGCTGCAGCACGGCATCGTCACAGGCGCGCTCGCGCTCCTGGCGCAGTTGGCGGAGGGCCAGCCACGCCAGGGGATGGAACCAGTAGAGGCAGCAGGCCGCTTGCGCGATCCCCTGCACCAGAAGGTCGAGGCGCCGCACGTGGATCAGCTCGTGCAGCAGCACGGCGTTCAGACGACCTTGCGGCCATGCGGGAGCGTCCTCCGGCAGGACGACGACCGGCCGCACCACGCCCCACGTCATCGGCATCGGCGCGGCGGCGCTCTCGAGGGCGCGCACGCGGCGGCGAATGCCGAGCGATTGCGCCAGATGTTCCAGCATGGCGCGCGCGTGCGTGGCGTCGGACGCGCGGCGGACGATCCGGGAGGTGCGCACCGCGCCGACCAGGAAGCGGCTGGCCGCGGCCAGGGAGCCGAGGAGCAAGAGAAGCGGCAGGACGGGTTTTCCGGCTGGTTCCACGGGCTGCGGTAAGACGGCGCTTCGCACGACGGGTGGCGAGGTTTGCGGTATTTGGACAGGCCGGGAGGCCTGTCTCACTGGGCTCCATTTGGGGGTCAGCAGGATTGCGGCGGGGAGCACCAGCAGCGCCGCGAAGGACGCGGTCCACACGAAGTGGCGCAACGCCGCCGAGCCTCGGCGCAGTGCGAAGCTCACGGCGAAAGCCGCAGCCAGAATCATGGATGCCTTCCAGAAGCACTCGGCGAGAAATGGCGTCATATTAATCTCCTTCTTTCGCGGCCTCTTGCTTGGCCTCTTCGATCAGGTGCGAGATGCGGTCCAGGTCCTTCCCGGAAAGATCGGCGGCGGAAAGATCCAGCATCGCCGCCACCGCCTGCTCCACCGAACCATCGAAAAAAGTGGCGAGCAGGTGGCGGAGGGCCGATCGCCGCGCCGTGTCGCGCGTCACCGTGGGCAGGTAGACGTAGTGCAGCGATTCCTCTTCGTGGCGCACGTGGCCCTTCTCCTCGAGCACGCGCAGCTTGGCGCGCACCGCCGAGTAGGTCGGCGGATCCGGGAGTGCCTCCAGGATTTCCGACGCGCTGGCGCGCCCGCGCTGGTACAGGATGTCCATGATCTGGCGTTCGCGCCGGCTGAGATTGCGATGCCCGTCTTTCCGCATATCGTTTGCTGCAAAAGCAGCACTATGTCGTAAAAATAGCACCGAACGGCGGGCCCTGTCAAGGGGTTTACAATGGAAACGTGTCGCGAGTTACCGTGGGCAGGTAGACGTAGTGCAGGGATTCCTCTTCGTGGCGCACGTGGCCCTTCTCCTCGAGGACGCGCAGCTTGGCGCGCACGGCCGAGTAAGTAGAGCTTGTCCCACGAGCGTTCAGCGCAATCAAATCGGGCCTTCCGCTGCATCGCCGCCGATTACAAAGCACACCGAAATCAGTCAAACTGCCAAAATCGCCACGCCATGATTTCACGTGGTTTTTGCAAAAGTCTAAGGCGTTGCTTCATCCGGTAGCACGGAAGGCCGTTTCGGTCGACATCGTCTCGCGTATCCACTTTGTTTTCAGTCGAGCGTGATACCGGTTTTTTGTCTGCTCAGAACTCCGGTAAACGGGACAGGCTCTAAGTAGGCGGGTCCGAAAGCGCCTCCAGGATTTCAGAGGCGCTGGCGCGCCCGCGCTGGTAATTGAGGGAACCGACCAGTCACACGATGCCACTCGGCGCGGCTCTGCCATTCTCCTTGTTCTTCTCTCTTCCTGCTTCTGTATTTCTGTACACAACAGTCATTTTTGCAGTGGCTGCATGGTGGCCGGGTCGGCGCCGATTGTCGCAATTCGGCCAGTTTCCGATACAGCCCTAGGACTTCGCGGCCACAATCGCCGGTGCCTCGCAGGAACCCCATCTACGTTAGGCGTTAGACGGACAGGTGGACTGTTTCCGGATGCGCCGTTGTTCGTTTCCTAAACGCGTTTTCGAATCGAGCAAGCTAGGCTGAACCGCTCATATGCCGTCCTCTCCCGGAACAAAGCTTGGACCTTCGAAATCCTTCTTCCTATCGGCGCTGCCGGCATGGGTAAGTCTGGAAAGCGCGTGACACGTGTCTCGATTCGAGCAGTTACAGAAGGCAGGGTTTGTGATTAACGCACCGCGCCGGCAATGTGATCACCGGGCATGTTGTGATGGTTTACTGGCGCTCGTAGACGAGTTTCGTCTTTTCCGTGGTGGCAGCGGAGCCACCGGTGTCCGTCAAGGTCTTGCTGTCGGCGGATGCGGTCATGGTGCCCCTATACAACGTCTTGTTGTCCTTCTTCCAGGTGTAATCCAGGGCGTTCGCCCCGTTCTTAGCGATCACACATGTCCAGCCCGATGCCCACATCGGTCCCGTCGCCGGATAGTCTTTGCCATCGAACCTGGCGTCGCAGACGCCTCCTTCATCGACGAATTTGATAACTACACCATCCGCCCCTTTGGCCGCAATGTCAACCACCCCGGGAGCGCTCATCTTCACGTTCTTGTTCTTCCACTTGCCGGCCAGTCCCGGCCCCCCAGAAACACGTTCGTAGACGCTGGAATCGTTGGACGATCCACCGTCGGCCTTCATCACCTTGGAATCGACGGTCTGCGTCTTGCCGTCTGCCGAAAGCTTCACCGAGTCGGTCCCGAGGACCTTTCCGTTGACCTTGTTGGTGGTCTCCCAGGTATTGGCGTCCTTGGCCTTCCACGAGGAGGTAGTCCCCCACGGCGTCGGGTAGTCCTTGCCGTCCGTCTTGAAGGTGTAAGACAATCCGTCGACGGTGACTTTCATCTCCCCGCCCGCTACCTGCTCGTAGAGAACCGTTATTGCGCCGAAGTCGCTCTTGGCCGGATTGAGCTTCCATTTCCCGACGTAGGCCGGGTCCGCCGCCATCAGGCCGGTGGCTGCGATGGCTACCAGAATTATGGATCGTATCGAAGCTTGCATTGTTTGCACCCCTTCCCGACAGATTATGGGGGTAAAAGACCTTGGAAGCAAACGGAATCTTGGGGGATTCCCCTGCCCCTATTCGCGAGCCCAATGGAAAGAAAGCCCACTTCACGGCCACTGACCAATTTCCTGGCACAACTCATGCCAGACGGTCCAACCCGGGCGGCCTCAGCGGGTGCTGCAGACGAGGTGCTCGGGGTTCTCCACCATGGCGGTCGGCGGGACCTTGATGGCGACGTCGCGATTCAGCCTGCGTCGGTGTCGCGATACACGGCGGCCATGCCGCCCTCGCCGAGTTTGGAAACGATGCGGTAGTGCGCGATGCTCGGTCCGGGACTCACTGCTGCTTCATCTCCGCCGCCCAGTTGAGCACCAGCGTGATCTCGGGCTTCTCAGCTTCGTCGTTCTGAACGGGTTCGCTGGTCAGGAAACGCTGCCCGTCCGCGGTTACGGCAAAACGGTTGAGCACGTCCACGCCGCTTCCAAACTGGAAAAGCGGCTTGGGAATGCTCGCCTCGATGTTCGCGCCCGTCTGGACCTCCGCCTGCATCATCGATCCGTCATTCGAACGGTAGAAGATCTCTTTGCCGCCCTTGGCCCAAACCGGAAAATTCCCGCCTCCGCTCGATACCTTGCGTTTGACCGCGAAGGAGGGAAAGGAGGCCACGTAGATTTCTTTCGTCCCCGATTCAGCGGAGACGTAGACAAGATACTGTCCGTCGGGGGAAAAGCGAAACTCGGACTTCCCGTAGGGAGTGTCGAGGATGGTCTGGAGTTTCGCCCCGTCCGCCAGGGAGAGCAGGAGGATCCGGCGCGCGGCGATGGTCTGTACGGCGCAAAGAATCGACCGGCCATCGGGCGACCAACCCCAGGCGGAAACCGGTTCCTTGGTCAGCGAAATGACCTCTCCAGAAGCCAAAGTAATCTCCTCAGGCCCGCCATGGCTACGGGTGATGGCCAGTCGCTGCGAGTCCGGCGACCATGCCGGTGGTGCGTCATAAATCGAAGCCTTTGCATCGCGGGTCATGCGGGTGAACACACCAGTGGCCAAGTCCATGACCCAGGCATCCATTTCCAATTCCAAGTCCCCCACCAACACCACAACACTTTTTCCATCCGGAGAGAGGGCGGGACTGATGATCCTGCCGGGCGCCCCGACTGTGCCGAGGACGCTCCCGTCGCGGCCGCGCCAGGTGAGCTGCGTCGTCCGCAGAAGGGCGCCGCTGCGATAGGCCAGCACGCCATTCCCCGAAACCGCGAACGAGCTTACGCCATTGCCGTCATTGGCCCGCACTTCCTGCGCTACCGCCAGCGCCTCGCCCTCCATTTTGAACGTCTTCGCGTCCATGCGCTGCGCGAATAACGTGCCCTCGCGGACGAAGAGCAGATAACCTTCCTGATCGAGGCGGCGCGGCGCCGGGGGCGGCGACCACATGGCTCGCGTCAGGTTCTGGAGGACGCGAACCCGTTTGGCCGAGCCCAGTTCCTGGACATAGATTGTGCGGTTGGCGGGATCTTCGCTCATGGCAAGGTAAAGCACATGCCGGCCGCCGGGTAGGAACTGCGGAAAGGCATGCAACCTCTCGCCTTTGGTCAGCGCGGTCACTGGCTGCGCCATGCCGCCCATCGCAAGGACCCGCATCAGCGGGCTATTAGTGACCGCATAAATGATCGCGCCGTCCTGGCCCCAGGCGCCGCCCTCGGCTGCTCCCCCCGCGGCCGACCCCTTGAACACCTCGCATACGGTCTGCACGCCGCCGCCGGACACCGCCACCCGCTTCAGTTTGTTCGCGGCGAAGAAGGCGATGAATTGCCCGTCCGGCGACCAGAACGGCAAGAGTGCCCCCTCCGTCTGATCCAGACGTTACGCCGAGGCGACTGCCAACGGGCGCACCCAAAGAGCGGTCGTCCCGGTGGATGTGTCGGCCCCGATCATCGCCAGGTTGTGTCCATCCGGCGAAGGCACCCACAGCGTGGCATTGTTTCGCAAGGCCGGCCAAGTAGTCCCCGGAGGCAGGGGAATCAGGAAGCGCGCTACGCCCGGACCCGGCTCAGCGGTGTTGGGGCGCAGCCACGCGCCACCCGCCACCGTTGCGGCGATCGCGAGGGAAACTCCCGCCACCGCCCAAGGCAGCCACGCGCGCCGCGGGGACATCGTGGGCGCCGCCACCGGCGACGGCTCGGTTTCCTCGAGCGTCAGCCGCGCATCGCCGATATCGCGCAGGCGCTGTTTGGGGTCCTTGCGGAGGCAGCGCTCGATCAGCCGGTGAACGCGCGGGGGCGTGCCGGGCGGCAGCGCCGAGTAATCCGGCTCTTTGAGGACCACCGCGGCCAACGTGTCGGTGACGGTGGCGCCGCCGCCATAGAGATGCTGTCCGCTAAGCATCTCGAACAGGATGACGCCGAAGGCCCAGATATCGGCGCGGCGATCCACCGGGTATCCGCGCGCCTGCTCGGGGCTCATGTATGCGGCGGTGCCCAGGATCATGCCCGCCTGGGTCATCGCCAGCGAAAGCGTCGGCGACATGGTGGGGCTGGCGACGGTGGAGGCCGCGGCACTCTGCTCGGTGGCCTTGGCGAGGCCGAAATCGAGCAGCTTCACGGTGCCATCGGGTGTGGCCTTGATGTTGGCGGGCTTGAGGTCGCGGTGGACGATGCCCTTCTCGTGCGCGGCTTCGAGGCCGGCGGCGATCTGGCGGGCGTAGTGGATGGCGGTATCGGTGGGGACTGGTCCGGCGAGGTCGGCGCCCTCGACCAGTTCCATCACGATGGCGCCGGCTTCGATGCCGTAAATGGCTGCGATATTGGGATGATTCAGCGATGCCAACACCTGCGCTTCGCGCTCGAAGCGGGCCATCCGCGCGGCGTCCTCGGCGAACGCGGGCGGAAGAACCTTGATGGCGACGTCGCGATTCAGCTTGGTGTCGGTGGCGCGGTAGACTGCGCCCATGCCGCCTTCGCCGAGTTTGGACGTGATTCGGTAGTGGCCAATGCTAGAGGGCGGGGCCATGACTGCTGGGCTTTGTGGACATCTTATCATTTCCGGACCAACGGGCGGTCCGAGCAACCCGTAGAGCCGTAGGGAACGAGCGGCGAGCCACTCGGAAACTCCGCCACGGCCGTGAAACGTCTTATCGGAAACTGTACGACCCTGGCAAGGGCTTGCGACGGTACCCCGCCGAGCAAGCTGTTCCGGAATCTCTACAGTGCCAGGGTCGTTCGTAGCGCCGCGTCGAGTTCCCTCAACCCCGTAAAGCCCCTATGACTCGATCGATCTCCGAATAGTGGATGGTGGCGAGGTTGTCGGCCATGATGACCGAGTCCATCATAGCCCCGACCCCTTCGCGGCTTCGCTGTTGACCCGCACAATCACTCTGCTCGGGTGTCCGGCGCGAGCCAGGTTGCTGGTGATCATAGCCACGATGGTCTGGGGCAGGTCTGCGCCGAGTCCGTCTCCCTGGACAACGACGGCGGGTCTCCGCTTCGCCGTTCTCAAGTTTGAGTCCGGAAACAGAACCAGGACAATGTCACCGCGGCGGCAGTTCATCGTAGGCTGTCATTTCAGGCCGATCCAATCCTCGGCAAACGGGGCTAGCCGGCGTCGCAGATCGGCAGCCTGACACTCGTCGACGCTCTTTCACGAAGATTGACCGGCTCCGCCGGATGAACCCACGTCACGATCACGTGCGAGCCTTCGGCCTCCGCCAGTGGCTCCATAAGCTCCACCTTCCCGTTGCGGTAGATCCCTTCGACCGATTTCACCATGACTTCCAGTATCCCGCGCCACGCATAGCCTGGTCCAGGAGTTGAGTTCGTTTATTCCCCCACCTTCCACAGAATCTGCCGCAGCATGCCCAGCAGCACGGGAGCGTCGCGCGCGGCGATGTCGAGGCGCCGCACCAGCCGCCGCACCTTCTCTTCCGTGGACGCGGCGGTTGTGGGGTTCACATAGCCGCTCTGGCGGAGCGCTTCCATCAGCATGGTGGTGATCTGTTCGTTTTCCGCGGCGCCGGCGGCCCGGATCTTTCCGGGGCGCGCCTGAACGGCTTTCGGGTCGCGCACCAGCTCGTACAGGCACAGCGCGACCGCCTGCCCGAGGTTCATGGAGAGATCCGAATCCACGGTGGGGATGCGCACGAGCCAGTGGCAGTGGCTCAAGTCCTCGTTCGACAGGCCGAATTTTTCCGAGCCGAAAAGCAGCGCCACGGGCGCCTGCGCGAGCGCGCGGCGGATGAGGCGCGCGCCGTATTCCAGGCGGCGGATAGGGTGCTGCAGCTCCCGGTGGCCGACCGAGGTCGTCCCCACCACCAGCTTGCAATCGGCCACCGAGCCGGCCACGTTCGCGAGTTCCTCGGCCGCCTGCAGCAGCGGCGCTGCGCCCACCGCCGACCGCGCCTCGCGGAACGCCACGTCGTAGGGGTTCACCACGCGGAGCCGCAGGAATCCGAAATTGGCCATGGCGCGCGCCGAGGCGCCGATGTTGAGCGGGTTGCGAGTCGACACGAGGACGACGCGCAGATTGTCTTTCCAGTCGGTCTGGATGGCGGCCTACCTGGGGTATACCCGGAAATCGTCGAAGTAGGTGACCGAATCGGCCTCGGTGCACAAGCCGACCTTGCCCGGACCGGTGAACGTGTTGTCCTGGCCTTGCAGCAACCGGCGGTGGTCTACATACACTTGAAAGCGGTTGCCGCGCGCCGAGACTTTGAGGATGCTCCAGCCATTCGTGGGCGTGTCGTGCTTGACTCCGGCGAGGATCTGAGTGCGGCGGCCATTCTCCATCTTGTAGACGGCGACGCTCCGTCCGAGGGTGTCGGCCCGCACCAGGTAATAGTTATTCTCGTCGCGATACCGCCACACCAGGCCGCCACCCCGATCCTCGCGGCCTGCCACCGGCTTAATCCGGACACTGATATCGCCGTCGCGCAGGGTCACTTTGTCGAGGATGGCGAGAGGGGACCGGTCGTTGGTGCCGTCATCGGACACCTGGGCGAGGACGTACGGCTGGGTCGGCGCGGTTTGGTCCTTGCGGATCTCCCATTTGGGCGCGCCGCCGTGGTGGGTCATGGAGACAATCCAACCCGGTGGAGTCTTGCCCAGCGGTCCTGTGTCGAAGTTGATCACGGTTCCGGTCGAGGCACCCAACCCGAACGCGAACAACAAACCTAGAGTCTTCATACCAGTGCGCTCCCCTCTACTGATGGCGCGGGAGCTGGTTCACCTTGCTTCAATGATAGCGCAAACAACGGGAATGGTGTGTGACGGCGGGCCTACAGGCAGCGATTCCGCAACCAAGTGGGCAAACATGTTCAAAAGGTCGTGGAAGCTTGGAGATGCCAGCATTGCGGGCGGAAGGGGAGATTCGTGATGAGCGTTTCTGGCCGGAGAGAGGCA
>JBGPKH010000346.1:0-9364 GCA_041485845.1 Bryobacteraceae bacterium
AGGCGGAGGAGGTACGAATCTCATGTCGGTATGGAGCCAGCTCGGCACCCCGCTCGCCGTCGCCCAGAGCGCCGATTGCACGCGCGATCTGACATTCCAACTCCCGCGTGGAAGGCGCTGGAAACGAAATCCGCCGAGTTGCTGAAGTAAGCGGTACCCAACCCGCCACGTCGAAGGCTAAAACCGCAGCCGCAGCGCGAACTGCATCTCGCGCGCCGATCCGAGCTGGCTGGTCAGCTTGCCGAAATTGCCGGTCGATGTGAGGCTCAGGCTGGCCGACAGCGGATCGAAGCGGACGGTGTTGCTCACGTTGTAACTCTCCCACCGGAACTGCAGGACCTTGCCCTCGCGAATGGTGAAGTTCTTGTAAAGCCCGGTATCGATGTTGAAATAGCCGTCGCCACGAAGCGTGTTCCGGCTTCCGGTCTGCCCGGCCATGGTCTCCTGGTAGCCGGCCAAAGCAGCGGACGGGCTGGTCCACAGGTTGGGACCGCCGACCCCGTTGATGCCGGGTGCATTGTGCGCGCTGACGGTGACGGGAACCGGATTGCCATTGGGCGTGGCGAACGAGCTGAGCTGCCAGTTGGTGGCCCAGCGGGAGCCGTCGCTGACGCTGAACGGAAGGCCGGAAGACTGGCGGTACGTGCCGGTGATTTGCCAGCCGCCCACGAACACATCCAGAACCCGGTTCATGCCGCCACCAAACCGCTTCTGGCGGCCAATGGGAAGCTGCCACACCATGTAGGCGTTCACGTTGTGGCGAACGTCATACCGCGACACGCCCCGGAGCTGGCTCGGGTCCCAGGAGTTGATCATGAAATCCGTGCTGAAGGTGCCGGAGCTTTCGGCGCGCGACCCGATGTCGATGGATTTCGAGAAGGTGTAGTTGAGGTCGAACACGAGTCCCTCGCTCAACTGCTTGCGCACCGTCCATTGCATGGCGTGGTAGGCGCCGGAGCCCAGCGAGCTCCAGGCCGAAAGCGCGGAGAACTGCGGGCTCCACATCGAATACGCGTCCAGGACACCGCAGCCGAGCTTGGTAATCTTGCCGGCGGCATTGAACGTGGAGCCGGTCTTGCCGCAGTTCGAGCCGTTATCCATGTCGCTCTGCACGTTGGTGAAGTCGCCGGGGCTGCTCCTCTCAAGGTATTCCTTGGCGATCGCCTGCGTGGCGGTGAAGCCGTTGCCGGCGGCGGTGGCCCACAGATTCTCGAAGAACGGGATGGCGGGCACCCTGGAAACATCCGCGATGCCGTTCGAAGCGATCTTGGCGCCGCCCTGAAGGTCGGTGAACGTCGCCAGTTGGGTCATCGCCTGGAAGTAGGTCTGGCCGCTCTTGGGGTCCCGGAGATTAGCCGGCATGGCGAGGTCGCGCTGGATGAGCGAGTGCCGCGACAGGCGGCCCACGTACGACGCCTGCACGAAGATCCCGTGGCCGAACTGCCGGCTGAGGCTCAGATCGAGGTTCATCGTGTAGGGCGCCTTCAGGTGGTCGTCAATCGAATTGGTGATGGCAAACAGGTTCGGATAGGCGACCGGGAAGCCGCCCTTGGGCGCCGGTGGAATGAGCGCGGCCGGCACGGTCCAGAACTAAGTGAAGCGCGGCAGTTGCGTCGAGTCGTACACGTTGAGCGGGTTGGAAACGCTGGTGGAGAGGCCGAATGCCGTGGCGTTGTAACTGGCCGCCAGAGGCTGGCCGATCTGGTCATAGTACATGCCCGCGCCCGCGCGGATGGATCTCTTGCCGTTGCCGCCGAACAGGAAGCGGGAGATGCCGCTTTCGGCCTTGGGCGAGTAGGCCAGGGCCAGGCGCGGGGCCGCGGTGGTGTGGAAGGGATACAGCGGCCTCCCTTGGGGGCCGTTGGCGAGCACGTAGGTGATCGGCGGCATACTCGAAGTGGGCAGGCCCTTCTCCGCCAGCGCACCGCGTTGGTTGAACCAGTCGCCGATGGGGATATCGGTGGAGATCTGCTGGCCGTTGGCCTCGTGGACCGGAGCCATCAGCGACAACCGCAGCCCGTACGTGACGGTGAAATTGGGCTTGATCCTCCAGGAATCCTGGGCGAACATTTCGCCGTCGTGATTCACGTAGTTCCTCTTCACCGGGGCGCCGACCGGCAGGACCGTGCCGTCTACGAGGTAGTTGTACCTGCCGGTGGACTGGCTGATGATGCCCAGCAGCGCGACCATGGCGTATTGATAGCTCGTGCGGTCGCCGCCGGAAATGTTCAGCGAAGCGGGGGTGACGTCGGCGCCGCTTCCGCTGATGCCGGACGCGTTGGTGGTGGCCCAACTGTAGGAATTCGAGTAGCTGACGGATTGGTTCGCGATCAGCCGTGCCACGCCGCCGAAGCGGAGGTCGTGCGAGCCGTGATTCCACGAGAAATCGTCGGAAATCGTGTGCACGGGAACAATGCGGGCCGTGCCGGTGGAAGTGCCGTAGCGGTCGGTGTACCCGCGGAACGTCGTGTAGACGCTGTTCAGAACGCCAGTGGTCTCTCCACCCGCGCGGGTCAAGCCGTAACGCACAGTATTGACGATCGTGGGGCTCAGGACGCCGGTCCAGCCCGCGGCGTAGCCTTTGTTGTTGGCCAGCGACACCGAGTTCGGCGGCATCCCGGGGAATTGCGGCGTGCCGTTCGAGCTGTCGTTCTGAAGATTCCCGCGCCAGAAGAGCGAGTGTTTGCCATCCCGGTCCGCCTGGTAATCGAGCCTGGCGATGTAGGTGTTCTGATCGATGTGCACCGGCGCGTTAAACGTGAATCCGATGGTGTTTAAGTTGTCTCCCAGTGCGTTGTTGTTCCCCGCCGGATAGGACTGGAAAATCTTGAACGCGGCCTGATTGATACCGATTCCCAGGGGATCGATCGCCTTGATTTCCGCCGGGCCAAGCTGACGGGTGACGCCCGTGGTATCGCGGTACTGGATGATGCCCTGCTTCATGGTCTCGGTGGGGACGGTGCGGTTCACGATGGTGGCGCTGGCGTCGCGCCGCCCCTCGTAATTGATGAAGAAGAACGCCTTGTTCTTCTTGATGGGGCCGCCGGCGGAGCCGCCGAAGATGTTGATCAGGAGCGCGGCGCGGGGTACGCCCGAGCGGTTGCTGAAGAAGTCGTTGGCGGCGGTCTCCGTGCCGCGCCGGTATTCGTAGAGCGATCCGTGGAGCTCGTTGGTGCCGTGTTTGGTAACCAGCGCGATCTCGGCTCCCGAACCCCGGCCTTTGCTCGCGTCCGCGTTGGTGGTGGTGCTGCGGAACTCCTCGACGGAATCGAGCGTGACGCGCAAGACACTGGTGAGCGCCGCGCGGTTGGATTCGTTGTTCACGTCGGCGCCGTCGAGCGAAATGTTGCCCTGGTCCGACCTGCCGCCGTTGACCGCGCCGTTGCGGTCGTCGCTGACGCCAAAGCTCGTGACGCCCGGCTGGAACAGGAGCAGCGTGGCGACGTTGCGCTGAGGAAACGGCAGTTCCACGATGGCCTGCCCGCCGATGACGTTGCCGAGCGAAGCGTCCTGCGTGTTGACCTGGGTGGCGTCGGCCTCGACCGTCACCGCCGTGGTGGTGGAGCCGAGTTTTTCAAACACCACCGGCATGGTGAGGGGCTGGTTCACCATGAGCTGGATGCCGTGCATCACGGTATCGACAAAGCCGGACGACTTCGCCGTGAGGATATAGGCTCCGGGCGGCAACTGCTCCATGTTGTAGCGCCCCTGCGCGTCGGACGTCGCCTGGCGCTGCAGCCCTGTCTGGGCGTTGACAATGGTGATGGATGCGTTGGGAATGACGGCGCCGGTCGGGTCGGTGACGGTTCCGCTAAGGGAAGACGTTTGCCCGAACAGTTCCGCGATCGACAGCAGAAACAGCGACACGGCAAGCAGCAGATTCTTCATCGGTGACCCTTTCGCCCTGAAGTTTCAGGTATTAAGAGTTGTTTAACACGAATTCGACTGCGATTCAATAAGATTCATGTCTCAAAGTCCCAAACTCTCCATACACCACGATTGAGTGCATCGCGCTAGAATTGCGGTCGGCCATGGAGGCACACATGCCGCTCCGGATTGTCCCAGCGCTCTTTCTACTCTCCCAGGCCTTAAACTCCCAAACGCCCGCTGCGGACCAGCCCACCATCCGCATCACCACCCGCATGGTGGATGTCAGCGTGATCGCTCGCGACCAAACCGGTCCGGTGACCGGTTTGACGGCGGACGATTTCCAGGTATTCGACAACGGCGAGGAACGCACGCTCGCGTTCTTCTCCGTAAGCACCGTGCGCCCGCCCGCAACTAGATTCACGCAGCCCGCGCCGAACGTCTTCACCAACCGCCCCGAGGGACGCCCGGACGCGGCCAGCCGGCTTACCGTGATCCTGGTCGATAGCTTCAACGCGGCATTCGAAGACCAGGCAAAGGCGCGACAGGAGCTCCTGAAGTACATCGCCCGGATTCAGCCGCGCGACCGCATGGCGATTTGTGTCATGGGGACCTCCATCCGCGTCCTCCACGACTTCACCAATAACCCACGCGAACTGGAGAAGGCCGTCGACGGGTATTGGGGAAGCCTCCAGCAGATTCCCGACTCGAAGGCCGCAGTCCCTGGCTTACTCTCCGGCGCCGGCGCGTTCAACGCCAAGGTGGACGCCGAGGTCGAGGAGATCATGCGCTCCTACCGGGGACGCGTAACCGCCGATTTGATGAAAGAACTGGGGACCCAACTGGCTCGAGTCCCCGGCCGCAAGAGCCTCATCTGGCTATCCACCGGATTCCCCATTCAACTGACTGCGAACGCGCCGAAACAGGAATACCTTTCCGTGCCGGATCTGACCCTAACGGCCCGCGCGCTCGCCAAGGGCAACGTCGCCGTCTACCCGGTGGATACCGCCGGCCTAGTCCCGGGCGGCGGCGGAGGCGGGTTTGCGAACGTAGGTCCCGGCGGACCGAACCGCCATCACGCCATGGATCTCCTGGCCGAACTCACCGGCGGGCGCGCCTTCTACAATCGCAACGATCTCGACCAGGAGGTCCGCGAGGCAGTCGACAACTCCGAAGTGACTTACACGCTCGGCTTTTATCCCGGTCCCGCCGGCCAGGACGGCGGCTATCACCGGCTGCAAATCCAGGTCGGCCGTCCAGGCGTCGATCTGCGGTATCGACAGGGCTACCAGGCGGCGGACGCGCAGATCCCGCTCCCCGAACTCGATGGCCGCGAGCAAATCCGCAATGCGCTCCAGAGCCCGGTCGAGTCCACCGGCATCTCCCTCAACGTGCGCCTCGAGAAACCCAATCCCGCCAAACCGAAGTCCATGCGGATTACCATCGCGAGTCCGCTCAGCGACCTCACGCTCGCGGAACAGGGTGGCGGCACGCTCGACCTGATCGTCGGACAGCGCTCGGCGGACGGCCGCGATGTGGCCACCCTTGGCGACGCGGTGAAGGTCTTGCGCAAGGAAGGTCTGCTGCTGCGCCGCGAAATCGTGCTGCGCCCCGACGCCACTGTGGTGCGCGTCATCGTGTTCGATCGCGGCTCCGGCCGCCTGGGGTCGATCGAGATCCCCGCGCACCCGTAAATTACCCCCGCATCCCCCGGAACACCTCCCCGTTCTCCCGGAGAATCCGTTCGGTGGTCGCCGGATCCGGCTCCGTGCTCCAGTTGCCGCGCTCGTGGCTGCCTCCGAGCAGCACGCCATCGTGCCGCGGAAACATGTAGATGTCGGCCGCGCCCACCGTCATGTAATCCACTTCCGGCTGCGGCAGCAGGAACGTAAGCTGCCCCTTGATCGGCATCACCTCCGCATCGTGGAACAGCGCCCCGGCGCCCAGGCCCGTGCAGTTGAAGATCAGGCCCTCCCGCAGGCTCGTCACCTCTTCCACCGCGCGAAAATCCCGAATCGCAATCCGCCCGCCGGCCACCAGAAAGTCGCGCGTCAACGCGTTCAGGTAGATCGCCGGCTCAATCAGCATGCTGTCCCGCCGGAATACGTAAGGCACATCGAAGGGATGTTCGTTCCGAGCCAACTGCTTCGATTCGGGATACAGCGGCTGCACCTCGCTGTACGGGCTCTCCGGCGCGGGCATGGCCACCGGGCCGTCGCGCGACAGCGAGTAAAGCGGCATCCACCGCACCCCGTAAACCTCGCCCACCAGCGACTGATATCGCCGGAACGCGAACCGCGCCGCCTCCCCGAACTGCCTGCGGAATTCCGCAGTCACCCGATCCCGGTCGAACACCGTGACCGGGTCCCACAGCCCGCCCGCCACGTTCGAGGTCGTCGCAGGAGGCATCTCCCGCGCATAGATCACGGGATTGTAGCCGCGCTGCTGCAACAGCCGCGCCGTCGAGAGCCCCACCACCCCGCACCCCAGCACCGCGCAGTCCCGGGCCACCGTCTTCGACGCCTCCTCCACCGCCAGTTGCGCCGTCCCCCAAGAGAGCGTGATCCCCGCGCCGCCGTGCCCATAGTTGTGGATCACGGTCTTCTCGCCCAGTTTTTCCCCGCGCACCACGAACCCCGAAGGCCGGAACGGCCGCAGCCCCGCGATCGTGCGGATCACCCGATCCGCCGCCACTCGCACCGGCGCCAGGCGCACCGCCGGCCTGGCCGTCGCAACCGGATTCCGGCGCGCCGCGCACCCCGCCATCCCCCAACCCGCTCCGCCCAGGAACCCGCGCCGCGAAATGCGCATATTCTGTTATGTTACTGCACGCCCCCGCTCCCACCATTCCCGCGCTCCCCCACTCCCCGCGCTCCCCCCACCATCCCCCCTGGCGCTGTTAGACTAGCGTCCAATGACTCTGGCCACCGGCACGCGATTGGGTCCTTACCAGATCACTGCCTCACTCGGCGCCGGCGGAATGGGGGAGGTCTACCAGGCCCGCGATTGCCGGCTGGACCGCGACGTGGCCGTCAAGGTGCTCCCCGGGCACCTGGCGAACGACCCCCAGGCGCTGGCCCGCTTCGAGCGCGAAGGCAAGGCCCTCGCCGCGCTTTCCCATCCCAACATCCTGGCTGTCTACGACGTCGGCACCGACCAGGGTATTTCTTTCGTCGTGACCGAATTGCTGTTGGGAGAAACACTTCGCAGCCGCCTGGCACGCGCTCCCATCGGCCACGCCAAAGCACTGGAAATCGGAGCAGCCGTGGCGGACGGCCTCGCCGCCGCGCATGCCAAAGGAATCATCCACCGGGATTTGAAGCCCGAGAACATTTTTCTGACCTCCGACGGCCAGGTGAAGATCCTGGACTTCGGTCTCGCCCGCCCCCATTTGGACGCTGCCAACCAGGACCAGGCCGAAGCTGCCACGCGAACCGAACCCGGGACCATCATGGGCACCGCCGGCTACATGTCTCCGGAGCAGGTGCGCGGTCAGCAGTCGGGCGCATCCGGCGACCTGTTCTCGCTCGGCTGCGTACTGTACGAGATGGCCACCGGCGAGCGAGCCTTCGCCCGGCCGACGGCGGCCGAGACCATGGTCGCGATCCTGAACGCCGACCCGCCGCGGATCGCCGGCACCGCAAGACAGATCCCTCCCGAACTGGATCGTCTGATCGCCCGCTGCCTGGAAAAGAATCCCGAGGCGCGCCAGCAGTCGGCTCGCGATCTCGCCTTCGCTCTGCGCGAGCTGTCGGGCAGCGGAGCGCGCTCGGAAGCCTTGCCGGCCTTAGCCGCCAGAAGCCAGCGCCGTGCCTACGCGATCGGGATGGCGGTGGCCGGAGCATTGGCCATCGCTCTGGGCCTGGCGTTTTTTCTGCTGTCGGGCGGTCGCGGCAAGGCCATCGAAACCCTGGCCGTCCTGCCGTTCGTCAACGCCAGCCACGAACCCAACATGGAGTATCTCAGCGACGGCATCACCGACAGCATCACCAACAAACTGGCGCCTGTGGCCGGACTGCGGGTCACCGCGCGGAGCATGGTGTTCGCCTACAAGGGCAGCCAGGTCAATCCACAACAGGCCGGGCGGGAGCTCAAAGTCCGCGCCGTGCTCACCGGCAGCGTGGAGCAACGCAGCGACCTGCTGATTATCCGCGCCGAGCTGGTGGACGTTGCCGATGCCTCCCAGCTCTGGGGCGAGCAATACCAGAAGAAGCTCGACGACATCCTGGCGATCGAGGCCGAGATCTCGCAGGAAATCTCGCAGAAGCTGCGCCTGAAACTGACCGGCGAGGATCGCGTGCGGCTGGCCAGGCGCGCAACAGAGAACACGGAGGCTTATCAGCTCTACCTCAAAGGCCGCTACTATTGGAACCAGAATACCCCCGAGGGGATGAGGAAGGGGGTCGAGTGCTTCCAGCAGGCCATCGACAAGGACCCGGCTTATGCCCGGGCGTACTCGGGTCTCGCGGATGCTTACAGCAGTCTCGGCTTCATGGCCTACATGCCGTCGAAGGAGGCGTTTCCCAACGCCAGAGCCGCAGCCACCCGTGCCCTGGCGCTCGATGACACTCTCAGCGAAGCGCACAACTCGCTGGCTTCGGTTCGGTACCTCTATGATTGGGATTGGCCGGGGTCGGAGAAGGAAAGCAAGAGGGCCATCGAGCTCGACCCCGGTTACGCGACCGCGCACGACTTTTATAGTCACCTCCTGATCATGACCGGCCGGACCGCCGAAGCCATGACCGAGATCCGGCGCGCCCTGGCGCTCGATCCGGTCTCGGTGCGGGCCAACTCGAGGCTGGGAGTTCAACTCTACTTTGCGCGGCAGTTCGACCAGGCGATCGAGCAGTTCCACAAGACGCTGGAGCTGGACCCCAACCACCCGATGACGCAGAACTATCTCGGCTTGGCATATCTGGCGAAGTCGATGTATCCCGAAGCGATTGAAGTGATGAGAAAGCTTCCGGGGCCTCCCACCCGCCTCGCGCTCGCCTACGCGCAGGCCGGTCGCAGCGCCGAGGCGAAGAAGCTGGTTGATCGGTTGGAAGAGATCGCCAAAACCAACTACGTCTCCCCCGCCGATATGGCTTATGTGTATGCCGCGCTGGGCCAGGCGGACGCCGCGATGCGATGGCTGGAGAAGGCCTACGAGGCCCGTTCGCCGCCCATGGTTTTCCTGAAAATGGATCCCCGGGTCGACCGCCTCCGCGCCGATCCACGGTTCCAAGATCTGCTGCGCCGCGTGGGCCTGCCCTAGCTCCTAGCGGGGCAGGTTGTCAACCCGCGGCCGATAGACAATCGGTCTGCGGCCAAGTTTCTTACCCCATAATCAAGAGGAACACCATGTCTGTCACACTTGGCGCCGTGGATTGGGCCATGCGCGTCACCCCGCCGGGCATCTCTGGGTGGAGAGGATCACTCACAACGCCCACGCCGCCGCGGCCGCCAGAACCGAGAGCCCGGGGAAGCGGCCTTCCTCGATGGTGGAAGAGGAAGA
>JBGPKH010000347.1:0-9313 GCA_041485845.1 Bryobacteraceae bacterium
ACTCCGGTGCGGACCCAGCCCCTCGGAGGCCCGAACTGGGGGCCGCAGTATTACGACGACAAGGAACAACGGCAGCTCCAGGAAGTTCTGGAGAGCCACTGCGGATGCGGCCAGTGCTGGACCAGGAACCGCGCGTCGCCAATGAAGGTGCTCTCGATGGACGCCCACTTGTCCAGGTACTTGGCCTTCAGAAATGGGCGGATCAACCCCACCGCAAAGGCGAACAGAAGAAAAAAATCCAGCAGGATTTCTTTCCGGCGAGAGAGTTTCTTCATGGGGATCATCGGGACCGTATCATTCGCTTCATTATGCCATCCGGTATGGGTCTGTTTCTCCAAACGAGCATCAACACGGCAGCCAGGGAAACGATCGAAACCGCGGCGGCAAATGGCTGGTCCGCGCGGCCGGTCCAGATCAGGCTGATCTCGCAGTCGCCCTGGCAATCCGGCTGGATCGCCATGAATCCCAGGCCGTCCGCGGAAATCTGTCTCCGTTGTCCACCCACTAAGGCCTTCCATCCCGAGAACCAGGGCACCTGGACCGACACCAGGTCGTCGCGCTGTAGCTTCGTCCGAATGCGCGCCGCGCCGCTGCGGAGCCACTCGAAGCTGGCCGCCGGCCGCGAATCGCTCGCCACCGCTTCGGCATACCGCACCACTTCGGCATATTCCATGCGGTGTCCGGGGAGCGCCGGAATCGGCTCATCGGGTCGCACCACGTGCGCCAGTGAATGAGGTCCCCGCCAGACGGAATAAATCGTGTCGCCGTTTTCCTGGTGCAACACCGGGAAGAGCCCCGCGAAGCGTTCCGGCTTCTTGATGTCCCTGTACACATCGGTACTACCGGGGCCGTTGATCACCATCGCCTCCACACCCAGCGCGCGCAGCCAGGGCCCGACGGCTTGCGTCTCCAGGGGACTGAGGCCCTCATTGATCAGGTACTGCACCCAGGTAAGAACGGGCATCGACTGGCCCATGCGGCAGCACCCCATCAACTGCGGGCTGTCGCTGAACAAATCCAACCAAAAGGCCGTGCTGCCTGCCGCATACACTCTTCGTCCCTTGAGATTGGCGTCCAGCCAGCGCGCCGTGGTGTACTCCGAGCGTTTCGCGAGGTCCACGTTCCGTATGTCGTCCTGCGCCGCAGAGCGGTAGTGGTCGAACTGTAGCCCAATGGGCCCCAGGCATAGCGCCCACACCACCGGTCTGACCCATCGCGGAATCCAGCCGTGAATCTTCCAGGCAAGGCCGCCCAACAGCAGGCACGCGCCCATTTCCATCTCCAGGTGCATCCGGCGGGCTTGCGGCAGCAACTCGAACCTGGGACTCGCGGTCAGTACGATCGCGGCCATCAGTCCGAAAAACAGGATGGCGAAGCGGACATCGAGCGGCAGTCGCGTGCGCGCCAGCAGGTAGCCGGCGGACGCCACCACGGCGAGGAGCACCACAAACAGGACCGCAGCGTATCGGAAGCCGCCGATGAAGGCCGGGTGTATGGAGCCGAAGTTCCCGGCCACCGTCGAGAGCGCGGAAGGCGGTACGCCGTAGCAGGCCAGGCCATACGCGAATACAGCGGCGCTCGCGGCCGCCATCCAGGCCGCCCGCCGCTTGTCCGCGGCCTGGGCGCAGATCCAGCAGAACATCGTCAGGCCGAGGGCCCCGCTTCCCGGAACATTCGTGAGAAAGACCAGGGCGATGGCCATCGCGGCCACCGCCAGCGTCCGCCCGGTTCTCCGCGTGAGCGTGTTTTCGAGCGCCAGGATAGCCAGCGGCGCTAGAGTCATGGTGCTGATGTGCGGGCCTTCGCCATAGAGCGTCAACACCTGGAGGCGGCGGTACAGCCACAGGCCGCCGGCTTCCTGCGCGACGTCCGGCATCAGCAGTGTCGAAGGCGCAAGCAGGGAATAGAACAAGGCCGACAGGAAGGCCGCGACCCGATGCGCGCCCAGCCGCACCGCCATCAGGTAGAGAGTCGCGGGGCCTAGCGAGTAGGTCACGGCTACCACGATATGATACGCGCGGGCGGCCGAGACCTTGCCGAGCGTAGCCGCGATGGCGACGACCAGGTGCAGCATGGGAACGTAGGTGTTCTGGAAAGGCATGCCGCACTGCCACAGCGGGAACCACGAGAAACCGTCCCAGTGGCTCGCGATGTAGCGGGGAATCGCGATGAACGCGCCCTCGATGGAATTGAAGTGGTCGATATATTCGATCTGGAACAACGGCCGGCAGATCGCCAGGTTGAGCGCCGTCAGCACGAGCACCGCCGCAAGGCTGGAGTTCGCGAGTTGCTGCAGACGGCGCATCATTCCAGTTTAGCGGCGGAGATTCCAGCTCAGCGGAAGCCTGGGAAGCCTGGCGGAAGCCTGCCCCGGAATGGCCGGGATTCGGACCTACCGCCTATGCCGCAGCGGCCACCTCATCCGTTCCAGAATCGCATTGACGTCCTTTACATCGAATTCCTCAGCATGAAATGTTCCACCAGCCCAACCACGGAAATGCGTGAATTCCTCATGCCCCGGTTCAAAGATCACTTCCAGGAACTCCTTGTATCCGGATGGCCCACCCACATCTTCTGGCGGGCAGCGACGCTCACCGGCAAGGCAGACAGGACGATTCACAGCGCCATCCGATGGCAGGATCTTGTCCAGGACAACTTCATGCCTCCAAGTGTCACCAAAGTCGTAGAGGTAGATCATCGAGTCGCCTTCGGCAATGAGCACCTTGGCGGCCGGCACCGTGCTCTCATCGATAACGTCGATGTCGTCATCTTCGTAATGTTCCGGCACGCCCCAATACGTGCCGTCCTTCTCGAACTGGTGAAGATGGCTGTCTGTCCAGCCCATAACGGCCTGGAGGGCATCGTGAAGACAGCAGAGCAGCGTCGTACCCGGCGCCTTGATGCGCCGCCAGATGGGTGGCTCGATGCCAAGGAGCGTGACCTTCAATTGGTAGATCGACGGGGTTGGCTTCTTGGCGGCCATAAGACATTGTGCATCAAAGCCGAGACGAAAAGGGATGATCGGCTACTCGCACCAGCCCGATGCGGAGATCCTCGGCGTTTAGGAATTGACGGTTCGTCATCCTGGCTTCATTGTATTCCAGGATTGCTGCCCTCGCCGGGCCGCCCACGTCAACTCATCAGTCGGCGCAACTCGGCCTTCACCGTGGTGACCGAGTACGAATTTCCGCGAGGCGCCGCCCATACGCGTTGTTCCATCAAGCGAACGTAGCTACGAGCGTCGCAACCGACCGCGCGGGAACTTCGATCGGACTGCCGGGCGCCACCGCCGGGTAGGCTTTGAGCTCGTCGCCCTCGCGGTCCGACGTGATATACGGTGTGACCGGCTGTAGCCGCCAGCGGCGCGAGCCGAGTTCGAAATCGAGCTGAACCGACTGCGGGTCCGCGCCCATGTTGACGTACACGGCAACCACTCGCCGCGCCTTCTCGTCCTTGTAGGCCGATCCCATCAGCCCGCCGATGTCGTGCCCCGTTCCTTCCAACTCCACCCGCCGCATGCCCGGGCGCACGAAACGGCTGTAGTTGCCCAGCGCCCAGAGCAGCCTCGCCGGAATAATCGATTCGGCGTCTCCGGGTTTCTTCCAGTCGGTGAAGATCAAGCCGTCCTTATAGTTCACGCACGAGACGGCGGTCCACCATTGCCAGGCCGTGACTCCCACCAGCGTCAGGTCCAGATGGATGATGCGGGCCACGTCGAGCGCCGTGTTCATGGTGAGATCCCGCCCACCGCCGCCCTTGCCCTCCGACCCCGTCATGACGCAATACTCCGACATCCAAGGCTTCCAGCCGGGGTACTGGTCGAATTTCCTGCGGACCGCCTGGCGGTTCTCGATGAGCTGGCCTTTCCGAAGATCGGAGCCGTAGTCGTGGTATGACAGACGATGGTTGAGCATGCCGCTGATGGTCTTTTCGCCCAGAAAGTCGTCCACATAATTTCCGTACTTCGCCCCGTACGTCTTGGACATCTTGTCCACCACGGAGTAGAGCGGCGCGAGGCCGGAGACTTCGATCCCTGCGATCTCCGTGGGGCACTTGTGCTTCTGGATCTCCGCGTCCAGCGCCCTCAACACGGCTTTGATATCGTCGTTCGCGGCCCGGCAGCCTTCCTGGCTCCTGCCGTTCCACTCTACGTTGGGTTCGTTCACCGGGCTGATGTAATCGAAGGCGATGCGCTCACTCTTGTCCGGGTTGGTTCGGAAATGCTCCAGGATGTCCACCAGGTAGCGGGCGAACGGCCCTTCGAAGCCGGGCTTCAGGTTGGTGGTATCGGGTCCCGGCTGGCCGTAGGTGATGCCGCTGCGCGTCATGCGTCCTGGGGGGCTGTTTACGAACGCCAGGAACCGCGGTACCCCGCGGGCCTTCGCCGCCGCCAGGAACCAGCGCTCTGGAGCCTGCCGGGTCCAGTCGTACTTCCCCTCTGCGGCTTCAAAGGTCTCCGCCGTGCGCCACGGGTTGTTGATTTTGTCCGTGATGCCGCCGCCGATGTTGAACCGCCAGCAGGACAGCCCGATTCCGGTGGTTTGCGAAAACAGCAGATCGGCCACCAGGCCGCGGTTGGGCAGGGACCACGTCCCCAGCTTCTGCATGCTCCAGCAGTCCGATGCCCCAAAATTCTCGATCGTCTGGTATTCGGTGTCCAGGCGGATCGAATCGCGATGCGGTCCTTGCGCATGGAGGAGGCCGGCTGCCGTCCCCCCAAGCATAGTCTTGAGGGCGGAACGCCGGGAGCGGTTTTCGTTTTCCATGACGCCTCCTCAAACACATATAACACCGCGCCGCGCCGCAGAAGGTGGCCGTTACCTATTGAGTCGTGGAGTGACAACCACGGGTCGGCGTTCCATCCGCTGCTTCATGGGAGCAGGCGTTCCACGCGAGCGATCTCGGCTTCCAGCAACGGCAACAGATCGCTTTGACCCAGAGCCTGCTCTAGTGTTCCAAGCATGGATTTGATATAGGCGATGTCCAGACTGGCCAGCCGTTCCATCAATACTGTCCGCACATCCTCCAGGTCCTTGGCACGGCCCGCGAGTGCCTTCATCACGATCAGATCCTCCGGCGATGCGACCGGCACGGAGAGGCCCTCAATCTCGATTCGGACCGCCCGTTCGATGAATCTGTCTTCGATTCCCGGACCGGCAAGCACGACGTCCAGCGGCAACTGGGTGGGGACGTGCAAAAAAGGCAGGACCCGCGTAAGCGCGAGAAACGGCTCAGGCTCTGGCACTCGCAGCCGGAAACCGGCCTTTTCCATGTCATGCCAGAAGCTGGCGGTATCCTCGGAACGTAGGCGGATGGTCACATCGACATCGGCGGTGAGCCGCGGACGCCCCCATACAACTACGGCTTGGGCACCGAAGAGGTACCAGCCGTCGCACCACTTCTCGATCGCCCCGGCGGCAGCCGCCAGAAGTTCAGCGGGCGCGCTCTTGTAAGACACGTTGCAGCATCCCGGCCAGACGAATGTGCGACGCCAAGTCCGCCTCGCGTTCGGTCGCATTCGGCCAATCCGGCCTCAATGTGCGGGCATACTGGAGCAACTCGGCTGCCAGTTCGATGGCGGCGGCGGGACTTGCGGCAGCCTTCTGCTCCACCCAGCAATCCGCCTTGACGCGCTCGATCAGCCGCCAATCGCGCGCACAGAAACCTTGGATGTCAGCGGCATTCACTGGCCCCATGCTATCATGCCACGCCAGAAAGGCAATTATCGCTTTCATGGCCTCCGCCACCGCCGAGGATGCGCAGTCCATCCTTTCGCAGCGGGCAAAGCCGCTGACCGCTCAGGATGCGGTGATCGAGGCGGGAAAGCAGAGCTTCGGCCGATTCGGGTGCGTAAGCTGTCACGGCCTGCAACTCCAGGGAGGAGTGCCGGATCCCAACAGCCAGAGAGGCGAGGTTCCGTCCCTTCTTCACGCCTCGGACGACCACACCAAAATGATCAAGATTATCCAAAGCGGCAAGGTGCCGCCGATTGAGAATTCGGCCAAGCCGGCCGCACCCTTGTTTATGCCTTCTTGGAAAGCCGTCCTGGCCGATGAAGACATCCATCGGATCGCCGACTATCTCTGGTCGCTGCATAAAGAAGAAAGACGCCTGGTAGGCGGTGAGCGGGGCGTCGGGTTGTCAGCGGACGTATGGTCGTCCCGTAAGATGTCGGTTGATGGCAGAAAACGCGGTAAGAAAGCAGGGAATTCCGGGACGGTCGCCGCAAGGTGGGCAAGCGGGCAGATATATAGAAGACGGAGGCTCAGGTGGGTGTTGAAACCGGCGGTCTTGAGAACCGTACATGGGGAAACTCGTTTCCGGGGCAGGCGAGGCCCTCCTCCTCCGCCTGCGCTAATTGCTTCCCGGAACCTGCGGTTCGAGGATTGCGGACAGCACAGCCCGCGTAAGCACTGCCATCTGCAGCGCATCATCCCATGAATAACGTGTCCCGTCGAGATGCTTGGTGGGATTATAGAGATCGAGTATCGTCTCAAGGTCTATGGCGCCCAGAGCGGCCGGCAAATCCGGTCTCTCAGCTTCGAGCCATTTTCGGAATTCCGACACTGCCTCCGACTTGGCTTGTCCCTGATACCACATAAACTCATACAACATGTCTCCGAGTGTGTTTCGTTCTCCTTCAGGAATCTGGGCAGGAATCTGGAGCCTCCCATGGACTGTCGCCCAGCCCGGCCCAGGCTTTCGCGAAACGGTTGAAATACTTTTCTTCGCAACTCTCTTTCGACAGACCGCCCGAAACAAAAGGCGGGTAGAGTTGGATCGTTCGGATCCCGCTTCTGCAGCAGGTACCACCCCCACTCCCAACTCTCCATACTCTCCCGGGTAAGCTTTTCGACTGTCGGCCATTCACTGCGCACGCGCCCACGCACCGAATCCAAATCCTGCGGGGGCGCCCTTCTTTGCAGCTCATTCAGCTTGGTTTCCATCTCTCGAAAGCAATTGCCGAAAGCGATGGCTCTTGACACCAGCGGATCGTCGCCGTAATTCGGATTCAGGTCCCGTTCCTTCAGGCTGTGCTCATGAGCCCTGCCGATGTCTCCCGTGCTCTGGTAGAGCTGAGAAAGACGCTCATGAATACCCAACTGCTCCGGGAACTCCTCGCTCCACCTTTGGCAGGCGGCGATTGCCTTCTCGGTTTCTCCGGCTGAAGAGCAGGTTTCTACGAGTAGCGAATACAACTCCGAAAAAGAATTGTCCGCATCGTCCGGCGGCAAATTGAATTGCGAACGGCCACCGCGCAACAGTCGCTGGCACTCCGCGGCGGCATCGTGCCACTTGCCCAGGGCCAGCTGACAGCGCACCGACAGCAGTCGGTAGACGATGTCCAGGCCGCCGTTGGTACGAAAAGCCTTGGCAAAGTAGTTTGCTGCGTCGCCCAGCCGGTTCAGTTCTTCGGGGCATAGCTCCCGAGCGCATTTCCCGAATAGGGCGCAAGTACAGAGCACATATCTGTTCATCCGCGCTGCGCGACGGCATGCCCACCAATCCAGTCCGTCCAACTCCCACGAACCGGCGAAAACCGATAGCAAATCATGCCGGCCCCGCAGTGCCCAAAGTTCGGCGAGTTCGGCGGCCTCGGACTTGGCCGCCAACGGCTCCAAACGGTCGTACAGCCCCTTTGCCCGGATCCAATCCTGGATGGCGCTCGCATTGACGATTTCCCAACGGATGTGGCGCTGATCCTTGCACTCGTCAACATCTATGAGCGTGATAAGGCTCTTCAGATAATCCAGGTAGTGCTGACGATGTTCGGGGGCCTCCTCCTGCTCGTAAACCACCTGAAGCACTTCCTCCGCCGGGTAGTGCGCCAGGCTGAAAAAGAGATTCAACCAGACAAAGCGGACAGAAAGTTCATGGTGATCGCTGGTGAGTGCCGCCTCAAACAGTTGGTCCGGCCTGACGGTACCCGGGTGGTTGCTCGGCCAGTAATTCCAAATTGCCGCCCTGTCGATAATCTCCTTATCGTCGATCAGGGGGTACTCGTCCGCCTCCTGAAACCGCCGTCCCGCCGTGTCGAACCAACCCGCGTCCATATATGCTGCTCCCACACCTCACTCTATCATCGCGGCCCGCGCCCAACGACGAGTACCGCTGGCCCAAGGGTGGGAAGTGGGGTCGTGTCGATGATTACAGTGGGCCTAACGGAGAAATGGTTCGCTCGACCGCTTCCAGCACCTCTCTGACCCTGATCGTCCATCCGCAAGCCATCTCCACATTTGGTAATTCGGTCTCGCCGGGATAGCGAAACTCCCACGCAAATCTCCTCAACGGTCCCAAGCCGCTCGTGACATCACCCAAGGTTGGTTCCAAATCCACACACTGCCGGGTGAGCTCCACCAAATCGTGCGTGCGGCGAAACGATTGGTCCCGCCAAACCAGAAATGCCTTCAGCGACTTCTCAACCGCCCGCTGGCAGTGGAACAGGCAATCCTCCGTGTCGGGAGGGTCGAGAGCAAGCACGCTCTCCGCACGCCACAAGTCCTTGCGGCTCTTTTCATCCAGGCAAGCGTCTCTTCGACGCGGATCGGATCAGGCGGCATAGAGCAGCATTCCTTCCCGCAGTACTGTCGAGGGCAGGGACGCTTTCAAATGGAGCCGGCTGTCGAAGCTGCGGCGTGTCCACACCAGGAAGTCACCGCTTCGGGGCAGTCCCTCAACGGCCGTGTAGCCAATGCCAGGGTCTTTCTTATCTACCGGCGCGTCGTCGGGTAAAACGATCATCAGATCGTAGTCGCTATCGGGCCCAGCGTCGCCGCGTGCCGTCGAACCGAAGAGATAAACCCGCTCTGGACGATAAACGTCTATCAGACGACGCACAATCTCACCAAGAAGGGGATCTCGAGGCGAAGGTACGGGTACCAGTGAGCCACGTCCATCCAAGTGGTTATCTCCTCCTCGTTTAGTTTGCCATACCTCGCGCAGTCCCGGACGGCGTCCTGTGGTAGTGCACGGAAATTGCGGGCCATTCCCTACATCGATCCGAATCCCAGCCGCCGGCTGGCTGGACGAGCAACTGGTGAATCCCGAACTGGTTTATCCGGGGAGCATCATGCCTCAAGATTATCCAAAGCGGCAAGGTGCCGCCCGTTGACAATTCGGCCAAGCCGGCCGCACCCTTGTATATGCCTTCATGGAAAGGCGTCCTGGCTGATGAAGACATCCATCGGATCGCCGACTATCTCTGGTCGCTGAAAAAAGGAGGGCGCCTGGTAGGCGGTGAGCGGGGAGTCCTCGGAACCAGTGGCCCCAAGGTCGGAGAAATGCTTTCGTTGACCTGGCGGACGATAGCTGG
>JBGPKH010000348.1:0-9309 GCA_041485845.1 Bryobacteraceae bacterium
CAGGAAATTGCGGTGTCCACGACGGGCGGCGGGCAGCCGCGCTGGCGGAAGGACGGCAAAGAACTCTACTACCGCTCCGAAGACAACATCATGGCGGTGGACATCAAGACAGGCGCGAAACTGGAGGCCGGCATCCCGCATTCGTTGTTTTTCGCCCCCGCTTCGGAATGCGCAAGTGCGGGTCCCTACCCGCCATTTGTTGGCGGCCGCGCCGGATGGACAGCGCTTCCTCCTCCGATTTCCCTCGGGCCTCAACACGCGCAGCTCCTCAGTCGGCAACCTGGCCGTGCCGGAAGCGCCTTTTTTGGTGTCCGCGAGCCCTTCGGTCGCCGGTGGACGGGGCGGCGGTGGGGCCCCTGGCGCCGGCTTGACCGGCCTCACCGTGATCCAACATTGGCCTTCAGGGACCGGAAAGGGGAACAAATGAGCGGACAAACCCTGGCGCCGGGCGCCCGCCTGGGGCCCTACCAGATTCTGGAAACGGTGGGCGCGGGCGGCATGGGTGAAGTCTACAAGGCGCTGGATACGCGTCTGGAACGCGTGGTCGCGATCAAGCTGCTCATTCGGCAATGGGCGGAGGACGGCGAAATGCGCCAGCGATTCGAGCGCGAGGCGCAGATCATCGCGTCGCTGAGCCATCCCAACATCTGCGTGCTGTACGACATCGGCCAACAGGACGGCGTCACCTTCCTGGTGATGGAGTACCTGGAAGGCGAATCGCTGGCGACTCGCCTGGAGCGCGGCGCGCTGGAAGTGACCGAGGCCCTGAAGATCGCCATCGCCATCGCGGACGGGCTGGACAAGGCCCACCGGCACGGCGTGGTGCATCGCGATCTGAAACCCGGCAACGTGGTGGTGACCGCCGGCGGGCCGAAGCTGCTGGATTTCGGTTTGGCCAAGCGGGAAGGCGCGGTTTCCGGCCGGGACAGCAGCCGCCCTACCACTGTGAACCGCCTGGGCGGGCCGCATTCCCACGCGCCGACCCTGACCAATCTCACCGTGCCCGGCGCCGTGATGGGGACTCTGCAGTACATGGCGCCCGAACAGATGGCAGGGGACGAAGCCGACGCGCGAACCGACATCTTCGCATTCGGCGCCATGCTCCACGAAATGATCACCGGCAGGAAGGCGTTCGAGGGCAAGAGCAAGATCCTGCTGATGTCGGCGATTGCCACCGCGCATCCCGAGCCGCTTTCGAGCGTGCAGCCCGCCGTGCCCAAGACGCTGGACCATGTGGTGAAAACCTGCCTGGCCAAGGATCCCGCGGACCGGTGGCAAAGCACGCGGGACCTGCTGGCCGAGTTGGAATGGGTGGCCGGGGCGGGAGCGGAGGACGCCGGCGGGACGGGTCCGGCCGCGGCCGCCCCCGCGCGGCGAAGTCGCGGGAAACTCTCCTGGATTCCGCTGGCGGCCGCGGTGGCGCTGGCGGCCACGGCGCTGCCGGCGGCGATGTATTTTCGCGGCCCGCGGGCGGAAGAGGAGTTCCGCATCCGGATACCCATGGCCGGGAGCGCGCAGACCTTTGATAATTTCAATGGCGGTCCGAATGGGGACCGCGTCGTGGCCGGGACCAATTTCGCGGTCTCACCGGACGGCCGATGGATGGCGTATCTCGCCAAGTTCGCGGCTCCTCCAGAACCCTATTCTCTGTATGTCCGCCCCATTGGCAAGGTGACGCCCCAAAAACTGCTCGCCATCGAAGACGGGACGACCCACGGCGCACAACTGTTCTGGTCCGCCGACAGCCGCTTCATCGGATTTGTCACGCGGGGGAAACTCAAGAAGATCGAAGTTTCGGGCGGGCCGCCGCAGGACATCTGCGACGCGACGAATTTCTTCGGGGCCGCGTGGAACCGGGAAGGCGCCATCCTGTTCGGTTCCAGCGAGGGGTTGTTCCGCGTGTCGGGAGAAGGCGGCAAACCCCAGGCGGTCACCACCGTGGGGCCAGGGGAGGCGGGGCATTACTGGCCGCACTTCCTGCCCGACGGACAGCACTTTCTCTATACGGCCTGGAACGGGGATGCGGCCAAGCGGACGGTGTTCGTGGGAGCGCTCGGATCCAAGGAAAGAACGCCGGTGCTGGCCGCTGAATCCAACGCGGGCTACGCGGCTCCGGGGTTCCTGGTGTTTCACCGGGGCAACGCGGTGTACGCGCAGCCGTTCGACTGGAAGAAGCCGGCATTGTCGGGCGAACCGGCGCGGGTCGCGGATGAAGTCTCCTTCGTCGCCTCGAACGGGTGGGGCGATTTCGCGGTCACGCCGGGCGGCGTGCTGGCGTACTTTCAGAACACCACCGCGGGGAGTACGAACACGGATAATACCTTCGAGTTTCAACTGGACTGGATCGATCGCGGGGGCAGGGTGCTCGACACGCCGGGTCCGGCCGGAATCTATCGCGGAATCGAGGCTTCGCCGGACGGCAAGCGCATCGCCGCGCATCGCCACGCGGCCGCCGGCGGCGACATCATCGTGATCGAACCGCGCGGGTCGACCACCAGCCTGACTTTCGACGCGTCGCGCCATAACTCGTCGCCAATCTGGTCGCCCAACGGCGATCGCATCGCCTATGCCGCGCTGGCAAAGGGCAAGTGGGGGCTGTACCAAAACCTCTCCAGCGGATCGGGGACGGAAGAGCTTCTCTACGAATCGGAACTCCCCAAGGCGCCCATGTCGTGGTCGCCCGATGGAAAGCGGATCGTGTTTTGGACGAACGACCCCAAGAACGGCGGCGATCTCTGGGTTCTGACGCTCGAAGACAAGAAAGCGGCGCCGCTGATCTCCTCGCCATTCAATGAGACGCGCGGGCAGATCTCGCCGGACGGCAAGTGGATTGCTTACACCTCCAACTCGACCGGGCGGAACGAGGTCTACGTGCAGCCGTTCCCCGCCGGCAGCGGCCGTTACCAGATCTCGTTTCACGGCGGCGATTGGCCGCGGTGGCGAGGTGACGGCAAGGAGCTTTTCTACCATGCGATCGCGACGGCGCCGGATGCTCCGTCGGCGAATTCGTTGTTTCGCGGCGGATCGCTGTTGTCGGCCGCGGTGACCGTGAAGGGCGGGGTCTTTGAGCCGGAAAGCCCCAAGGAGATTGTCCGGACCCTGGGCGTAAACGAACCGCACAGCGGCGGGGATTACCAGATGTACGCCGTGTCGGCCGACGGCAAGCGGATCCTGACCTTTCAACTCGTCACCGCTTCCGGGGCCGCCCCGGGTGACACCGGGGGGGCCGAGCCGCCCTTGAGCATCACGGTGGCGACGAACTGGGCGGCGGCGTTGAAGAAGTAGGGCGGATCCCCCTGGTCGCCCCCACACAACCAGGGATGGCCGCGCCACTAAGGCGTCACGGAAGAATAACCTGGACAGTAACCAGTAACCAGATCTCACCGCGGAGAAACGGAGACGCGGAGATTTGCGCGGAGAAGAAACAGGGAGAGGAGAGCAAGCGGATTCGCGTGAATTGGCGGTCGCGACTTGCAGTCGGGTTCGAGAACGCGGAGCGAGCGGAGGAGCGCAGTCCTGGGCGCGGCAGCGTGTCCCAGGGCGAAACGGTCAAGTTATTTTTGCGCGCGCTAAGTACAGATGCAGAGGAGAACGCTGCTCGGGGGTGCGGCGGGGCGCCCTAGCCTGGCGAGCGGGTCGCGGTGCAGCGGATCGGTCAGGAATTCGGCGTGTAACGCGGGTTTACGGCGCGGCGGGGCGTCCTAGCGACCGGGTCGCGGTCCAGCGGATCGGTCAGGAATTCCGCGTGTAACTCGCCACCCGGACATTCGGCCCTCGCGGCGCCCACACTGCCGGATCGGTTGGCCCGAAGATGGCCAGCACCGGGGTTCCGACAGCCGCCGCGAGATGCGTGATCCCGGAATCGTTGCCGACATACAGCCGGGCCCGCGCCAGCCAGCACGCAAGCTGGTAGAGATCGTCGATGCGCACGGCGTCCGCGAGGTTTGGATCTTGGGGACCGGCACACCAACGTACGGGCATAATTCGCTCCAGCCGGTTCGCCAGGTCACGAAACTTTTCGAGCGGCCAGTTCTTTTTCGGGCTGCCGGAGAACGGGTGGATCACAGCGAATCCCTCGCGGGAGACGCCGCAAGGCACTCTTGGAATCCCGTCGCTGGCGCAGTGGGTGATGGAACTCACCTGCTTCAAATAGAAATCGGTGGCGTGAAGACCGGCGCCTTCAGACGGCAGCGCCGGAAAGAAGTGAAACGGAAACCCGAGCTTTTCCACGGACTGCCGGAACTCGGGCCGGTTCGTTCCATACCAGGAGACCACCGAGTCAAAGCGGCGCAACTCGGTCAGCAGGCGCTCGGGAGGTTCCGTGACCCCGAGCAGATCCAGCCCGGTGGATGGAATCGCGCGCGCCCGATTGGCGAATCGCACCAACGGAACATTAGCCGGCGCCGCCCAGACCTCCAGGTAATCGGCTGCCAGGCACTGGATGGCAGGGAGGGAAACGATGAAATCGCCGATGGCTCCGGGCCGGATCACGAGTCTGCGCACACTCGCTTTTTTACCACAGAACAGGATGTCCACTACCCGTTTTATCCACAGCAAATTCACCGGAATGGCCCTGTAATCCATTCGAAACAAACGTAATAAATATCGAGGAAAATCGGTTCTTTCGCACACAAAAGGTGTTGACCAAAATCGCTTCCGGGAGCATAGTGAGAGAGGTTCCAAGAGGTTTGAGGAACAGCAAGCCTCCGGAAACGTAGCGGACCAGGAACGATGATCCATAGCTGAAACACTAGCGATAGAAAACGGCTGCGGGGAGCGAGAGGAAATCGGGCGGGTTCGGAAGGCGGGCCGACAGGCTGCGAGTCCAGTTGAACGCTTTGATCCGGAGGGAGGTAAGATTCCCGAAGGGGAGTGGAGGCTGGAGGAGAGGTCAGTCGAGCGAGTCGGTGAGATTGCAACGGGCCAGAAGCAACGAAGTGGCCGGAATCGGGGCGAACCGGTTTCGGTAGCGGAGCAGAAAGGCCGAACGGGCAGAGGAACCGGCTGGCTGGGAAGCGAAGTGGTAGGCCAGGGGCTTTGACCCCGGAATGGCATCCGCGAAGGCGGAGGTCGTTGCGGGCGAGCGAAAGGCCGTCACGAGCATCCGGTCCCGAGCAGGAGAGTAAGCTGCGACGCGCAAGGAGGCGTTGATCCAGTGTCTGCCGAAAGCAGGCGCCGGGGAGCCGAGAGGCATAGCGTACGGCGCTCCTGTTTGCAGTGCTCAGTGCCGTGCATGCCGGTGGTGAGCCAGGCTGGAAATCAGGTCACTTGGAACCATTTTTTTGGGCGGGGGGCCTGAAAGGGCTCAAGCGTTTCGCAACCGTGCGAGCAAGGCTGCATTCACCTTGGCTTTCACCGTGCGCCGGTCCAACTCCAACTTGCGCGCCGTCTCCTCGTAGCTGCCGGTCCGGCTGTAGACGATGGTGACGTACCGCGAGAGCAGATCGTCGGCCGTCAGCCGCCCGGCGCGGGCTTGCTGTGCGAACTCCGCCACGGGATCTTCGGCCGCGCTGCGCGACGGGCGATAGTTGCGGCGGATCAGCACGTTTTTGATGCACTGTTCCAATTCGCGATAGTTCCCCGGCCACTCATACTCCGGCCCCAGGTTGCGTTCGATCCACTGCATCACTTCGCGCGCGAGCTCCTCCCCTTCCTGTCCCGCCACGCGCCGCGCCATGTAGAACACCAGTTCGCGGAGCACTCCCGGGGAATCCGCCAGTTGGTCGGCCATCGAAGGCGTGGCGACCTGGTCCGAGCAGAGCCGATAGTACAAGTCTTCGCGGAACCGGCCTTGCTTCATGGCCACGCCGAGATCGCGATTCGTAGCGGTGATCAGTTTGCCGTGGAACTGCCGTCCCGCGGTATCGCCCACCGGATGAAACGTGCGCGTCTCGATCACCCGCAGCAGCTTCACCTGAATGGACGGATCCAGGTCGCCCAGTTCATCGAGGAAGACCGAGCCGGACTCGGGACAGGTTTCGAGCCAGCCCTTGCGATCGGCCAAGGCCCCGGTAAAGGCGCCGCGGCGGTGTCCGAAGAGCTCCGATTCCACGAGCGTGGGGGAGAGCGCGGAGATGTTGATCGGAAAAAACGATTCCGTGTTGTCGTTGGCGAACGCCAGGCGCAGCTCGTCAAACGTCGCATAGCGGGATTCCGCGATGGCTCGGGCGGCCAGCTCCTTGCCGGTTCCCGAGGGCCCGGTGATCAGGGTGGCGAACTCGCCCATGCGGGCGTAGAGTGTGCGCCGGTACCGGCGCATGTCATGCGTGAAGATGGATTGCCAGACGGAAGCGCGGAGGCGCGCCGCCGGCATGGAACTGCCGATGATATCGCGAAAGACGTACTCGAACGCGCGTTGGATCTGGCGGTAGCAGGCGAAGGTGTGGCGCGGGTCATGGCCGGTTGGAAAGCGGACGCCGTCGATGGCGAAGAAGTGGCGCCAGTCGGCGAGAAAGTTCGCATAGAACCGCCACCGGCCCGCAACGGGCTTAGCCGGGTCATTTCCCGCCGAATCCGGACCGAAGCCCGCATCATAGAAGCTGCGGTAGTAGCGCGTGTAGAGCAGGTGCAGCACGGCGTCTTCGTAGAGCACGAGGTCGTGCTCGCGCGCCGGCGCGCCTTCCCGCAGCCCTTCGCGGAGTTGTTCGGCCACCGGTTCGAGCCGGCGCAGGATGCGCCACACATTCTCGCGCGGCCCGGGTTGCTCGACGCGATAGCTCCAGACCGGTTCGCCTTCCACGAATTCGCCGCCCAGCACGGCGCGCTCGAATGCCACCCGCTCGGTGAGGAAGGGGTTGCAGTATGCCAATTGGGAGACGGCCCGCAGCAATTCCCGCTGTGCACCAGAAAGGAATGCCATATGTACATTGATTGTACTGCGCTCTTGACCGCTCCCTCACGGTCGCGGCTCTGTTAAGGGGTCGCGGCCCTGTTACGGGGTCGCGGCTCTGTTACGGAGCCGCGCGCGTGAGCCAGCGGTCCAGACTACCGGCTGCGTTCGCGGATCGATCGCACCTCGTCGGGCGGGATGTGCAGGAACTCCAGGAACTCCTGGTGCTCCTGGGGAGCGGACTTCTCGAACTCGGCGTGCCAGCGCTGCATGTCTTCCTTACTGAAGCCCGCAGCGTGCATGATCTCGACCCACTTCTCTTTCGTTACCATTGGCATTCTCCTTAATCGATAGGTTTCTTTCAGCAGCCGCGCGATGGCCCTCTGGTGATCGCGCAGCTTCTCGATTTCGCCGTTCAACTGCAGGAGCCGGCGTTCCGGGACGCCGGCCGCATGGCTGGCCGGCCGATCGAGAATGGAACGGATGTCGCCGAGCTTGAGACCGGCATCGCGGTAGATGCAGATCTGACGCAGGCGCTGCAGATCGTTTTCGCCGTAGACGCGGTAGTTCCCCGCGCTGCGCCGGGCCGCTTTCAGCAGGCCCATGCTTTCGTAGTACAGCACCGAACTTCGGCTGAGCCCGCAGGAGCGGGCGAGGTTCGTGACAGTCAGCGGCATCGCTCTGAATCCAGTGTCAACCCTACAGTTGTAGACAGGTCAAGAAGAATTTTCACCGGCGAGATCCGTTATATTGAAGATTCATGCTGCGTTTGGCCGCGGGAATTCTGCTGGCGCCTAGTTTGTGGGCCGCGGGCCGGGAGACCGTCCTGTTCGATACCGATTCGGGCCTCTTCGGCGACGACGGTGCGGCGCTGGTGATGTTGTTGCGCAGTCCGGCGCAGGTGTCGATCCCGGCCATTACCGTAGTGCCCGGCAATGTGTGGCCGGCGCAAGGCGCCGAGTACATGCTTCATATTCTCGACCTGCTGAAGCGTCCGCAGTTGCCGGTTTTCACGGGCGCCCAGGGCCCGCTGATCCATACCGCGGCCATGGCGCGCGAAGCCGAACGGCGTTGGGGAAAGCAGGAGTTCCTGGGGGCGTTCGCCGACGACCCGAAAGAAGTGAAGCCGGCCCCGGGCGCGAGGCTCGCCGAGCGGAAGCCGCACCACGAAGGGGCAGTGGAATTTCTAATTTCGGAAATCGAGCGACACCCCGGGGAGCTGACTATCCTGGCCATCGGGCCCATGACCAACATCGCGCTGGCCCTGCGCCTGAAGCCGGAGATCGAAACCCGGATCAAACAGATCGTGTTCATGGGAGGCAACGTGGGGGTGGGAGGCAACGCATCACCGGCGGCGGAGTTCAACTTCTGGTTCGATCCGGAAGCGGCGCGCATCGTGCTGCGTTCGCGCATCCCGAAGAAGGTGATGTTCGGCCTGGACATCTGCAACAAGGCGCCCCTTCGAAAAGCGGAGTTCTACCAGATCGTATCGGTCCGCACTCCCGTCACGGACCTCTTTCGCGAGGACCTGGGAAACCGTTATCCGGCCTTCCTCAAGCATCCGGCAGCCACCGGCTATATGTGGGACTCGCTGGCCGCGGCGTACCTGCTCGACCCAGGTTTCGTGACCAAATCCGACACCCGCTACCTGGACGTGCTGACCGCCTGGGGCCGATTCTACGGCTCCACGGTGCCGCTCGATCGCCGCACCGTCACCGACGCCACGCCCGTGACCGTCATGCTGGATTTGGACTTCAAGCGCGTCTTCGGCCTGTACAAGGATCGGCTGACGCGGCCGGATTGAAACCGTGGACATCGTACGGGTGCAGAACGAGGCGCAACTGGAGCAGGTCCGCGGCCTGTTCGAAGAGTACTGGGCGTCGTTCGGCTTCACGCCGTGTTTTCAGAATTTCGCTGAAGAAGTCGCCGGCCTGCCTGGCAAGTACGCACTGCCGGACGGGCGCCTGGCGCTGGCGCTGATCGCGGGGGAAGCGGGCGGCTGCGTCGCGCTGAGGCAGTTCGATGCACAGCGCTGCGAGGCGAAGCGGCTCTACGTGCGGCCCGATTACCGCGGCGCCGGGGTGGGGCGCGCGCTGCTCGATTGGGCGATCGCGGAAGCGCGGAGCGCGGGCTATCGCGAGATGCTCGGCGACACCATGCCGGTTATGGCGCAGGCGCTCGCCATGTACGAGCGCGTGGGATTCGAGCGCACCGGACCGTATGAGGCGGAACCCACTCCGGGCGCTATTTTCCTGCGCCTGAAGCTGGCTTGAATTTCCCGTCGATCTCCACTTGCAGCTATTCTTCTACAGCCGCTTAGAAGGCGTCACGGAAGAATAACCTGGACAGTAACCAGATCTCACCGGAGAGAAACGGAGACGCGGAGATTTGCGCGGAGAAGAAACAGGGAGAGGAGAGCAAGCGGATTCGCGTGAATTGGCGGTCGCGACTCGCAGTCGGGTTCGAGAACGCGGAGCGAG
>JBGPKH010000349.1:0-9259 GCA_041485845.1 Bryobacteraceae bacterium
CGGCTGGTCACCGTACGATGCGTGGAAGAAGTGGTTGAATCCGACCTCCATCAGCGTCGCCTGCGACGCGTAGGTGGAGATGTGGCCGCCGATGCCGGCGTCGTACTTGTTTTGCCGCACCACCATGGCCATGGCGTTCCACCGCAGGAGGCTCTTGATGCGCCGCTCGATGGCGCGATCGCCCGGATACGGAACCTCATCCTCGGGACGAATCGTGTTGATGTACGGCGTGTTGAGGTGAATCGGAAGCTCGGCGCCATTGGCCCGCGCTCGCTCGCCCAGCCGTTCCAAAATGTAGGCCGCGCGGTCCGGTCCCGCCTCATCGATAATCTGATCCAGGGCCTCTACCCACTCCGACGTCTCCCGTGGATCCAGGTCCACAACCCTTTCGTTTAGGTTCTGGTGCATTTATACCTTTATTTTGACACAGGCCCCGGTCCCGCGCCCGTGGCGGGGTATGCCGCCGGCAGCAAAGAGCTTTAGCCACAAATGAACACGAATAGGCACGAATAAAGGCACCCGTGGACCGCCTGGCTCCCCGGGATCTGCGCGGCCTCCTTTATTCGTGCCTATTCGTGTTTATTTGTGGCTAAAACGCTTTTCTAGATCTAGAATGTGAACGCCATCCCCACTTCCAACTGATTCCTCGGCGACATCGTCGAGTCCAACCCGAAAGTAGACCCCGCCCACCTCGTGTACCGGATCTCGGGCGTCCAGTTGATCCGGAAATCGTCCACAATCCGGAACCCCAGGCCGACCACCGCCCCAACCACATTCCGCCGCGAAGGCTGCGTGGTCGTCTTGTCGGTGCTCGACGAGTTGTCGGGACCCTGCGTCAGGGTCGAGGAGCGAACGTTCGTGACCGTGCGCAGCGACGCCCCGGCCGCCACATAGACCTTCGAGAGTGGGCCGCTTGCCGCCAGTCCCCGGTGGTGCACCAGCAGCGGAACATCCCACAGCACGCCGCGGGTGTCCTCCGTGCGGAACATCTTCGACCGTTCGTCGGTGGTCGTCGTGGAGTCGTCCGTACCCCAATAGATGCTCGTGACCTTGGTGTATCGCAGGCGGCTGTAAAGCAGTTCCGCCGTGATCGTCCACGCGGGAGTCACCTGATACTCCACCGCCGGCCCAATCCCCCAGGATGTCGAATGGGAGGCCGTCGTAAACGTCCAGTCGCGCACCGGAGCCGGCGTCGTGGTAGTGGTGAGGGTCGTCCGATTCTGCATCGTGCTGAAAGACTTCAGGGGTAGACCCCGTCCCCGAAGTCCCACCGAGAAACGCTTGGTCTTCACCAGGACCTGACCGGTCTCCGGTGAGTCCGATTGGGTAGGGGAGGGCGCCTGCCCAAACAGGAGACAGCAGCCGGACAGATATACGCCCAGCATGATAGCCGATCTTGTATTAGTGGATGCTCGCATGTTCATAACGTTTGCCGGTGACCTTCTGTGACAGCAATTTGTTGTGAGTCAGATACGCACAGACGCGCGGCGACTCAACACGGTTACATCCACTCCAACCGACGGCAAGCGACACAATTCTGCTATATTTCAGGCCTAATACTCTCTTACAAATTTTAATAGAAGGCGCTGTCCACGACTGTTAAGTTTTGTAAAAAAAAGATTTTCCAGATCTCATGTAACTGTTTCCGCCAGGTGCGCATCTATCTCGCTAACGAATTGGTTAGGCTCGGCTGGCCCGGCGTGTGTTGCCAATAAGTCACACCTGTATCCAGCCCCGCACTCTTGTCACGCAGGAGTAACTACATAATGAAAACGAGTAAGTGTATTTTCGGGCTGATTCTTGCGGCCGCGCTGTCGGCCCCCCCGACCTTTGCCCAGAGTGGAACCGCCACCCTGCGGGGCGCGGTCCGCGATCCCAACGGCGCGGCAATCGCCGATATTCTGGTGACCGTCACCGGCATGGATACCGCCATCACCCGAGAGTTCACCACCGGGCCCGGCGGGAATTATTCAGTCCCTTTACTCCCCCCAGGCCGTTATAAGATTTCCGTCGCGCAGAAGGGCTACGAAATGTTCGTGGCCGAGGACATCTGGCTGGCGCCCGGGCAGGTCCGCCTGCTCGATCCCAAAGTCTCGACCGCCCTGCCGGACGATGCCCCTCCCGTCCGCCTGAACGATCCTCCCATTCACCCCGAGAACGGGACCGTCACGGAGATCATCCCGTACGCGGCTCGCTGGCCCGATGCCCCGATCGTGGAAAAGACCCCTTCGCCGCTGCCCCTGCTCACCACCGCTCCTGGAGTCCAGGGAAACGGGCGGGGCCTGATCATGTCCGGCATCTCCGACCGCAATCGACAGACCTGGGCTTGGGATGGCATCGCCGACGACACAGGGTCGAATCCCATCGTCCACTCGCAGTTCTTCGAAGCCGCCGAGATGTCGGTCGCCAACCCCGGCGTCGATGCTTACCGTCCGACGGGTTTTAACCTGATGTCCAAACGGGGCGGGAACAGCTTCCACGGTCAGGCTTATTACAAGCGCGGCTCGGCGGCGTTCGACGCGCGACCCTACTTCGACGCCAAAAAGAACAGCTACACCTTGCAGGAAGAAGGTGGCGAAGTCGGCGGGCAGTTCATTCCCAACCGCACCTTCTTCTACGGTGGCGGGACCTACCAGCGCAACCCGTACCGGCGCACCATGTATGCAGACGTTCCCACCAAGCTGATGCGCGCGCGCGACTTTAGCCAGTTCCTCGACCCCACAACTTCCCCCACGGGAACCGTAGTGGTGATCCGTGACCCGCGTAACGGGGTCCCCTTCCCCGGCAACGTGATTCCGTCCAACCGGTTGAACACCGTGGCCACCAACGCCCTGAACAACGGCTACATCCCCGAACCGAACACGGGCGCGGATGGCGCGGTTTCGCAGAACTACTCCTGGGATCACCCGTTCGGCCCCGACCTCTACCGCGGCGTGTGGCCGTTCCTGCGCTTCGACCAGAACCTGGCCGAGGGCCACAACCTCTATTTCCGCTGGATGGAATCGCGGACTTCGACCATCGCTCCGGGTAGCCTGGGCCCTCTGCTCGCCTCCACCCAGGCCGTTCGATACCGCAGTTTCGCCCTCGCCGAGACCAGCACCCTCACCTCCAGCCTGGTCAACCAGGTGAGCCTTGCGCGCATCTCCAACCGCGTCAAGCAGGGCCAGGAGGAAGGCGACGTCACGCCCCGTCACGGCGATTCGGCGCTCACCACGCTCGGCATTCTCGGAACCAACCTGAACGGCAGCACCGTCGCGGGCTTCCCCACCATCTCGATCGCGGGACTCACCGGGCTTTCCATGGTCTACCCCGGCGGCACTACCGAGAACATGGCGCAGGACGATCGCATCGTGACCTTCGAGGACGGGCTGGTCTGGTCTCGCGGCCGCCATTCCGTCAAGCTGGGCGCGCAGTACACGCATTTCGATTGGCTGCTCGGCGCGACGCCGCAAAACGTCTTTGGCAGTTTCTCGTTCAACGGAATGTTCACCGGCATTGGGTTCGCCGACTTCCTCCTCGGCTTCCCCTCCACCAGCAGCCGGCTCCAAGGACCCAAGCTCAACCAACGCCTGAACCAGGACCAGGTGGGCGCCTACGTGTCCGACAGCTTCCGCGTGACCTCGCGCCTCACGGTGGACTACGGCCTGCGCTGGGACCGCTTCGGCTCGCCGGCCTATCAGGACGGCTTCATGTACAACTGGGACCCCGCCACCGGCAACGTGATCGTCGCGCCCGGGACGCTCACCTCGGTCAGCAGCCTGTATCCGAAGAACATCAAGCTGGTCGCCGGCCAGGTGGTCCCCACCCCCAACAACCGCAACTTCCGGCCGCGCATCTCGGCAGCCCTGCGGCTCACCGGCAACCTGGTCTTGCGCGGAGGCTACGGCGAGTTCACCGATAGCGGCGGGTTCGGCGCCGACGGCCGTTTGAATAATCCCAACGGCCCGTATCACATCGAGGAAACGTACTTCAACTCCAACGTCAACGGCAACATCACCTATACTCTTCCGAGACCCTTCCCCGCGACGGCCTCCGCCGCGCTCACCGGAGTGCAGAGCGTCACGGCGATTCCCCTGAAGACCGACGAGGGCGTCATTCGCCAGTACAACGCTACACTCGAGCGCGCCTTCGGCAACCTCGCCCTGCGCGCGTCGTACATCGGCTCCCGCGGGGTCGGCATGAACTACTCACTCGACGTCAACAAGCCGGCGGCCAGCACCACCCAGTTCAGCACTTCCCACCTGCCCTATCCCCAATTCGGCAGCACCTTCGTGACGCGTACCGATGGCTCCTGGCGCTACGATGCCGTCCAACTCGCCGCCAGCAAGCGGACGGGGGGGCTCACCTTCGATTCCAGCGTCACTCTCGGCAACAGCGTCAGCAATTACGCCAACACGTTCGACCCCTACCACGTCACCAACCAGTGGACCCGGGACGCTGCCAACCGTCGCTTCTACTTCGTAAGCAGCGCCCAGTGGGCCGTTCCGGCAGGGAAAGGCAAGCGCTTCCTGGCCAACGCGGGCCCCCTCGCCGATCGCCTGGTCCGCGACTGGACGGTGCAGGCCATCGTCACCGCCGCCTCCGGCCAGTACTACTCGCCGCTCTTCACCGGACCCGACCCGGCCAACGCCAGCCCGAGTTTCGTCACCGCCCTGGCCGACTGCGTTGGCGATCCGTCGAGCGGCGCGCGCACCATCTCCCGCTGGTTCAACCCGGCGGCCTTTTCGATTCCTTCGGCCAGCGCCGGACGGTACGGCACGTGCGGCATGAACTCGCTAGAAGGGTACCCAATCCATGTGGGCCACGTGAGCCTGGCGAAGCGGGTCCAACTCGGCGAGTACGTCGCGGCAGTCTTCACCGTCCAGGTCTCCAACGTCACCAACACTCCGCACTTCACCTTCCCCAACAACAACATTTCAAACCCCGGCGCGGGCGCGTTCCCGGCGTCCTCCGCAGTCTCGCCCTACAATCCCGAGCGCCAGGGCAGCCGGCAACTCGACCTGAAACTGAGGCTTCAATGGTAAGATCTACGCTCGCCGCCGCGATCTGCCTCTGCGCGCCGGTATTGTGCCTGGCACAGGCCACCTCGTACACCATCACGACCGTCGCCGGGAGTTCCACTTCCGGCTTCGGCGGCGACGGCGGAGCGCCCACCAGCGCCAAGCTGAACGTGCCCATCCAAGTCGCCGTGGACGCCGCGCACAATCTCTACATCGCCGATAGCGGCAACAACCGCATCCGCAAGATCTCGGCCGGAAAGATCGCCACGTTCGCCGGCTCCACCCAGTCCATCTATACCGGCGACGGCGGCGCCGCTACCAGTGCCGGGCTCACCAGTCCCTACGGCGTCCAACTTGACGCCTCCGGCAACGTGTACGTTGCCGACCTCGGCAACCATGTCGTCCGCGTGGTCGGCGCCGACGGCAAGATCGCCACCGTCGCCGGCAACACTTCCGCGAACTTCACCGGAGATGGCGGACCCGCCACCGGCGCGGCGCTCAATCGTCCGTTGGGCATTGCCATTGCGCCCGGCGGCCGCTTCTACATCGGCGACAGCTTCAATCACCGCGTCCGCATGGTGGCCCCCGACGGGACCATCTCCACCGTGGCGGGAAATGGGGTCGCGACCTACCAGGGTGACGACGGCCCCGCCACTAGCGCGAGCCTCAGTCGACCGTTCGGCGTCGCGCTCGATGCCGCCGGGAATCTGTACATCGCCGACAGCGCCAACAATCGCGTCCGCAAAGTGTCCACCGACGGCACGATGGCCACCGTCGCGGGCACGGGGACGGCGGGCTTCTCGGGCGACGGCGGCCCGGCCAACAAGGCGCAGTTGAACCGTCCGTGGGATGTCAAGGTCGATGCCGCGGGCGACCTGTTCATCGCCGACTACAGCAACAGCCGCATCCGCATGGTGACGCCGGACGGTGTGATCACCACCATTGCCGGCGATGGCAATTCCGGGTACACCGGCGATGGCGCCGCCGCCGTGTCCGCGCGCCTGAGCTTTCCCACGGGCATTGCCATCGACACCAACGGCAACATCTTCATCGCCGATTCGGGCAACAACGTGGTCCGCCAACTCACGCCCACTGCGCCCTCGGTCAGTTCCGGAGGAGTCACGTCCGCGAGCGCGTTCGGCGGCTTGCCCGCCGTCGCGCCCGGCTCCTGGATCGAGATTTACGGCACGAATCTCTCCACCAGCCGACGCCAGTGGGGCTCGGGCGATTTCCAGGGCGTGAATGCGCCCACCTCGCTCGACGGCGCCAGCGTCTCCATCGGCGGCCAGGCCGCGTTTATCGATTTCGTCAGCGGAGGACAGGTGAATGCGCAGGTCCCGTCCAACGTCGCTACGGGCTCGCAGCAACTCACGGTCAAGACCGCGGCCGGAACCAGCGCGGCCTACACCGTGACGGTGGCCGCGACCCAGCCCGGCCTGCTGGCGCCGCCCACGTTCAACATTGGCGGTACGCAATACCTGGCGGCCGTCTTCACCGATGGCGCGTACGTCCTCCCACCGGGCGCGATCCCGGGCGTCCCCTCTCGCCGCGCCAAAGCCGGCGACACCATCGTGCTCTACGGCATCGGTTTCGGCCCCGTATCCCCCAACATCCCGGCAGGCCAGATCGTGCAGCAGACCAACTCGCTTCTGACCGCTCCGCAAATCTCTTTCGCCGGAACTTTCGCCACCGTCACCTACGCCGGCCTGGCGCTCAACAATATCGGGCTCTACCAATTCAACGTCGTGGTGCCGAGTCTCACGGCCAGCGACAAGGTCGCGGTCACCTTCACTCTCGGAGGCGCCGCCGGCCGGCAGACCCTGTACACCGCCGTCGAGTAGATCCCTTATCTTGGATACATGCTCTCGCGACGCTCCCTGCTCGCCGCCGCGCCCGTTGCTTTCGCGCGCGCCGCGTCCACCCCGCGGCCCTACGGCGCCATCCCCACGGATCGCCAACTCCGCTGGCACGAGCTCGAAACCACCGCCTTCCTGCATTTCACCGTCAACACCTTCACCGACAAGGAATGGGGCTACGGCGACGAGAATCCGAACCTCTTCAACCCCTCGGCCTTCGACCCCGATGCCATCGTCAACGCACTCGCCGCCGCCGGCATGCGCGGCGTCATCCTCACCTGCAAGCACCACGACGGCTTCTGCCTCTGGCCTACCGCCACTACCGACCACTGCGTCCGCAACTCCTCCTGGCGCTCCGGCAAAGGCGACGCCGTCCGCGACATCGCCGACGCCGCCCGCCGCCGCAACCTGAAGTTCGGCGTGTATCTTTCGCCGTGGGATCGCAACACCGCGCGCTACGGCGCCCCCGCCTACATCGACATGTATCGCGCGCAGCTCACCGAGCTCCTCACACGCTACGGCCCCATCTTCGAGGTTTGGCACGATGGCGCCAACGGCGGCGACGGCTTCTACGGCGGCGCCCGCGAGAAGCGCACCATCGACAAGCGAACCTACTACGACTGGCCCAAAACCTGGGACCTCGTCCGCAAGCTGCAGCCCGACGCCGTAATCTTCAGCGACGTCGGCCCCGATGTCCGCTGGGTGGGCAATGAGCGCGGCATCGCCGGCGAGCCCTCGTGGGCCACGTTCGACCCCGTGGCGGTGGATGGCGGCCCGGCATCCCCCGGCGATGTTCGCGACAAAGAATCGCCCGCCGGCCATCGGCATGGCTCGAAATGGCTGCCCGCGGAATGCGATGTCTCGATCCGTCCCGGCTGGTTCTGGCACGAGAATCAAAACGCGCGTGTCAAAACGCCCGTGCAACTGATCGACCTGTACTACAAGTCGGTTGGCCGCGGCGCGAACCTGTTGCTGAACGTGCCGCCGAATCGCAATGGACTTCTGAGTCCCGAAGACGTGGCGTCGCTGAAGGCATTCGGCGACTACCGCCGGGCCACCTTCGGCAAGAACCTGGCAGCCGGAGCGAAAGGCCGGCCCATGGCCCTGGATCTGCCGCGTCCCGCCACGTTCAACGTGATCCGCATCAGCGAGGATATCCGATACGGCCAGCGCATCGACGCCCTGGCCATCGAGCGCTGGGACTCCGGCAGTTGGGAGCAGATTGCTTCGGCCGCCAGTATCGGTCCGCGGCGCCTGATCCGGCTGGAAAAGCCGGTGACGGCGCAACGCCTGCGTCTCCGCGTGGATGCGGCCGCCGCAGATCCCGTGGTCTCCGAATTCGCGATATTCGCCGAGCCATCCTGAATCAGCGAATCCCTTCCATCACCCACAATTCGCTTTGCTGTTGCCCGGAATGGAAGGCGATCTTAGTGCCATCCGGGCTGACACGCAGTGCGCGAATCATCATCTTCGGGTAGTCGAGCCTGGCCGGCTCCCGACCATCCACAGGCACGCGCCACACCTCGCTCGCATCACCACGGCTTCGCACCGCGAGCAGCGATTGTCCGTCCCGCAGCCACGCAAAGGCGCCGTAGGCGAACTGGTCCGGCGAGTGGATTTTCAGCAGCGTACGAGGCACTCCTCCATCCGCAGGCACCAGCATCAAAGAGGCGCTCTTCTCCATCGTATGGCGGACTTGAAACGCCAGCGTGCTCTCATCCGGGGAAAGGGCCAGGTTCTCCTGATTCAGGTCCTCGCCCGAAGCCGCGACGTACAAGGTACGCCGTTCGCGTTTTTCCAGGCTGAACCGGAACACGACTTGCGGCGCCGGCCCAGCCCGGTTGAAGAGATTCCGGCCATCGCGCGTCCATGCGCCCTCGAAATGCGCTCCCACTAACGCTTTCGGCGCGAGAGACGCGGCCTCTCCCGTGTCCGCATCGATTCGGAAGAAACTCTCCTGGCCATCGAAACCCGTGCCCCGCGCGACCAGGCAATCGCACGCTCCGTACCACTGCGCCCGGGCATTTCGGGCATCGGGTAGTTTTCGTTGTACAGCGTGAGGTAATAGAAGCGGTCCTCCGACTCCTGATACATCCTCCGGATGCCGTCCTGCACGATGATCGCGATCTCGTAGGCGAACGCCGGATCGTAGGCCGCGCACGTCGGCACGGTGCTGGCCAGCACGATGCTGTGGCCGTCCTGGTGCTGCAGGCCCTCGCCCGCAAGCGTTGTGCGCCCCGCGGTGCCGCCGCACAGGAAGCCCTTGCCCCGCGCGTCCGCAAAGGCCCAGATCAGATCGCCCACGCGCTGGAATCCGAACATCGAGTAGTAAATGAAGAACGGGATCATCCTCACCCCGTAATTCACGTACGACGTGCCGGCGGCCGTGAACGAAGACATCGA
>JBGPKH010000350.1:0-9247 GCA_041485845.1 Bryobacteraceae bacterium
TCCACCGTGATCTCGGAAGAGGCATATCTTGATTGTAGGTCTGCTGCGAGCCTGGGATTCGCCTCAAGTGCCCAAATCCTCGGCGAACTCCACGTCAGACGAGCCCGTTGGATCAATTGTCCTTTGTTGGCCCCAACATCGATGATGTTGGGGTTGTGGACTGAGACCAGATAGGGCAAATCAAAATCAAGGTCACGCAGAGTCAGCCGGCCCGCGGGCAAGCGGTGCAAATCGTAGGATAGGCGACGAAGGAGTTTCCTGGAGCACATTCTGAGGCTCATGAGGATCAGCCGCCGAAGCTCAATAGTACGTTAACCAGAGTATCATCAAATGATGCTGGTGCATCTTCCGGGCGATAGCCTAGGGCGCGCAAGTAGGCAAGGAGTTCCCGGGAAGAGCTGCCGCGCTGCCGGAGCAATAGATCATTGAATTCACAGAAGATGTTGCGGATGCGTCCACTTCTCAGAAACTCTTCACAGCCTGCAAATACTTCCGGCTCGTGCGCTTCGACATCTATCTTCATCACGTCGACAGTCGGAACGTCCAGTTCCTCCAGCAACTGTCCCAGCCGCTTCACGGGAACAGTGATCGGAGTCATGCCGGCACAATACTCGACCATGCTAGGGTCGTGGTTGCCGTACGTCTCTGGCGGAACAAATAGGCGGAGCACCCCCTCATGATCGCTCAGGCCGATGTTAAACACCATCACATTCGACGCGCCTACAACCGTCTGACTTAGAAGCTTATATGCATGTGGGCTAGGCTCAAACGAAAGTACCTTACCGGTTGTTCCGACGATGCTGGCCGCAAGAGCGGTGTACCATCCGATATTTGCGCCTACATCGACAAACACGCTGCCGTTCGTGAGGAGGCTTCTGACGATAACCGTTTCCCGATGCTCATAATAACCAAGGAATACCTCGCGCTGGATATATTCCGAAAGGTCCAGCAGCATCGGGAGGCCGAAGACGGTCGCGGTGCGCAACCCCTTACGTGGTGTCAGAGCATTCAAGAGTCTTTGCTTACCACGAAAGTATGGCAGCGAACGCGAGGTGGCTGCGAGGGTGTTAAGCAACATAGACGTTGAGTACACCTCCGCGTAACATCACGTTCCCAGCACCAGCCAGCGCTCCAGGTACGCACGTCCCGGGAGGAAGCGGACAACTTCGCGACACTGCCGGCCCGAAGTCAATCGCAGCAGCAGAACATAAATCAGGCAGAACAGTATGCCGCAGACGAGCGCTCCTCCCACGGTTTGTCTCGGGATTGCCAGGTAAGCTCGAGCGAACTCCACCGCCAAAAAACTCACCGATGCGCTGAACGCAGGTAACGCCAGGGAACTGCCGATGCCGCGAAGGTCAATGGCCCGCTTGCGGTAGAGCCGGAGCAAAATCAAAAAGAATGAAAACGTCTGTACGGCGGCGATTCCCGCCAGGTACAGTTTGAGGCTTCGGGGCGCCAGCACCAGCAGGCAGAGCCCTGCGCCGGCCAACGTCACGGCGTCGATATAGAGGCTACATTTCTGCTGGAGGCTGGCGATCAGCAGCACGGTGCCAGTCTGCGACAGCGCCGTCGCGGCGCCGGCGGCCATCGCCCACGGCAGGAAAGGTATCGCCCCTGCCCAACGCGCTCCATATAGCGTGAGTATCACGGGACTCGCCAACGCCGAGAAGATGAGCGCCGCCGGGAATGTCGGCCATGCTACCGAACAAAACACCAGAGTGTTGGCTCTACTGGAGGAGTCACTGCCGGGGTCGAGCTTGGTGAGGACGGGAAACAGCGCCTGGGTGAACAACCCAGGCACCTTGAGGCAGCAAATAGTCGCCAGGCCCAATGCTCTCCCGTAAATGCCATAGACGCCAAATCCCACGAGCTGCACGAGGATGGTGCTTTCCATGAGTTGTCGCGTCCAGATCAGCAGCCCGCTCATGACCCGGGTAATTCCGTATCTCCATACCGGCGCAAACCCGGCTGCATCCCATTTCCAGTTGGGGCGCCATCCCTGGACCACGAAGAGATCGACGAATGCCGGAATGGTTATCAATAAAGAGGGTACCAGTAGAGCGTAAACCCCGGCGCCCGCAGCGGCCATGAGGAGCGAAAGCCCCGCATTCGCCAAGACCCCGATTCCCTCCAAAATCCGCAGACGCTTCCAGTCCATCTCACGTTCCAGCATCTTGCCCCGAAAGTCGTGGCCTAGTTCAAGGAGGAAAAGGATGGACATGACGTGTAAGAGCGATGCTACTTGCGCATATTTCTCCCAATGTTTCAGAACTTCAGCAACCAGATTGGCCAGGAGAAATACCGAACCTTGCAGGAAAACGCCGGTGGTGAAATGGAGCTGATAGTCAACTTCGATGCCGGGGCGGACCTGGAGAGTGTATTCCAGAAACGAGTGAAACGAAAAGACCGTGAGAAACCCCATGATGGCCGTCACCAGCCCGAACTGGCCATATGCTTCCGGCGCCAGCAGACGGACCAGAACGAGCATGACGCCGAACTGCAGGAAGTCGCGGAAAACGCTGAGTCCGGTGGTCCAGAGAACCCCGGAGACGGCTTTTCCAGCCAAGGAACCCGCCGGTACAGCCGTTGTCCCCATCAATCAGTTCCCGGTACCCAGAACGGCCAGCGCCCACGCCCGCGACCAGTGAAGACGGTCTTCGCGAAAACTCTTCCAGAGACGCCGCACACTGGCGCGGTGCATGGACTTGGACTGCAGGGCCATCTCCTCCAACTGGTCGGTACTCTGCCGGATCCAACGATGCAGGGGAAAGGTAAAGCCCTTCTTGGAGGCGGCGGCAGCTTCACGTACCAACGGATGGCCGATGGCATTGACCAACCAGGGCTTGTTCAGGCCGGGCGCAAGCCGGGCGGCGGGCGGGATTGCAGCCACGCGCTCGACCACCAGATGATCGAGATACGGCACGCGGGCCTCTATCGAGCTGGCCATGCCGAACACGTCGGTATCGCGCAGGAGTTGATCGTGCATGTACCTTTTCATCTCGAGGTAATTGAACACGCGGGAATCCGCCACCGTCGGCGGCGTGTCGCGGCACAGGCCGGCCCAAAGATTTTCAGCTACTAAACGTATTTCAGAGACGCTCACTTCCAACAGCCGGCTGATTTGCTCGGGCGCGAAGAAGCCCCTGAGGGCCATGTACAAGTTCCGATCGCTGACCCGGTTTGCCAGGAGAGATAACCGCATCCATCTCTCGCCTCCGAATTTCCAGCCGCACGTGGCCGCCGAAGCCAGCGCGATTTTCCGCAGAGAAGATGGCAGCCGGGAGAGATTTCCCAGCCACCGATAGTGTTTATACCCCCAGAACACTTCGTCCCCGCCCAACCCGGAGAGAACCACCGTCAGACCTGCCTGACGGGCAGCCCGGGACACGAAATAGGTGTTTACCCCGTCATTGGTGGGCTGGTCCATGGCCGAGAAGAAGTTTGGAAGTTCCCTCATGAAATCGCCGCTCGTCACCAGAACTTCCCGATGGTCGGTGTGAAAATGTTCCGCGGCCCGGCGTGCGGGTGCTGCTTCGCTGAACTCCTGCTCGTCAAAAACCACGGTCAGGGTGGTGAGCCGGGAATTCGCGCGGCTTGCCAGGGCAACCAGCCCGACCGAATCCACGCCGCCGCTCAGAAATATGCCTACCGGCACATCGCTGACGAGATGACGCTGGACCGAATCCTCGAGCAACCCGCGCAGCTCCTGTTCGGTTTCCTTACTGCTGTGCCGGCCTTCCGGTGGTGCTTCCAGGTCCCAGTACTTTCGCACGGAAGCCCCGCTTCGGCCGGCGAGCAGGTAGTGACCGGGTAGCAGGCAGCGCACGTTCCTGGTGGTAGTGGCCGGCGCCGGTATGGAGCCGAATAACAGGAATCCAATGGTGCCTTCCGGATCCCGTTCATCGGGGGCCAAGCCACTGCGCGTCAGCGCTTTTACCTCGGAGGCAAAGGCTAATGATTCTTTGCCGGCCGGCTGGAAGTAGTACAGGGGTTTGATACCGAACCGGTCTCTTGCCAGAAAGCAGCACTCCTGGCGCGAATCGTACAGAGCGAATGCAAACATGCCCCGCAGCCGATTCAGCAGTCCTTCCATCCCCCATTCTTCGTAGCCGTGAATCAGAATCTCGGTGTCCGAATTCGAGCGGAAGCAATGCTCCCGCGCCTTCAATTCCTCGTGCAGTTCGCGATAATTGTAAATCTCGCCGTTGTAGGTCACCCAAACCGTGCCGTCCTCGTTGCTCATCGGCTGGTGGCCGGCAGGAGACAAATCGATGATGGAAAGCCGGCGGTGGCCCAACACCACCCGCGAATCCCGGTAGAAGCCGCTGTCATCGGGGCCGCGGTGCGATTGCGCAGCAGTCGCGCGTTCCACCGCAGTAATATCCTCGGGGCTAACGGCTCTCCCGGCTCGAAATAGTCCGGCGATTCCGCACATACGGGACTACTCCTTTTCGTGCTCGGATACCGTCTCCTTCTGTGAGTAAGACGCGCCGTTTCCGTTGTAATACCGGTACTTGTACCCGTAAACGTCGTGTTTCGGATTCCAACCGTTGAGGATGGTGCCCAAAAGCGGCGTTCCATCCTCGCCGAAACGCTGCTTGACCATCTGCGCGGCATCCCGCGTGGTTTGCCCGGCGCGAACGATCAGAAGCACCGCGTCGGCCAACCGGCCGATCACTCGCGCATCGGAGATGTGCAATACAGGCGGGGTATCGATCACCACGGCGTCGAATTCATTGCGAAGCTGCTGGAGCAGCTCCGGCAGACGCGCAGAGTGCAGGAGATTCGACACGACACCGGAATTTCTGCCGCTCCGCATGACGTACAATCCCGGAACAGCGGTTGGACAGATCGCTTGATCCGAAGACATCCCGCCGCCCGTGGTTTTCTCCCGGAGCAGGTCGGCCAGTCCCGGCCCCGGGCCCAGCTCGAAAAGATTCTGCAGCCGCGGTCGGCGCATATCCGCGTCGATCAGCAGGACCCGCCGGTTGATCTCCGCCAAGGCGATCGCGAGATTGATCGTCACGGTCGTCTTGCCCTCCGACGGATTCGCGCTGGTGAGCACAATCACGCGCGGCTGGTCGCCATTATGCCCCGAGAACAGCAGGGACGTTAACGTGGTGCGGAAGGCTTCCGCCAGCAAAGAGAATTTGCGGTTCCACGTCACCAGTTCAACGGGGTCCAGTTCCGGCCGGATCAAATTATTACCGTCGCTCGCGCCCGATTTCAGACCGCGATCGACCAGCTTTACCGGGTCGGTGGTCGAGGTCGGGATCACCCCCAACTCCGGTATGTTGAGGTAGAAGGCTGCGTCCCCTGGCTGTTCCAGGTTGCGATTGGATCGCTCGCGAAGGAATACAAGCATCGCACCCAGAAAGATCCCTCCCATGCATCCAAGCGCTCCGCTGCGCGGAATGTTCGGTTTATATGGATCGCCTGGCGGAACCGCCGGATCCACTATGCGGACGCCGCTCGCTCTCATGGCGGAGACGATTCCGGACTCCTTCACGCGCTGCAGCATCGCTTCGTAGATCTGCCGGTTGGTGTCCACTTCCCGCTTCAGGATATTGTAATGGACCACTTTGGCAGCCTGATCGGAGACGATCTCTTTTTGGATGTCAAACTGGCTGGCCAGCAGTTTCTCCCGGTTGAGGGCGGCCTGATAGTCGTTGTTAATGCGCTCCTGAATATTCGAGCGGGTCTTTTTCAGCCACGCTTCAACGGTGTCGATCTGGGCCTGCAACCTTTGCACCTTGGGGTGAGACGGCGTCAGGGCGACATCCAGGTCGGCCATCTGCCTTCGCAAATCGGTAAGCTTGCCCTGATATTCGGCGAGCGTTTTGTCGTCCATTACTTCGGGAAGGGACTCCACCGAAAAGTTCTTCATCAAATCGTAGTGGGACTGCTTCGCGACCCGATCCGACTCCGCTTTGAGCACCTCGGTCTGCAACTGCCGCAACCTTTCCTCGGCGACATTCTCCTTCTCCTTCTCGCCGGTGATAAACAATAGTCCGGCACTGGTCATATAACCCTGGAGCTCGTCCTCGGATTTCTCCAGTTTGATCTTGAGCTCCTGAATCTGGAGATTGAGCCATTCCCCTGTCTGTTGCGTGGCCTGCCAGCGGCTTTCCAGATTTTGCTTGATGTATTCCTCAGCCACTGTGTTAGCGAACTGCGCCGCTACCTTGGCATTGATCGAGTCACAGGTGATTTCCACAATCCGGCTGCTGAGCGAGGGCTTGATTCTCACACTTGCCGTACCCACCACTTCTTCGAGAGAGGGAGGCTTTGGCTCGCTTAAGTGGAGCGCCTTGCGCCAAAGCGATACACGGCCTGTGTCTATTGTCAATGCCGCCCGCTCCATCGTGTTCATCTTCTTGATCACACGCTCCATCACAGCCCGGCTTTGCATCTCTCTTACCTGGGTCTGGATATCGTAGGAGGGGTCGTAGTTATTCGAAACTGTAGGGTTGATGCTCCGCATGTTCAGGAAGTCGTCGTTGAGTCCCTGGATCTCTATGGCCACGGTCGCCTGGTAAACCGGAGTTTGTGGAAATGTGATCAGGATTCCTGCAATAGCTCCCAGGGTGGCAGCCAGGAGCAGTGCCCCCTTATGCCGCCGGAGGATCCGCCAATAGGTGATCAGTCCGTCGGGCTCCTCTTCAGGAGGTTGGCCTCCCGGCGGCGCCTCGAAGTACTGGCGAGGCGCCAGGTCGCCGGAAAAAGGCTTGCCGTTACGATTCGCAGGACCGAGAATGAGGTGAGAATCGCTCATAACTTAATATGACCCCCGATAGATCGCCAGACCGGTTCCGACCTGAAGAGCCGATTCCAGAACCCGAATCGCAGCGGCTTTGGTTTTGTTCCCCGGCACAAACAGAATGTCCTCCGACTCCATCGGCACATCCTGATCTTTCCCTTCCAGGATTTTCTTCAAGTTGACCGCGATTTCGGTCCGCTTCAAATCTTTGGAGACAGAGGCGCGCAGGATCTTCGCGCGCGTCGCCGACGCGGTCTTTTCGAGCCCGGATGCCAGCGACAGCGCCTGCAATACCGACATATTCGCCGTCTCGCCCAGTACAAATCCTCCAGCCCTCTTCACATCGCCAATCACGTACACCATTTCCGCGCGAGGAATCGAGATCACATCGTTGGGCATGATGAAAATGTTGTTCGCTGGATTCCTGGCTTCCATTATCTCCTTCAAATTCACCTCGGCGACATTGAACTGCCCGCTTGTATCCATCGCGGCCTTCGGCAACGGAATCGGGCCCCATTCTTTCTGCCGGGTAATCTTGACGCTGTATCCGGCATCCTGACGCACACCGCCCGCCAGCGACAGCATTTCCACCAGCGTCTTCCGTCCTTGCAACTGATGCACCCCCGGAGTAGTTACGGAGCCAATCACCGACACCGGCTGGCTTCGCAGTTCGACTACGTTCACCGAGACTTCCGGATTCCGGATGAACGGCTTCAGCTTGGCTACGAGTTGTTTTTCAAGTTCCTCGGCTGTTAGACCGCTGACTTGCAGCCGCCCCACCATCGGCAGGTTGATGGATCCGTTCGACCCGATGCGAATCGATTTGTCGGAAATCTCGTCCGCATCCACCGCGCGGATGGCAATCACGTCGTCCGGGCCAAGCAGGTATGCTGCCCGCGGGGCCACTCCGGGACGATCCGCCGGCTGCGCAAACGCCGGTAGCGCCAGCAGCGCCACCACCAGCACGAGCTTATATTTCCCCATTGCCGTTCCTCAATGCTATGTTGCTGCGTGTGGGCGATTGCCCGTTTAGCGCCTTGCCCAGGCGCTTCACTTCCAGATCCAGTGCCTCGATCCTGACCTGCAGCACCTGGACCACGGTTTCGAGTTGATTGTTTGGCCAGGACTGATTCGTGATCAACCGATGCATGGCGTCACGGGCCATGTCCGAAACGCTTCGTGCGCCCTCGTTGATACACAAGTTCTTCAACCCGGCATACTCATCTTCGGAGACTCGGAAACTGATCATCCGGCTCCTGCGCTTGAGCACAGACATGGATGGCACCTCGTCGAACTTTCGCAAAATTTAAGGCGGAGAAGTTAGAAGCCGGAAGCGGTCAGCACGCCCGGCTTCGAAGCGCGATGCCGTGACTGGATCGGGGTTACGCAATCCCGATCCACCTCCACGGCGACGGATCGCTGGAGTAAAGAAACCGAAAGAATCAATCGGTGAGATCCCTTGGCCTGCAGCAGGATGCCTTCCAGGTCCCGCAGCGGTCCATGCTCCACACGGATCCTTTGGCCAATTTTCAGGAACGGCCACGGCATGGAGGGCAGCCCCGATTTGACCACGGACTGCAAAGCGGCGATCTCATGCTCCTCGATCGGCACCGGGGTTTTACCGGCCCCTACAAATTGTATGACACTTGGAATAGTCAGAGCAGGCATTCGATAGAGGAGGTTCAGCTTGCAGAACACGTATCCATCGAAGAGGGGTAACTGGAGTTCCTTGACGCGGTCCGACCACCGCCGGCGCGCCGTGTATAGAGGCAAAAATACCTCTATTTCCTTGTAACTTAAGGCGTTCGCAACCAGCCGCTCACTTCTCGGCCTTACATGTAAGGCGACCCATACGAGATTGTCTTTGTCTGACATTGTGGCAAGCTACCGCCCTTCGAGTCCCCGAAATGGATCGACTGGAAGGCGTCGGGCCCGGTCGCCCCGATTTCCAATCATGAGTTAATGTGATTACAAATGTCAAGCCTTTGAGCGGCCGTGTGTACTGATGCGCCCAGGCAGTACTTGCAGTACTTATGTGCGGATAACAACAACTACGGATGATCTGATCGAGTTATTCCGCACATATGGGGCGTGTGCGGTCAAAAAACTTCGCGGAACAAATGAGTTCAACTTCAGGCGGTCCTGTTGGTCCCGACCGATCCGCCGTCAGTGATGTTTGGGCTGACTGTACCGTGCCTGGTAATTTCCCTTATATCTCCGTAAATGACCAGCCGAGGCGCCTCATAGGACTTTTTGTCGGATTTTTCGTTTGTGTTGGTCACAGTTCGCTCCTGCTTCTGCTTACTCTCCGGATTGTACGCAACTTCCCGCGTATCCGCAACCGGTAATCTCGGATGAAAATCGATTTTGATACCAGTCCCAGGCGATCAATGCCCTGCCGGAGAAAACCCGGCCGCTCAATCGTGGATTAGGGTATACACCGGATTCCGGATCGTTCGAATGGCGGCGGACATTGGATTGAAA
>JBGPKH010000351.1:0-9215 GCA_041485845.1 Bryobacteraceae bacterium
CAGCCCTCTGTTCCCGTGCTTCGCCTGCCGGCCACCCGATCCACTCCTCTTGCTCTGTTTTCCCCCAACCTCCGCACCGGCTATGTCCAGCATTACAGCCTCGCTCTCCAACGGGAGATCTTGCGCAATACGGTCGTGGAGGCGGGCTACGTGGGCACGCACGGCACCAAGCTGTTCATGGATCTGGACCTCAACCAGCCCCGCATTTACGAGGATTTCCTGGGCGCTTTCCGGGAACTCCAGGCCTTTCGCACACGGGGGACGCCGGTTCCAGCCTCCAACACTCTGATCCGCATATTCGGTACCGAGGCCTTGGCGATCACCGGCATTGGTGGAGCCGGCGTCCTTGACCAGGGCGCCGTCGGCACGGCCGCGGATTCCGTGGACCGCCTATCCTTCGGCCGCTACGCCGCCGCCGGCGTCTCCGACTTTTACTTGCGCAACTTCCCCCAGTTCAGCAACGTGATCTTCGGCACCAATGACGGCCGCTCCTATTTCGATTCTTTTCAGTTGAGCCTGCGCCGGCAGGCCGGCGCCCTGAAGTTCGCCGCCAATTACACGTTTTCCAAATCCACCGACAACATCTCGGTGGATGGCAACGGCTTCACCAGCCCCGCCGACAGTTTCAACGTGCGCCTCAACCGCGCCCGCGGGGACGTCGACATCCCGCACGCCTTCAACTTGAGCTTCATCTACACGCTGCCAATCGGCAAAGGCCGCCGGCTGGCCGCCAGCGCGCCGCGCTGGGTGGACTCGGCCATAGGGGGCTGGGATCTCGGCCTGCTGACCATCTGGCAGAGCGGCCGGACCCTCACCTTTCTTTCCGGCCGCGCCACCGGTCCCAGAGCTGCCAGCAGCTTCGCCAACTACACCGGCGACCGCAATATCGGCCGGGTGACGCGCAAAACCGACGGGGTGTATTGGCTCACCGCGGAGGAAATCGGCCGTTTCTCTTTTCCCTCCGCCGGGGAGATCGGCAGGGGCGGCCGCAACGCTTTCCGATGCCCGCGCTTCTTCAACCTGGACATGTCGCTGGTGAAGAGGTTCAAGCTGACTGAGCGGCGGGCGGTCTCGTTCCGATCCGAAGCCTACAACCTGTTTAACAACCCCAACTTCGGTGCGCCGAACGCCAGCCTGTCCACTCCCGCGTCCTTCGGCAAGATCTCCGCCACCGTGGGCAACGCGCGCATTTTGCAGATGGCGCTGCGCTACGAGTTTTGAGTTTTTGAGTAAAGCCCGCACTCAAACACCGCCAGGCCCATACCGGCGCGGTGTAGAGTTCCAATCCTGCGCATCCGCCGCAACGCAATGGTGTGGGCCGTGACGTCCCTGCATCGGGCTCACGCGGTGCGAAGTCGGCGTCTCGCAGAAGTCACGCCGAGATCAGGCTCACGGCGGATTCCCCGCGTGTAGTCGCAGGATTTACGAACGTTTTCGGTCTGCCATTTGACTGCCCCGGCCGGGTCACTGCGCACCCGAAAATTGCGCCACTGCGGCGCGCTAACAGAGCGCTTATCGAGCAGGCCGTACGGGATATCGGAGCCGATCCCGAGCGGTCAGGCTCGAAGGAGCGGCCTGAAATCATGGTCCAAAGCGCGCGCACCTATCATCTGGAATTCAGCCGGACCAGAGTGAGCGGCTCAAGGGTGAAGAATCCGCGCCATTTCCTTCTCTATCGCCGGCGCGGAGACGGGGTTATCGAGGTGGCCCGCATCCTTCACGATGGCCGCGACCTCCAGCGTCACCTTCCTGAAGACTACCGTCGCATGGGCGCTAGCTCAGCTCATCCGGGATTTCGACAGTGACCGTCATGGGGTCCCTTTTCCCACCCTAGCCTGGATTTCCACGGCCTCTTGATGACCTAACGGGCGCTTGGCGACAAACCAAGCCATGGTGGCACCAAACAACACGGGACTGAAATGCGTTTATGTGCCCGAAAAATCGATGTAGGTGCCGGTTGCCGTGGTTAAGTGTTTCCGGTAAAGAGCATTGAGTCCACATTACATTAGGCATTGCAAGTACAGACAGTGGTTGCCCCTGCATCGCTATAAAACAGTGCGGTACTGAAATGTTTTGCCTTTTATCGACCCGGCTCAGTTGTGCTGCCGCCTTACAACCTTTTTCAGAACTGGATAATGCTAATGCCCGATGTCAGCAACGGCCCAATTGGCGGGGGTTTCGCTCTGCACGACCGGCGTGAGACCCACGATTTGGGGGTCCGTGGAAATCGAGGCTAGCTTAGAATTCAGATGCCGTGGGGCGGCCAATCCTGACCGCAAGCCTGAAAGCCGGCAGGTGACAGACGACAAAAAGCGATCGTCTGTCCCACCTACCTGACGGTAGGATAGAATCGTTCCACGCCTTATGCCTCTGGCTGCCGGAACTCGTTTGGGTCCCTACGAGATCCTTGCCCCGATTGGGGCGGGCGGAATGGGCGAGGTATATCGCGCCAGGGACACCGAGCTGGGCCGCGCCGTGGCGATCAAAGTCCTGCCGGACGCCGTGGCGCGAGACCCCGAACGGCTGGCCCGCTTCAAGCGTGAAGCCAAGGTGCTGGCGTCGCTGAATCATCCGAACATCGGGCAGATCTACGGAGTGGAATCGCAAGCGCTGGTGATGGAGCTGGTGGAGGGCGAGACGCTCAGTTCGCTTGTAAAACCAGGTCCGTTGCCGATGGAGACGGCCGTCCACTACGCCAGGCAGATTGTGGAAGCGCTCGAAGCGGCCCATGAAAAAGGAATCGTCCATCGCGACTTGAAGCCGGCCAACATTATGGTCACGCCGGCGGGAGTCGTGAAGGTGCTTGACTTCGGCCTGGCGAAGGCTGCCGAGGAGATGTCCGCCGCAGGCGATCGCGCCGATTCGCCAACGGAGACACTCTCGGCCACGCGCGCCGGCGTCATCCTCGGAACGGCGGCTTACATGAGTCCGGAGCAGGCGCGCGGCGCCACGGTGGACCAGCGCGCCGACATCTGGGCGTTCGGAGTGGTGGTGTTCGAAATGCTGGCCGGAAGGCGCGTGTTCCCGGGCGAATCGGTCACGGATATCCTGGCAGGGGTCCTGCGGGCGGAGCCGGACTGGTGTGCGCTGCCGGCGGCGACTCCGCCGAGGATCCGCAGGCTGCTGCGGAGGTGCCTGGAACGCGATCGCAAGCAAAGGCTGCAAGCCATCGGGGAAGCGCGCATCGCCATCGACGCTCCGGAGCAGGACGTTCGGCCGCTGCCGCCGGATGCGCGTCTGTGGCCCTGGGCGGTGGCGGCGCTTGCGATGGCGCTCGCGGCGACCGCAGCGTTTGGCTGGTGGCGCGCCAGCCGCTCCGGGCCTGCCGGTCCGTTGATGCGTCTCCAGGTCGAGTTGGGGCCGGACATGAATCTGGGGAGGCCCCCGGGCGAAGCCGTCCTGGCGCTCTCGCCGGACGGGACGCTGCTGGCTGCGAGCGTGCGCGGCGCGGATGGAGAGGCCCGCCTGGCCACTCGGCGGCTGGACCAGAGTCAGAGTACACCGCTGGCCGGCACAGAGGGCGCGAGTTCCCCCTTCTTTTCTCCCGATGGCCAATGGATCGCGTTCCAGGCCGACAGCAAGCTCAAGAAGATCTCGGTGAGAGGCGGCGCGGCCGTGACGCTGTGCGATGCGGGCGGCGCTGTCACCGGAAGCTGGGGCGACGATGGCAATATCATCGTGCCACTGGGTTGGGGAACCGGGCTCTCGCGGATTTCCTCTAGCGGCGGCCCGCCTGCGCCGGTGACGGAGCTGAACCGCGAAAAGGGCGAACGCAGGCACGGCTGGCCGCAGGTTCTGCCGGGAAGCCGGGCCGTCCTGTTCACCACCGGGCACGCAGCCCAGGCCTTTGACGATGCGGATATTGAAGTTGTTTCCCTGAAGACCGGAGAGCGGACCACTCTTCACCACGGAGGCTTCTTCGCCCGCTACCTTCCCAGCGGGCACTTGGTCTGGATCCACCAGAACGCGCTGTACGCGGCGCCGTTCGATCTTGGCAAGCTGGCGCTAGCCGGAGAACCGCAGCCGGTAGTCGAAGACATCCACAACGGGGAGGACACGGGTGGGGACTTCGCCTTTTCCCAGGCCGGGACCTTGGTGTACGCCAGCGGGAAGGGGGAACTGCAGCGCTCGATCTTCTGGCTGGACAGTACCGGCAAGACGCAGCCGCTGCACCCGGCTCCGGGGCTCTATGGCTTTCCGCGCTTTTCACCCGACGGCAAGCGGCTGGCGTTTTCCGCTGGCAACGGTCAGAGCCATGAGGACATCTGGGTACGGGATCTCGAGCGCGGCACGGCATCGCGCGTCACACTTCTGCCAGGCCAGAACCAGTGGCCGGTGTGGACGCCCGACGGCCAGAACCTGGTGTTCCGGTCCTCGAATCCGGCAGCGCCTGGCATCTATTGGATCCGCGCCGATGGCTCGGGTGTGGCGCAACGGTTGACAGACGCCAAAACCTGGGGGGTGCCCACCTCCATCTCTCCAGACGGCAAACGGCTGGCGATGGCCCAGACGAGCGCCGGGGGCGGAGTGGAGATCTGGACGGCGCCTCTCGAGGGCGATACCGGCCATCCCCGGCTGGGAAAGGCAGAGCCATTCCTGCAGACGCCATTTGTCACGATCCTACCGGCATTCTCGCCCGACGGCCGCTGGCTGGCATATTTCTCGGGCGTGCCAGGAAAAGAAGGGTTGTGGGTGGCGCCTTTCCCCGGCCCGGGCGGCGGGTGGCCGATTTCGAGCCGCGGCATCTACCCCATCTGGTCGGGTAACGGGCGCGAGTTGTTCTTCCTTGCGGACAATCGCACCATCATGGTTGCCGGCTACACCACCAAAGGCGACGCTTTTGTGTCCGGCACGCCCAAGGTATGGTCTCCGCATCCCTTGCTGGATCTGGGATCCCCTCCGGTTGGCGCCTACGACCTGGCGCCGGATGGCAAGCGCTTCGCGGTGGTTCTGAATGCCGACGGGACGGCGGAACCGCAGCCGGTCACGCACCTGACGTTCCTGTTGAACTTCTTCGACGAATTGCGGCGGCGCGTGCCCACGGCCAAGTGATCGGAACTCAGCGCCGTGGGGCGGGCCGGCAAGGACCTACAATTAGAAGCATCATGGCGGATCTCGGAGAGGCCATTCTGTTGGCGGTGAGGGCGCATCACGGACAAAAAGACAAGGCCGGCGAGCCTTACATCCTGCACCCGCTGCGCCTGATGTTCCGGCAAAACAGCGAGGCGGCGCGGATCGCCGCGGTGCTGCACGACGTGGTGGAAGACACTCCGGTGACCTTGGAGCAGTTGCGGGACGCGGGGTTCGCGGAGGAAATTCCGGACGCGGTGGCGCTGCTCACGCACGATCCCGAGGACAGCTACGAAGACTATGTCGCCAAGATCAAGACCAACCCCATCGCCCGCGCGGTGAAGCTGGCGGACCTGGAAGACAACATGCGATTGGAACGGGTCGCCGAGCCGACCGAGCGGGACTGGGTGCGATTGCAGCGCTATCACCGGGCGTGGCTGGAATTGCGCGCGGCGAGCAAGCTGGCATAGAGCTGTTCGTAACGATGGGTCATCTGCGCGATCCCGTAGTGGGCCAGGGCGAGGCGGCGGGCAGCTTCGCCCATGGCGGCCAGCTTGGGCGATTCGGCCGCCTGTAGCATGGCGCCCGCGAGCGCGGCAACGCTGCCCGGCTCGCACAGCCAAGCCGTATCGGGTTCGGGCGCCACTTCGGGGACTCCACCGACGCGCGTGCTGACGATGGGGAGGCCCGCGGCCATGGCCTCCAGGATCACCAGCGGCAGACCTTCGGTGAGCGACGAGAGCACGAAGACGTCGAGCGATTCGAGCACGCGCGCGGGGTCGTCGGTGGGGCCTTCGAGGTGGATGCGGCCTTCCATCCCGAGGCGTTCGATCTGCGCGCGCAGTTCGGGATCGAGCGGACCGTATCCGTAGATGCGGAGATCGGCATCGGGCAGGCGCGCAGCGATGGTGGAGAACGCTTCGATGAGCTGCGCGTGGCCTTTCGCAGGGACGAGGCGCCCGATGGCGCCGAAGCGGACGCGCGGCGCTTTACTGCCGGGAGAGGCGGGGCGCCACAGGAACGGCTCGTAGAAAATGCCGTTGAGGATCACGGAGCATTTTTCGGAAGGGTAGCGCAGGTACGGTTCGAGCTGTTGGCGAACGAACTCGCAATCGAAGACGACGTGATCGGTGAACGGCCTGACCCGGCGAAAGTAGCGCTCCTGGTAGGGCTCGCCCGTGGACGTCACCGCGCTGTGGCGGGTATTGAGGCACACCGGCACACCGGCCAGGCGTTTGGCGACGGCCGCGAAGTGGTGGACGCCGGGATTGTGTCCGTGGAGGATATCGGGCCGGCCGCGGCGGAGTTGGCTGGCCATCGCCCCGATGAGGGCCGCCTTCGAATGGTCTTCTTTGTGAAACTCGACCACCGGGATGCCGGCGCTGTCGAGCTCGGCGCGCAAGGGGCCTGCGCCGAAGAGGCAGTACACCGCGAGTTCATGACCGTTGGCGCGCTGGGTCAGGGCGAGATTGACCGCGAGGCGTTCCAGGCCGCCCACTTGGAGAGTTTCCACGAGTTGAACGATTCGCATGGGCGCTCGGTCCATTATGCTCAGAAAGCTGGCGGACAGACCGGGAGGCCGGTCCCACTGAGTACCGCTGGCTTTTGGGGAATTTGCGAGACTCAGGTTTGCCATGCTAATGCTAGCGAATGTTCTCACCGACTTGAAACTGGGCCGGCGTCTGGAGCGGGCGGAGGGGTTGGCCAACGCAGCTTTGGTCGAGGCGCGGGCGCGGGTGATGCCGAACTCGGGCGCCGGGTGGATCGAGGTCGCGGGAACTTACGCGATGTTCGACAGGCCACTGGCGCCGGTGGGCAAAGTAAGTGAAAGCTCGGCCCGCAGACAGGCCGGGAGGCCTGTCTCACTGTACACTGAAATGAGGGGGCGTTTCAGGATTGCGAATTGCGCTTCTGCAGATCAATCCCACGGCGGGCGACATTGCGGGCAACTCCGCTCTCATCGTCCGGGGAGTAAAACGGGCGCAAGCGGAGGGGGCCGCGCTGGTGGTGACGCCGGAATTGGCCCTCATGGGCTACCTGCCGCGCGACCTTCTGATGAGCCAGGGATTCGTGCGCAGCGGACAGCGCGAGCTGACCCGCATCGCCACGGAGCTGACCAACGCCCCGCCGCTGCTGGTGGGCGTGGCCACGCCGAATCCCGCCGATATGGGCCGTCCCTTATTCAACAGCGCCGTGCTGTTGAAAGACGGCGCGGTGGGGGCGGTGTTCCACAAGACCCTGCTCCCGACATACGACGTTTTCGACGAAGATCGCTACTTCGAGCCGGCGCACGGACCGCAGATCCTGGAGCTGAACGGCTGCCGCCTGTGGATCAGCATCTGCGAGGACGTGTGGAACGACCGCGACTTCTGGCAGCGCCGCCGCTATCACGAGGACCCCATCGAGGTTCTCGCGAAGGCCGGCGCGCAGGCCATCCTCAATCTTTCGGCCTCACCCTTCACGGTCGGCAAGCAGGCTCTGCGCGAGCAGATGCTCGGCCACATGGCGCAGAAATACGGGCTGCCGCTGGGGATCGTGAACCAGGTGGGCGGAAACGACGATCTGATCTTCGACGGCCACAGCGCGGCCTTCGACGCACAGGGCCGTCTGTTCGCGCGGGCCAAGGGATTCGAAGAAGACTTGATCGTGGTGGACCTGCCGGCCGGCGTCGCCGGGGGTCCGAACGCGATCGCCGAAGAGAGTTTCGAGCCCGAGGCCGAAATCTGGAGCGCGCTGGTGCTGGGCGTTTGGGACTACGTACGCAAGACCGGTTTCAGCAAGGTGCTGTTGGGGCTTTCGGGCGGCATCGATTCGGCGTTGACGGCTGCGATCGCCGCCGATGCCGTGGGTTCCGAGAACGTGCTCGGGGTGATGATGCCGTCGTGCTATTCGAGCCGCGGCAGCGTCGGCGATTCCGAGGAACTGGCGCGCAACCTGGGGATTAAAACGCTCACGCTGCCGATTTCGGGCATCATGGGGACTTATCAGGACACTCTGGCAGACGCCTTCCGCGGCTTCCCGGCCGACGTGACCGAGGAGAACATCCAGTCGCGCATCCGCGGCAATCTGCTGATGGCGCTGTCGAACAAGCACGGCTCGCTGCTGCTGACCACGGGGAACAAGTCGGAGATGGCGGTGGGGTACTGCACGCTGTATGGCGACATGAACGGCGGGCTGGCGGTGATTGCGGACCTGCCGAAGATGATGGTGTACCGCGTGGCGCGCTGGCGCAACCGCACCCAGGCCGACATTCCCGGCGCCATCCTGACCAAGGCGCCTTCGGCCGAGCTGCGGCCCAACCAGACGGACCAGGATAGCCTGCCGCCCTACGAGTTGCTCGACCAGATCCTGGAGCTGCACATCGAGCAGTGCCAGTCGGCGGAGGAGATCGTCGCGCAGGGGTTTGACGAGCCGACGGTGCGGCGCGTGCTGCGGCTGGCGCGCATGGCGGAGTTCAAGCGCAAGCAGGCGGCGCCGGTGTTGAAGGTGACGTCGCGGGCGTTCGGCACGGGGTGGCGGATGCCGATCGTGCGGCGGGAATAGCTCGAATAGCTCTCACCGATTGCCTGCGGCTGCGCCGGGGAGTAGACTGTTCGGCAGGATGCGTTACGGGTCTATCGCGGCTGCGGCTGTCTGCGCCATTTGCGCGGCATTCGGCCAGGAGGCTGCTTCCGGGGTGCTGGTTCCTACGCCGCCTCCCGCGTTTCAGGATGCACTGGCCAGAATCGTTCGCGAGAGACTGAAACTTGCGGCGCCGAAGCGGGCCGAAGTTGCACTGACCAAACTACCCATGCGCGACCTGACTCCGAATCGGCCGGTAGTGCAGCCCTCCGTGTGTGCGATCCGGCTGATCGAGATTCCCGTTAAAGACGGCATCGATAGTGGGATTTTTCTGAAGGACGGCGGTGCGACGGTCGACCGCTCGATGATCGTCTCGCCGGCAGTGCCTGCGTGTCCCAAGGGCGACGGCCGGCCGGCGAGGCCCTAGCCCGACTTTCGCAAAACCTCAGCCATTTTCTTCGGCGAAGGGCTGTAAACATTGGCCGCAACTGACTTACGTGGCTAGATGAAATAATAGACACGCCGCGCGTTGCGTTCGAGGATGCCAGAGACCACGGCAAGGCATGATTACAGTACTCTCGATG
>JBGPKH010000352.1:0-9201 GCA_041485845.1 Bryobacteraceae bacterium
CTTGGCTCGCGACAACCGCCTGCTGGGCGTGTTCCAGCTCGGCAACATTCCGCCGGCCCCGCGCGGCATGCCGCAGATCGAGGTCACCTTCGACATCGACGCCAACGGCATTCTCAACGTGACCGCCAAGGACCGCGGCACCAACAACGAGCAGAAGATTACCATCACGTCGTCTTCGGGCCTCTCCAAAGACGAGGTCGACAAGATGGCTCGGGACGCCGAATCGCATGCCGCCGACGACCGCAAGCAGCGCGATACCATCGAAGCCCGCAACCGCGCCGACGCCATGGTCTACAACGTGGAAAAGACCTTGAAGGAGCATCGCGCCAAGGTCAGCGACGCGGAAGCCAAGGAGATCGAAGCCGCCATCGAAGAGACCAAGAAGGCCATGAATGAGAACGATCCCACCCGCACCAACGCCGCGGTCGATCGGCTGACGACGGCCAGCCACAAGCTGGCCGAAGCCATGTACAAAGCTTCTTCGCAGCCCGGCGCCGATGGCGCAGGCGCTCCGCCTCCGCCCCGCGATGGCGGATCGCCGGGCGGCGATTCCGGCAAGAAAGACAAGGATAACGTCGTCGACGCCGAATTCGTCGACGTAGACGACAAGAAGTAGGACAGGCCTCCCGGCCTGTCCCCGGCCCCTGCTTATGTCCGCTCCCAAGCACGACTACTACGACACACTCGGGGTTCCGCGCAAAGCTTCCGCGGACGACGTCCGCAAGTCCTATCGGAAGCTCGCGCGGAAATACCACCCCGATCTCAACCCCGGCGATAAGTCTGCCGAAGAGCGGTTCAAGAACGTTCAGGAAGCCTACGATATTCTGAGCGATCCCAAAAAGCGCCAGATGTACGACCAGTACGGCTTCTATTCGGAAAGCGGCTTCCCCGGCGCCGGCGGCCCTGGCGCCGGCCAGAGTCCCCATCCCGGCATGGATTTCAGCGGCTTCGATTTTTCGGATTTCATGCCGGGCGCGGGTGCGGGCAAAGCCGGTGGACGCCGCACCACCGAAACCGGCGGCGAATTTCGCGACATCTTTTCGCGGTTCTTCGAGACCCGCGGCGGCCCCAGTGCCCAGCCGGCCGAGCCGGAAAAGGGCGGCGACCTCGAGTACGTGATGGACATCGATTTCTGGCAGGCCATCAAGGGTACGCAAACGCGCCTCAATGTCACGCGCTATGAAATCTGCGACACCTGCCACGGAACCGGTTCCATCGGTAGCGGCGAAGTCTCGTGTCCCCAGTGCCAGGGCTCCGGCAACGTGAGCCAGATGGCCGGGGCCATGAAGTTCAGCCTCCCTTGCCCAAAGTGCGGAGGCTCCGGCAGGCTGCGCAATGCCTGCCCGACCTGCGGCCACGATGGCCGCGTGACCCGCGCGGAAACCGTGGACGTCCGCATTCCGCCGGGCGCGCGCAACGGATCCCGCCTGCGCGTACCCGGAAAAGGCAATGCCGGCACCATGGGCGCGCCTCCCGGCGATCTCTACATCACCACCCGCGTGGAGGAGCATCCGTTCTTCCGGCGCGAGAGCGACGACATCGAAATTAAGGTTCCGGTCGCCGTGTGGGAGGCGGCGCTCGGCTCCAAGATCGAAGTGCCCACCATCGACGGCCGCACTTTGCTGAAAATACCGCAGGGAACGAAAAACGGTCAGCGTTTCCGCCTGCGCGAAAAGGGAGTCCTCAATTTGCGCACTAACCAGCGGGGCGATCAGATTGTGGAGGTGGCCATCGAGGCTCCCGAACCGCGCGACGAGCGCACCCGGGAAATCCTCCGTGAGCTCGGCAAGCTCCATCCCGAGGACCCCCGCCAGCAGATGTGGTCGAAGGTTTGACATGGCCAGAGCCAAATCCAAAGCCGCCTACATGATCTCCGCCGTGGCGGAGCAGTACGAGATCCATCCCCAGACCCTGCGGCTCTACGAACGGGAAGGCCTGCTCAAGCCGTCCCGCAGCGATGGCAACACGCGGCTGTACACCGACGAGGACCTGGAGCAACTGGAAGTGATCCTCCACCTCACGCGCGACCTCGGAGTCAACCTGGCCGGCGTCGAGATCATCCTCAACATGCGCGCAAAGATGGGCGAGATGCAGTCCCAGATTCAGGAGTTCATCGCCAGCCTCAACCGCGAGCTCGCCGCCCGTACGGCGCGGCCGCCCGTCTTCGAGGGGCGCAACTCGCTGATCCCCGTGGTGAACGCCCGTCCGCCGGCGTCCGCCAGCCGCCACGCCTCCGACGCCCGTAAATGAACCCGCGCCGGAATGCCACCCCGGCAATACTGGCTATAACCGGATTCCTATTGCGTGCGTCACAATAAATGACAGGTGTCGCTCGCCAAGCGCGAGTCCAGAAGCTTTCCTTCTCCCTGTCTTCGGCTCCGGAAACGCGGCGTGTCGGGCCCCGCGTTCCGGAGCCAGTTCACCGTCAGTCCCGCGCTAAAATATACCTTTACTCCCAATGATCCAACTCACGGGGGCGGGGAAGCGCTACGGCCCCAAGATCCTCTTTGAAAATGTAGACTGGCTGGTCACGCCCAACGAGCGCGCCGGGATAGTGGGCCCCAATGGAACCGGCAAGTCGTCCATGCTCAAGGTGCTGGCCGGCATCGAGGGCCTCGATTCCGGCAGCCTCTCGCCGCAGAGGGGCCTCACCCTCGGCTACCTGCCGCAGGAAGGCCTGTCGCTTTCCGGCCGCACCGTCTTTGCCGAATGCATGACCGTCTTCGCCGAGCTGCGCGCCCTCGAAGACGAACAGGAGCAGCTCAGTCAGCGCATGGCCGAGATCGATCCATCGAGCGCCGAATACGCCCAGGTGGCCGAGCGCTTTCACCGCGCCGACACCGAGTTCCGCGCGCGCGACGGATACGCCATCGAAGCCCAGGCCGGCAGCGTCCTCTCCGGACTCGGATTCCCCCAGCGCGACTGGAAGCGCCGCACCGAGGAGTTCTCCGGCGGCTGGCAGATGCGCATCGCGCTCGCCAAGCTGCTCCTTGCCAAGCCCAACCTGCTGCTGCTCGACGAACCTACCAACCATCTCGACCTGGAAGCGCGCAACTGGCTGGAAGAGTACCTCGGCGCTTACCCGTACGCTTACGTACTGGTCTCGCACGACCGCTACTTCCTCGATGTCACCGTGCGCAGGGTCGCCGAGCTCTGGAACAAGGGCCTGCACTTCTACACCGGCGGATACACCCGTTACGAGGAGCTGAAAGAGGAGCGCCGTACGCAGCTCCAGGCAGCCCACGGCAACCAGCGGGACCGTATCCGCCAGCTCGAAGCCTTCATCAACCGCTTCCGCTATCAGGCCACCAAGGCCAAGCAGGTGCAGAGCCGCATCAAGGAGCTGGAGAAGATCGAGAAGATCGAAATCCCGGCCGAGGAAAAGACCATCCACTTCAAGTTTCCGCAGCCCAAGCCGAGCGGCCGAATCGTGGCGGAATTCAAGAACGTCGCCAAGAGCTACGGCGGCCACCTGGTTTTTTCCGATGTGAGCTTCCTCATCGAACGCGGCGAGCGCATCGCGCTGGTGGGAGTCAACGGCGCCGGCAAATCCACGCTCATCAAGATTCTCGCGGGCGCGGAACCCGTCACCGCCGGCCAGTACACGCTCGGCCACAACGCCCAGCCGGACTACTTCGCGCAGGACCAGTACAAAGAGCTCGACCAGGACGCGCGCATGATCGACGACATGGGGACCGTCGCGCCGCGCGCCACCAACACCGGGTTGCGCAGCCTCCTCGGCTGTTTCCTGTTTTCCGAGGACGACGTCTTCAAGCCTATCGGCGTGCTGTCGGGAGGCGAGCGCAACCGCTACGCCCTGGCCCGCATGCTCATGATGCCCTCGAACTTCCTGCTGCTCGACGAGCCCACCAACCACCTCGACATGCGCGCCAAGGACGTGCTGCTCCGGGCGCTCGAGGACTACACCGGCACCGTGGTCTTCGTTTCCCACGACCGTTACTTCATCGACAAGCTGGCCACCCGGGTACTGGAGGTCGAGGACGGTAAGGTAAACGTCTTCCCCGGCAACTACGAAGACTACCTGTGGCGAAAGAGTGGGGCGGGTCCCCAACCTGCCCCATCCGAAGTCATCCCCGCCACGCAGTCCCCCAAACCCGAGCCGGTTGCGCCCGCCGCCGCTTCCGCCAAACCCGGGCGCCTCAATCCGATCAAGCTCCGGCGCATGAAAGAGCGCCGCTTCGAGATCGAAGAAGAAGTCACCAGGCTCGAAGCCGAGATCGCGGACTATGAAGCCGAACTCGGCAATTTCGTCAGTGTCGAAGAAACGCAGCGTGTGAACGGCCTGCTCGGTGCGCGCCGCGGCGACCTGGAGTCTTTGTTAGCCGAGTGGGAGGAAGTGGCGCAAACCATCGAAGCGAATTCGTAGGGCTGTAGGACAGACGATCGGTTTTTGTCGTCTGTCACCCGTCGGCTTTCACCCGCCGCCCTCTACTCTTGGGCGGGCATCTGCTGTTCGATCTCGCGCCAAGCGCTGATCTTGAGACGGCGGCAGACCCAGCAAAGCGGTTCGCTCACGCCCGTGGCGGTTCCCGCGCCGCAGACCGAGCACACCGGGGCCTTCTTCAAGCCGTCCGGCGAAATCGACCGTTTCGCCTGCTCCAGGATCTCCGGCGAAATCACCGGGTCTGGTTTCGGTTGTGCCTTTCGTCTCATACTTTCCCTCAGCCCTGGTTTCACTATGGCAGAAACCGGTATCCCGCACAACTACCCCGATCGGGTCTGCGTACTAGTCTAGGCGGCTTCCGGTATCTGCACAACTACTGCAACATCCAGGGAAGACCCGCAGCGGGGGCATTTCTGGCCCGCCGCTACGCGTGGATACTTCCCTCTTAAATCGATGTCCGCCGGCACCGTATGGGTGCAAATCGGACAGTGTGCTTGTCCCTTGGTGTGATTCTCAACGAGTGCTCTCATGGCGTTTGCCTCACTTCATCCGACGCAAAATCTACCGCGCGGGTTGTACCAAATTCGTAAATATTCTTAAATCTTCAGGAGAGGAAACCACCCCTCTCACCTGCTACGCTGAAAGCTATGATGCAGCAGCCGGCTCCCAAGATCCAGTTGATCAACACCCCCGACTACCGCGAGACCTATGCCAACAGCGTCCAGGTACGGGTGAATCTCTGGGATTTTTTCCTTCTCTTCGGCCGGGTAAACCAGACCGCCCCGGACAACGTGGCGATCCACAACTTCCAGGGTGTCTACCTCAGCCCGCAGCAGGCCAAAGCGCTGCTCAACGTGCTCCAGCAGAACGTGAGCCAGTACGAAGCGGCTTTCGGGGAAATCAAGCTGGAGCCGCAGAACCAAAGCGGAATCGTACAGTAGCTGCGTTATGGTACCGGCTGCCGGAGAGAGCCGCCGCCCGATTCGGCCGGCCGCCTGCGCGGTCTTCTTCCTCCTCTTTGCGATCGTCGTTTTCTCGAGCCACCTGCCGTTCGCAGGGCTTCCTTACTACTGGGATGAGTTGGGCCAATTTGTTCCGGCGGCGCTGGACATCTTCCGCGATGGCGCCTGGATCCCCCATTCCACCGTGCCCAACATACACCCGCCCGCCGTGATGGGATATCTGGCGGCGGTCTGGAGCCTGTTCGGTTACCAGCCCGCCTCCACGCGCTGCGCCATGCTGCTGCTGGCGTCAGGCGCCTTGCTGGCGGCCTTTCTGCTGGCCATCGAGCTCCTGCGGGAAGTGCGCGGCATGCCTGCGGTCCTGGCCGCCGCGCTGCTGTGCGTGTCGCCGGTCTTCTTCGCCCAGTCGATGATGGCGCAACTCGACGCGCCCGCCATGTTGTTTACCACGCTCGCCCTGCTCTTCTTCCTGCAGGATCGCATTCGCCTGTCGGCCGCGGTCTGCGTGGTATTGGTGCTGGTGAAGGAGACCGGACTCGTCGTGCCGCTCGTCTGTGCGCTCTGGCTGGCGCACGAACGGCGTTGGCGCGCGGCCGCGCTTTACCTGGTGCCGCTGTTGGCGCTGGCGGCCTGGGTCTTGGCGTTAGCGCGACACACCGGGCACTGGACGGGCAATGCCGATTTCGCTCGCTACAACCTGTACGAGCCCCTTCACCCGGTCCGGGTTCTGGTCACACTTCTGCGGCGTCTCGGCTTCCTCCTGGTTGCCGATTTTCACTGGATCGGCGCCGCGGCCATCGTGGTTGCCTGGCGCAAGAGCCGGATCTTCCGAAGCCGCTCCTGGCGGGTGGGCGGGTCGGTGGTAGCGGCACACGTGGTCCTGTTCACGCTGCTCGGCGGAGCGGTGTTGGAACGCTACCTTCTGCCCGCCATGCCGATCGTCTACGCCGCCATGGCCGCTGCCCTCTGGCAACTCGGCCGCGCGTGGAAGCTGGCCGGTTCCGTGGCGCTGCTGGCCGGACTGGCGGCCTGCATTCTCATCAATCCTCCTTACCCCTTCGCCCTGGAGAACAACCTGGCGTTCACGGATTACCTCAAGCTGCACGCGCTGGCTGGTGAATACTTGGAAAGCCGGTATCCCGGCGCCCGCGTCGATACACTCTGGCCGATGTCCGCCGAGCTCTCGCGCCCGGAGTTCGGTTTCGTAGACCGCGCCAGGGCGGTCCGGCTGCTGCCCGATCTGGCGCCGAAAACCCTGCAATCGATCGAGTGGAACGGAGTGCAGGTGCTGGCGGCGTTCTCGCGCGACCCACCGTTCCCTCGCTTTTGGCTGCGGCTCTTTGCGCATCTCCCGGGGGTCACCCGCGAAGAGGTCCGTGTGCAGGTGCCGTTTCCACCGGCGGCGCAATTCGAGCGCCACGGCCAGTGGGTCGATATCTACGTGAATCGCCAAACCAAGTCACAATAGAGAGATCCATGCGGGAATACGACGTCACCTTGAAACTCCTGCTGCGAGGGCCCGCGAAGCTCACCCTCCGCGAATTGACCGGGGGCGCGGTCGAGAAGTGGCTGGATGTGGAACTGCCCAAGGGTGCAAAACCAGAGGGCCGACCTCCTCGGAGAAATCGCCGGCGGAGGCCTCGTCCACCTGGAGCTGCAGAGCGCCAACGATCCGGCGATGCCGCTGCGCATGGCCGAATACTGCCCGGGAGTGTTTCGCCTGTTCGGCCAGTTCCCGCGCCAGGTATTGCTCTATGTCGGCGAGCCGCCGCTTCAGATGGCGGGCGAGCTCCGCGGCCCCGATGTGTCGTTCCGGTACCGCGTCATCGACATCCGCGATCTGGACGGCGACCGCCTCCTGGAGAGCGCCGAAGTCGGGGATAATGTAATTGCGATCCTCGCGCGGTTGCGGGACCATAGGGAGGCGGTCCGGAGGATTGTGGAGCGGGTGTCGGGTCTGGCGGCGGACGAGCGGGCTACCGCCATGCAACAGTTGCTGATCCTGGCCGGGCTTCGGCACCTGGAATCCAACGTCGAAGAGGAGGCGCGAAAGATGCCAATTTTCATCGATATTATGGAAAACAAGGTCCTGGGGCGCGAGTATAAGAGGGGCTTGCAGGAAGGCGAACTGAGAGTCCTGCGGCGGCTGATCGAGAAGCGTTTCGGCGCGATCCCGGATTGGGCCGAGGAACGGCTGGCCTCCCGATCGGCGGCCGATCTGGAAGCTCTCTTGGACCGTGTGCTGGACGCTCCCAGTCTCGAAGACCTCCTCCAGTAGCGCATCACACCCGGCGCCTCACGGCCGGCGTTCAGTTGACGTTTTCGTTAAGTTAAGGATGCAGCCGCATCGACAATTCCTGCCGAACGACACGCGGCAACAGGATTCGCGCCGCCTGGCGATCAGTCGATGCTTCGTCCACATCGTATTTCTCACCCATGATGATTTGAAACCAGCGCTCACGGTCTCGGACAACGCGGAACATCTTCTCGTCTTGTGTCGCCGCTACGTAAGCGCTACGTAAGGCAGGTACAGGTGAATCGACCTCTGGGTGCGTTCCGCCTTACTGCCGATCCGGTCCACCCTGCCGGAGCGCTAGCAGAGGTCCTTGCCATTATGTGCCATTTTTGGCACAATGAAGATTGATCGACCGTTCCAAGAAGCTCCCGGCGTTCTTCTATGAAACCGCCCTCGGCAACCGGCCCGTACGGGAGTGGATCCTGGGGCTATCCTTGGAGGATCGCAAACTGGTCGGCCGGGACATTCAGAAGGTCGAATTCGGTTGGCCGCTCGGCATGCCCTATTGTCGCAGTCTCGGCAACGGTCTGTGGGAGGTACGGAGCGATCTGACTGATGGAAAGATCGGGCGCGTGATTTTCTGCGTGGCGCGGGAACGCATGGTGCTGTTGCACAGCTTCGTCAAGAAGACGCAGAAGACCGCAGCCCATGATTTGAGACTCGCGCTCAAGCGTATGAGGGAGGTGCTCTGAGATGACGCACAAGAAGAAGGGCAAGGTTGGTTCATCTTTCGATGGCTTTCTGGCCGAACAAGGCATTCTGGAAGAGTGCGAGCAACAAGCCGTCAAACAGATCCTCGCCGATCAGATCAAAGCCGCCATGGAGAAGGATCGTCTCACCAAGGCGGCCATGGCCATCCGCATGCAAACCAGCCGTAGAGCACTGGACCGTTTGCTCGATCCCACCAACACGAGTGTTACATTGCACACTCTTCAACGCGCTGCTGTGGCTATCGGCCGCCAACTCCGGCTGGAACTTATCTGAAACGGCGAATACCACTGTGTCTTGACTACGCTAGGAGGACCGTCGCGGATCGTATACATCCTGGTAAACGCCGATCACGGAAAGGAACGGGCCGGTTTGTGCGATGCGCGGATTCGGATTCTGGGCTGGAACCGGTCTAATTGAAATTCGTAGTATGGCGCCTGGACCAGCACGCGGTAACCTGAACCAATGACACCTGGGCCCGGTGACGGACAGATTTGCGGTGCGTGCCCACTCGATTGCCCGGACACATGCAGTTGGATCGTGACCGTTAAGAACGGCGAACCGGCCGCACTTCGCGGCGATGCTGCCCATCCCTTCACCCGCGGATCGCTGTGCAACAAGGTCGCGGATTACCTGGCGTACGCCCGCTCGTCCGATCGCGCGCTGTATCCAATGCGCCGCACCGGACCGAAGGGGAGTGGCGAGTTCACCGGATTTCTTGGGACGAGGGGCTCGATGCGCTCTGGGAGAGCCTGGCGCAGAACCATGCCTTCATCGATGGCAACAAGCGCACGGCTTTCGCCGCTACTCATGCCTTTCTAGCCATCAAC
>JBGPKH010000353.1:0-9132 GCA_041485845.1 Bryobacteraceae bacterium
CAGGAGCGGAACGCCGGCTACATCCTCGTCGACCTGGATCAGGCCAGCCCAGCCGTCGTCGAAAGCATGCGAACCAATGGACATGAGCCGTGTGTGGTACTCCAGACCAGCCCCCGGAATCTCCAGGCCTGGGTGCATGTCAGTGCCATACCCATCCAACCCGCGGTGGCCACCTCCATCGGCAAACAGTTGGCCCACACCTACGGCGGTGACCGGGCTAGCACAGATTGGCGTCATTTGGGCCGCTTGGCTGGGTTCACCAATCAGAAACCGCAGCGACGCAGTGCGCGCGCGGCTACGCTCCCTGGGTGAAGGTCTGGCACACCCACGCAGGCTTGGCCCCTGAGGGCCCACTTTGGTGCAGGCCGCCGAACGCAGCTTGAGCCGCTACTCGAACCTGCCCCCATCTCCATGCGTCCGTCTTGCTCCTCCCGCGTGTGGCGCCGCGGCTGACGCAAACCTGTTGGCGAGCTCGACCGCAGCCCCTGAGGCAGCCCAGATCTACCGCAGTTGGTTGCAGCGGTTGCGCATTTTCGAACGCTTTCCACAACCCGATTGGAGCATTGCCGACAAGTGGATCGCCAAAGAATTGCTTGCAGAGGGGGACGCCCACCCTGCAACCGATCGCCGCCCCGCGGACCTGATCTCTGTACGGTTCGCAAGGGCATCGTGAATGCGCGCGGCGATCTTATCCGTCGCCACGTCGGTGGACCTGATCTCTGTACGGTTCGCTACGGTTCGCCAGGGCATCGTGCCATAGCACGCGGCGTAGTGTTACACATAAGGCATGGGGCGATTGGCACTGTGGTTCCTAGCCGCGTCGCTGGCCTGGGGCTCCAACTGCAGCCGGACATCGGTTGGATTCACGCCTTTTACCGACCCTTACCCCGCGCCCTACCGGGGAAAGCAAGTCTCGCTCTATGCGAACGGCGGCCAGCCGCCGCCCGAATACCTGGCGCTGGGAGTGCAACAGGCATTGCAGGTCACGCCGCGCGATGCCGCGGGAAATCCCGATCCCAACGGACGCATCGTCCTGCTTTCGATCGGGATGTCCAACACCACGCAGGAATTCTCTGCGTTCATTCCTGTGGCGATTGCCGACCCGCTCCGCAACCCGCGCGTACTGCCGGTGGATGGCGCATTCGGCGGATGGACCGCCGCGATGATCGCCGGCCAGGGGGAACAGTATTGGTCGCAAGTCGATGGCCGGCTCCAGGCGGCGAACGCTGCGGCCGCCCAGGTTCAGGCGGCATGGTTGAAGGTCGCGGACGCGCAGCCTTCAGCGGCTTTTCCGAATGACGCGGTCACGCTCCAGGCGGAGATGGCGACCATCGTTCAGCAGGCGCGGGCACGCTTTCCGAACCTCAAGATCGTCTACTTCTCGAGCCGCATTTACGCCGGATACGCCGACACCGCGCTGAACCCCGAACCGTTCGCCTACCAGGCCGGCTTCGCGGTGAAGTGGCTGATCGACCAGCCGTTGGCCAAGGCGGCGCCCTGGCTGGCCTGGGGACCCTATCTGTGGGCCGACGGTGTGACGGCGCGATTCGACGGCCTGACGTGGGCGTGCTCCGAACTGCAAGCGGACGGCACGCACCCATCCGGCGCCGGACAGCAAAAAGTGGCGCGCATGCTGCTGGATTTTTTTCACAGCGATCCCACGGCGCGGCCGTGGTATCTCGCGAAGCAGTCGCCGCCCACGCCGGTGGTGAGTGCGGTGGTCAACGCCGCGGGCTACGGCAATACGATCGCCACCGGATCGCTGGCGACCATCTTCGGCTCGAACCTCGCGGGCGGTATAGCAGTCGCGAATGCCTTCCCCTTGCCGCATGAACTGGCAGGCACGCGTGTGGAACTGGATGGTGTGCCGGCCCTGCTCTACTACGTCTCGCCCGGGCAGATCAATTTCCTGATTCCGGCCACCGGCGGCCAGTCTCTGACGGTAGTGCGCGGTGAGACCGCATCCGCGGCGGCAAAACCGTCGATCGGGTTCTGGGCGCCCGGTTGGTTCACGCTGGATAGCGCACCCGGCGGTCCTCTAGCGGCGGAACACGCGGATGGGGCGGTGATCTCGGCGGCAAATCCGGCGCGAAAGGGGGAGACGATTCAGGCTTTCGGGACGGGCATCGGAATCGTGAACCCACAGCTCAAGATTCCGTATCCGGCTCCGATGGTGCAGATCGGCGGTCTCCAGGCGCAGGTCACGTGGGCCGGCGCCGCCCCCGGCATACCGGGCGTCACGCAAGTGAATTTCACGGTGCCGGCGGACACCGCCGCGGGTCCAGCCGTGCCGGTGGTGTTTCAATTGGCGGGAGGGAACAGTAACACTGCCACACTGGCGGTGGCGGGGAATTGAAGAAGTTGCGGGAGTACACGCGGCATCAGCAGGCTTCAACGGGCATCAACAGGCTTCAACAGGCCGATTGACAATCGGCCGCAGGTTTACAACCTGCCCCACCGCACACGGCCACGAAAGCGTCGATCAGCGGGCTTGGCGCGCTCAGTTCCGGCTGAAACAGCGTGGCCACAAAGAACGGATGGCCGTCGATCTCCACGGCGCGAATCTCGTCCTGGTCGTCCACCGCAGCCACGTAAAGGCCCTTGCCCTCGATCAGTCGCCGGTACCGGTTGTTCAATCCGAAGCTGCAGTGATAATGCTCGGTCGATTCCGGCGCGCGATACGCCTGGCGCAGGTGCGAACCGCCGGTGAACCGCACTCGCGCCTTCACGCCGAGAAGCGAGAGGCCGAGCGGCGAGATCAACGGCATGGCGGCCTTCGGATTGGTCTTCTGGTGGTCGGCTTGCGAAAGTCCCAGAACGTTGCGCGCGAATTCGATCACGGCGTACTGAAAACCCGCCGAGGTTCCGAGGAACGGCTTGCGTGTCTCACGAGCGTGCCGTATGGCCTCGATCGCGCCATCGGCGTTGCGGTACGGCATGCCGGGCACGCACCACAGACCGTCGAAGCCGTCCAGCGAATTGCCCTTGCCGGCCGCATCCGTGGGAACCCAGACAGCTTCCGCTGCCCCTCCCGAAGCCGCGGCCAGCGCTTTGGGAATTGCCTGGTGAGCCTTTTGTCGATCGTTAAAATCGCCGATGAGTCCGATTCGAATCGCAGAGTGCATTGCGATATTTTATCATCGGGTTCATGCAGCACCTGCTCTTGGCGGGCGGCCGGCTCAGGCGTTGGCGTACGCGGCAGCGGCGGCGGTGGAACGCAAACGCAGTTCCTGCTCGGCGCGGAGCCAGTCTTCTTCGGGGGAACCATGCAGGCAACCCCGAGCCTCCCAATAGAGGTACGCGAGCTCCGCGATCTCTTCACGGCTTGGCTCAAATGCGGTAACAGCGGCGCTGGACTGTGTGGATGTCTCGCCCGTGGTGGGGCTGTGCTTGGCGCGCGGTCTGCTTCCCGATTTGCGGCGGGATGGCGTGGAGGCAACGGCTCCAGGTGCCACCAGGTCGTTGTCGGAAGTACGCTTTCTCGTCATTTGCTTTGTGATTCTCCAGAAAAGATTGGTTAGGATTTATTGTAGCGCGAACTGAGAGAATATCTCATCAAAAGTTTCTATCAATCGGATTACCAGAGTGTGTTTTCGGACTGTGTTGTCTGAGTAGGTGTATAGTGAGGTTAGGTTGCAACGAATTGCGATTCTCGCGATGGCGCTGCTTGAGGCAGCGCCGGCATTCTCCGCGGCGCCGAAGGCGATAGTGGTGGATGTGAATGGCGTAGTGCACCCGATCACCGCCGAGATCGTCGGTGGCGCGATCGAACGCGCCAAGGCCGAGAGCGCCGCGCTGGTGATCGTCCGCCTCAACACGCCGGGCGGATTGATGGACGCCATGCGCGAGACGATCGAGAAGATTGTCGCGTCGCCCATTCCGGTAGTGACCTACGTGGCGCCCAGCGGGGGACGCGCCGCCTCGGCGGGCTTCTTCATTCTGGAATCGGGCGATGTTGCGGCCATGGCTCCGGGAACCAACAGCGGCGCGGCGCACCCCGTAGCCCTGGGCGTGGAGATGGATGCGGTGATGACGCAGAAGGTGGTAAACGATGCCGCCGCGTACCTGCGCAGCATCTGCGCCAAGCGCGGGCGCAACAGCGCGCTGGCCGAAACCGCCGTTCGGGAGAGCAAGTCCTTCACCGAACGCGAGGCGCTCGACCAGCACCTGGTGGATCTGATCGCGCCCAACGAGGAGCAGCTTCTGGCCGCGCTCGAGGGGCGGACGGTGGCGCGCTTCGACGGCAGCAGCCAGACGCTTCATACAGCCGGCGCCAGCATCGAAGTATACGAAAAGTCGCTCCGCCAGAAGATGATCTCGGCCATCGCCGACCCCAACATCGCGCTGGTGCTGCTGGTGTTCGGCGCGCTGTGCATCTATATCGAGTTCTCGTCTCCCGGGCTGATCGCGCCCGGAGTGATCGGCGCCATTCTCGTGCTGCTGGGGCTTTCCGCGATCTCGGTGCTTCCCATCAACTGGCTGGGCGCGGCGCTGCTGCTCCTGTCATTCACGCTGTTCGTGCTGGAAGCGAAGTTCGCTTCGCACGGCGTTCTGGGCACGGGGGGCGCGGTGGCCATGGTGCTTGGGGCCGTCACGCTGATCGACAGCCCGTGGCCCGAGATGCGCGTTCACTGGGGAACCGCCATTGCCCTGGCGGTGCCCTTTTCGGCTATTACCGTCTTTTTACTTTCGCTGGTGGTGCGCGCGCGGCGCAACAAGGTGGAGACCGGTCCGGAGGGCATGATCGGGGAGACCGGCGCCGCGGTGACGGAACTGGCGCCGGCAGGCAAGGTTTTCGTCCACGGGGAATATTGGGATGCGGTGTCGGTCCCTCCGGCCGCTGCCGGCGCGCGCGTGCGAGTGACGGCGATCGACAAACTGAAGCTTACGGTAGAGCCAGTCGCTGATCAAATAGGAGGCTGAAATGGAAAACTTTTCGAGCTTCACCACGATCGTCGTGGTGATCGTAATACTGTACCTGATGAGTTCGATCAAGATCCTTCGGGAGTACGAGCGGGGCGTGATTTTCCGGCTCGGACGCCTGCTTGCGCAGCCCAAGGGACCGGGAGTGATCCTGGTGTTCGCGCCCATCGACCGTATCGTGCGCGTATCGCTCCGCATCGACACGCTCGAAGTGCCGGCGCAGGACGTGATCACGCGCGACAACGTTTCGGTGAAAGTGAACGCGGTGATCTACTTCCGCGTCATCGAACCGCGGCTGGCGGTGGTGGAGGTTACGAATTTCCTCTACGCCACCTCGCAACTGGCGCAAACCACGCTGCGCAGCGTGCTGGGGGAAGTGGACCTGGACACGTTGCTGGGCCAGCGCGAGAAGCTCAACGTGCGGCTGCAATCGATTCTGGACCAGCACACCGCGCCATGGGGCGTGAAGGTGACGATGGTGGAAGTCAAGCAGGTGGACATCGCCGAACAGATGATCCGGGTCATCGCGCGGCAGGCGGAGGCCGAACGGGAGCGGCGCGCCAAGATCATTCATGCCGAAGGCGAGTATACCGCCGCGGAAAAGCTGGCGATGGCGGCGCACGTGATCCAAAAAGAGCCGGTGGCGATCCAGCTACGCTACCTGCAAACGCTGGTGGAGATCGGGGCTGAAAAGAACACCACGATTGTGTTCCCCCTGCCGCTCGATATAATTGCATCATTGGGGCGCGCCCTGGATCGGGCAGGCAAGGACAACGGGCCGGGGGCCGTAGCGGACCCGTCGGCCGGGAAGTAACCGGCCAGGAAGAAGGGCAATGAACAATCTGCAGCTTTACATCGCTATCGGGCTGCCGACTATCGCGGTGTTGGCGAGCCTGACCATCAGCCTGGTCCAGATCTCCGCCATCCGGGAAGAAATGCGCGCCAATATGCAGTCGATCCGCGAAGATATCCGCGAGATTCGCTCCGACATCAAGCTCTTGACCGGCAAGGTTTATGAGCTGATGGGACAGAAATAAGACATGCGCAATAACGAAACGGGCGAATACGAACTGGTGGTGGGCAACAAGCAACTGTTGAGCGGCTTTTTCATTGTCGTGCTGCTGTGCGCCGTGGCATTCGCCATGGGATATGTAGTGGGCGAGAACTCGCACACGGTAAAAGCGCCGGAAATGGCGTCCGCGGGGGGCAGTCCGTCGAAAGCCGTGGATCCGCGACCGGAAGCGGCTTCCCCGGCTGCTCCCGCACCCGCTCCGCCGCGCTCCGAGACGGCCGATCCTCCGCCGGCTGAGCCCAAGGGCACGCCTGCCGACAACTCTCCGCAACCCACCACCAGGCCCGCGCGCGACGTCGAACCGGAAGCCCCGAAGCGCAAGCCGCCGGAGCCGAAGCCAGCCCCGCCGGAGCCGAGGCCTGCACCGCCGGAACAGAAGGGCACGCCGGAAAGCGCGCCCGGACAGTTTTGGCAGGTGACCGCAACCACCAACCGCGACTCCGCCGAAAACCTCCTGCAGAGCCTTAAGGAAAAGGGCTTCCCCGCCACCCTGAGTCCCGGACCGAACAATTTCACGCGCGTTCTCGTCGGGCCGTACCCGGATACCGCGGCGATGGGCAAGGCCAAGACCGACCTGGAAAGCGCCGGGTTCAGCAAGCTGGTTCGGAAGTAGCGTGAGCGATTCGCTGGTACAGATCGGAGCGGCGTCGAGGGGCGCGGTGCGGCCGCGGCTGCCGGAATGGGCGCGCAAGGGGCGCACGCATTTCGAATCGCTCAACCGGCTGAAGAGCGGGCTGCGCCAACTGAACCTGCACACCGTCTGCGAATCGGCGCGCTGCCCGAATATCCACGAGTGCTTCCATCGCGGCGCGGCCACGTTCATGATCCTGGGAAACTGGTGTACGCGGGGTTGCGGATTCTGCTCGGTGCCGAAAGCCAACCCGGAGAAGCGGGACATGCGGCTCGATCCGGCCGAACCCGCCAACGTAGCACGCATGGCAGCGGGGATGAATCTGCGCTACGTGGTGATCACCAGCGTGAACCGCGACGATCTCGACGATGGCGGCTCCCGCCATTTTGCGGAAACGGTTCGCGAGGTACGCAGCGCGCTGCCCGAAGCTCGGGTGGAAGTGCTGACCCCGGATTTTTGCGGCGACTTGGAAGCGGTGGCGCGCGTGCTGGACGCCGGCCCGCACGTCTTCAATCACAACATGGAGACGGCGCCGAGGCTGTATCGCCGCGTGCGCCCACAGGCGGATTACCGGCAGTCGCTCGACGTACTGGCCTTCGCGCGGCGGTATGCCGCCAACGTGCTGACGAAGTCGGGCTTCATGGTGGGGCTGGGTGAGACGGGCGAAGAGGTGCGCGCGCTGCTTCGCGACCTGCGCGCCGCGGGCACCGACGTGGCCACCATCGGGCAATATCTCCAGCCCACCAGGCGCAACCTGCCGGTGGCCGGCTACATCGCGCCGCGGCAGTTCGACGAGTATCGCGATTACGGTCTCTCGCTGGGCTTCAAGGCGGTTTTTAGCGGCCCCCTGGTGCGCAGTTCCTACATGGCCGACTCGGTGAGCGAAGAGGCGCGTCGGGCGCCGTGCTGAGCTGGGTTCTGGCGCTGGCTTCGTCGGCGCTGCTGGTGCTCGCGTTTCCCCGATTCAACCTGGTGTGGCTGGCGCCGGCGGCGCTGACGCCGCTGCTGATCGCAATGGCGCGCGAGGCTCGGCCATGGCGCCGTTTTCTATTGGGCTGGGCGGCGGGGGTGGTCTACTGGTTCGGCGTCTGTTACTGGATTCAGTTCGTGCTCTCGTTCCACGGCGGCTTGGGCGATGCGGCCGGCTGGGCGGTGTTTCTGCTCTTTTGCGCGGCCAAGGCGTTGCACATGGGCGTGTTTGCGGTGCTGGCGGGGATCCTGATTCGCCGCTGGTGGGCGGCGCCGGCGGTGGCGGCATTGTGGGTGGCGGTGGAGGTGACCCACGGACCGCTGGGCTTTGCGTGGCTCGCGCTGGGCAATGCGGGAATCGGCATGGGAGTGCCGCTGCGGCTGGCGCCGTTCACCGGAGTCTACGGGCTCTCCTTCGTGTTCGCGATGATGTCGACCGCGCTGGCGCTGGCGCTGCTGCGGCGCCCGAGACGCGAATTGCTCTGGCTGCTCCCGCTGCCGCTTCTTCTCCTGCTGCCCGCCATGCCGGCTGCCGAGCGAGGCCGTGACGCCGCGCTGCTGATGCAGCCGAACATCTCCGAGACGGCGCAGTGGACGCGGGAATCGGTGGACCGGATGCAGCGGCGGCTGGCGGCGCTGAGCATGCGCGGCGCGATGGAAGGACGGGATCCGCCGCCCTCGATTGTGGTGTGGCCGGAAGTGCCCGCGCCGCTCTATTACTATGAAGACGCGCGTTTCCGGAGCTATGTGGACGAGCTGGCGCGCGCCCTCCGCGCATACCTGTTGATCGGGGTTGTAGCCCACACGCCCGACGGCGCGCCGCTCAATTCCGCCGTGCTGATTTCGCCCGAGGGCCAGCCCGTCAGCCGCTACGACAAGGTGAACCTGGTTCCGTTCGGAGAATTCGTTCCGTGGCCGTTCGGGTTCGCCAACCATATCTCCACCGAGGTCGGAGATTTTGCGGCCGGCAAGCGCGTGGTAGTTTCGCCGGTGGGCGATCACAAGGCCGGAACCTTCATCTGCTACGAATCGGTCTTCCCGAATTTCGTGCGGAAGTTCGCGGCGGGCGGCGCCCAGGTGCTGGTCAACATTTCGAACGACGGCTGGTTCGGCAAGAGCGCCGCGCGGATGCAACACCTGGCGATTGTGCGCATGCGGGCCGCCGAGAACCGCCGGTGGATTCTGCGCTCGACCAACGACGGCATTACCGCGACCATCGACTCCGCCGGCCGGCTGCGCGGATCGCTGCCGCTGTACGTGGAGGCGACGTCATATACGGGCTTCACGTATATTTCCGAGCGGACGGTCTACACGCGATTCGGCGACTGGTTCGCACTTGTGTGCGCGACGTTTGTGGTGATGTGCCTGGTGGCGGGCCGCAGATGAACGCAGATAAGAACGGATGTTCACCCCCTCCGGGCAGGCGCTCCCAGGGTCTAAGTAGTTGTTGGTACAGGGGCTTTTCGCCGTGACGGCAGCGACCGGCGCGTGACTACACGAGTCTCCAAGTGGGGTAGCACCTCCGGCGCCCTCACCG
>JBGPKH010000354.1:0-9043 GCA_041485845.1 Bryobacteraceae bacterium
GTCTCTCCGCGCCGGCAGAGGCGGCGTGCAGGCGTTCGTCGAACTTGCCGAAAATCATCTTGCCCGCGGTGGTTTGCAGGACGCTGGTGACCGAGATGTCGATGGTCTTGGAAATCATCCTCTTGGCGTTGTCCACCACCACCATGGTGCCGTCGTCCAGGTAGGCGACGCCCTGGTTGTACTCCTTGCCTTCCTTGAGAATGAAGACGCGCATGGTCTCCCCCGGCAGCACGATGGGCTTGAGCGAGTTCGCCAGCTCGTTGATGTTCAGCACTTCGACGCCGTGGAGTTGGGCGACCTTGTTCAGGTTGAAATCGTTGGTGATGACTTTGCAGTCGTAAACTTTGGCCAGCTCGATGAGCTTCATGTCCACGTCGCGGACGTGGGGGAAATCTTCTTCCACGATCTGCACGTTGAGGTGGGCCATTTTCTGAATGCGCTGGAGGATATCGAGGCCGCGCCGGCCGCGGTTGCGCTTCATGGAATCGGCCGAATCCGCCACCAGTTGCAGCTCGCGCAGCACGAACTGGGGGATCACCAGGACGCCGTCCAGGAACCCGGTCTCGGCGATATCGGCGATGCGGCCGTCGATAATCACGCTGGTATCCAGGATCTTGAAAGTCTTTTTCGAGGACTTTTCGCCGCCGAAGACGCCGCCGAGGGCCGCCAGGTTCAGCATGTCGCCCTTCTTGGCGCCGACGATCATGCCGCAGTAGGTCATCCACAGGAGAATGCAAACCTGGAGAAACGGCTGGTGGGTCGCCGGACCCAGCACCAGGGACATCAGAAAGGCGCCGAACATGCCCAGCACGGAGCCGAACGCTGCGCCGATCAACCGCTTCAGGCTGACCTGCTCGAGGCGGATTTCAAACAAGATGATGGCGCCGCCGAGAACCAGTCCGCCGATCCCTGTCAGGACCGGCGATTGGAACGGATCGAGGTAGTAAGCGGAAGCCGCAAGTACCAGAATGAAGATTGCACGAACAATGATAAGGTCGAGCATGCGAACACCCCCTCAGGGTGAGGATTGGTCTGGAATACGAACCCATAAATGCATAACCGGCTCTAACGTGGAGTCACGTCGCGCCAAGAGTATACCACCTCTGCGGTCCGGAATCTCGAAACGATTAGGGGGCGCAGTGCGCCGCCCGCATTAACGGGCGCCGCGTGTGGAAGTCAGGCTAAGGGCTCGTCATGAAACAACCTTCTCATCGCTCCCTTTGGTCGCGGCTCGGTAACTTACCTCCTGCCGATCCGCGACCGAAGGGCGGACCGTGCTCCGGCGCCGGGTGCGGCATACACGTCGGTAACTTACCTCCTGCCGAGCCGCGGCCGAAGGGAGCGGTCCCGCAATTGGCAACGTTGTTTCGTGACAAGGTCTAAGCGTTCGGCTAGCGGGCAGACCTGTTCGGGGTCGCCGCTGCGGAGCTCGGTTTGACGGCGCTGGCAGTCGAGAGCGGGCCAGACAGGTTGGCCGTCTGTCCCGGCAGGTTCATCCCAAAGACCGTGTTGAGCGTATTGATGGACGACTTGTACGCCCCATCCGTCCAGCCCGACCTCTGCGGGTTGTAAGATTCACCCACTAGCGAAACCGCTTCACCGGGGATCGGCTGGATGGCCCAACTGGCGATTTGCATGGTCGAAAACGGCGACCCGGCTCGCACGAAGTGCCATCCGCCGGGCCAGATCTGCACGTGGGTCTTGAGCGGATTGGGGATGCTGACACCGGGGAACAGGTAGTCGAGGCTGCGCTTGATCTCCGCTTCCACCGCTGGAATCCCACGTTGAGCCGTCTGCTCCCAAAAATTCACGCACTGAAGATCGTCGTCGTAGACCGAGCGGGTGACCTTCTGATCGGCGGCGTAAGGATTGATGGGAATCTCGATGGCATTCAGGCAATACTCCGTGGTCCAAGCCCGGCGTACGTCTTTGCCCGGCACGGCGCCGATCCACCAGGCTTGCGGCCACCACTGCGTGATGGTCGCGACCTTGATGCCGGTCAGATCCTGAAACTGCGGCAGGGCCTGAATCTGCTGTGCGATAGCGCCCTTGACGAACTTGAAGCCCTCGGAATCGACGGCGATCACCAACCGAGGGGCGTGGACGATATAGCCCGGGGTGGTCAGAACGTACTGACCGCCGGCCTTCGAAATGTCCGACACCGGCTGCGACAGGAAGATGCGCACGCCACTCGATCGCGTCCTCTGGTCCATACCCCGGATGAACGCGGACATGCCGCCCACGGGATAGCTGGGAGTGCAGCACACGTCCCAATCTTCGTCCAGGAACTGAAGGTACGCCTTGGCGCTCAGCGGGTACGTGAAGTCGCCGCGGAAGCGGAAGACGTCGGTCAGAAAGTGATACTGCTCCTCGCCGGCCACTCTGCGCACGTAGGAACGGAAATCGGGGTAGTTATCTACGTTGGCGCGCTCCGGTCCGAAGCGCAGCTTGTCGTAGAGAGTGGTTTCGGAATCGGAATCCGCCACCAGGGGGTAGGCCAGTTGATTCATGGTGTCCGAATCGTAAGTGAAGTAACCCCGGGCACTGAAGCGATCGTCGCGGTAAGGCGCCACCTCGAGCGTGATACCCAGTTCGGCGGCCAGGTTGAAAACCACAGTCTGGGTCTCCATGACGCGCAAGGCGCCAGTGCCTTAGAGAGGACCATTGGGAGTGCGCGAGACGTCATGGACCCGCCCACCCAACTGGTCTTCCTTCTCAAACAGGCACACATTCGCGTGCATGGTTGGCCCCAACCGGAAAGCCGTGTGCAATCCGCCGGCGCCTCCTCCGATAATCGCGACCTGGCAGTCGATAGTCTGCACTGCCGGTGGCGCGGCCACCAACCAGGCAGACAGGACTGCGGCGCAGTACAAGATTCTTTTGTGCATTCGCCCCCCATTCAACCGGGATTTTCATTTTGACCTCCCGGCAAAAAGAAGTATACACCAGCCCGCCTCCATGGAGCCGTTGAAACCAAGTTGAAGTTTGGGGGGTGGGGGTGGAGCGCCAAAATGGCCGGCTTACTTGCGCTGGCCGAGACTGAACCAGTTGCCCGAATTATCCCGGAACAGGGCCTCGATTCCGTAGAACTTCTCCTCCGGGGGGCCCATGAAGTGGACGCCGCGCGCCGACAGCTCTTCGTACGTCTTCTGAATATCGGCGGTCTCGAAAACGCCGGCGCCCAGGACGCCCTTCTCCACCAGCTTGCGCAGCGACTCGGCGCTTTCGGCGTCCATGTGGCCGCCGGGCGCCAGTTTCATCAGGACGATCTCAAAGTCCGGCTGGCCCTTGGGGCCAACCGTGAGCCATCGATAATCGCCCATGGTCTGGTCGGTGCGGACCTCGAACTCGAGCTTGTTTACGTAGAAGTCGTACGCTGCGTCCTGGTCGATGACATAGATGGTGGTGTGCGACAAGCGCTGAATCATGGGTTTCTCCTCTGCGACCAATATAGCGGCGTCCGCAGGCGTGTGCTTCTTCAATCTTGCGGTTTCAGCGCGCCCGACAGCCAGAAGCTCACGAAGCAGGATGGGACGTGGTAGATGCGCCAGCCGTGAACCGGCGCCACCCAGCGGCGGACCGTCCGCCGGTACTCGGAGGGCGGTTGTCCGACCAGCGCGGCGAACCGGGAACTGAACGTGCCCATGCTGTGGTACCCCACCGCCAGGCAAACTTCCGTTACCGGCAGGTCGCCCGCGGCCAGCAATTCCTTGGCGGTGTCCATGCGCCGCCGGGTGAGGAAGTCGTGCGGCGTTTCTCCGAACGCGCGGGCGAACATGCGCTGGAAGTGGAACGGCGAGAGGCAGGCTTCGCGCGCGGCCCGATCCAGCGTGATGCGGTCCGGGTAACTCGCCGCGAGGAAATCGCGGGCCCGGCACAGACGGCGGAAAGTGACGTCGTCGACCATTCCCTCAGCGCAATCTATCACAACCGCGAGGCATTCTGCATCGTCCGGAGAAACGTGATATGGTGCGGGTCAGCAGGCATGCAAGCGCAATCGGAAAGGCCGGATATTCGTGGCTGTGGAGCGCGTGCGTTTCGGCCAAGCACCAACACCACAATACCTGGGTCTTTGACCGGGAAGAGGAATCATGAACAGAAGACAACTGCTCCAGTCGGCGGCTGCGTTGCCACTGGCCGGCGGCGCTTTTTCCGCGGCGGCGGCGCAACAAAAGCAACTCAAAATCACGGCGCTCGAGACCGACCGGTTGAAGAGTCCTCCGGGCTCGCCCTATTACGACGCCATCCACGAACTGGGCGTGGACAGCGGCTCGGTGGTGCTGCGCATCCGCACGGACGCCGGCATCACCGGATGGGCGCACAGCTCCTTCGGCATGATCCCCGGCGGGCCGCAGGTGGTGCAGACCATCCTCGAGCAGGAAATCAAACCGGTGCTGATGGGCAAGGACCCGGCGTTTCCGCGCCGCATCCGCGCCGACCTGTGGAAGGCGCTGGAGTACCAGGGCGTGGGAGGCGTGGCCCAGTTTGCCATCGCCGCCGTGGATATCGCGATCTGGGACATCCTGGGTAAGCACGCGGGTCTGCCGGTGTACAAAATGCTCGGCGCGTACCGCGAGCGCATGCCGGTCTACTCGATGACCGGCTGGTATTACGACAAGGACGACGATCTGTCGCGATACCGGCGGTCGGTCTCGGCGGCGATGGAGCAGGGGTATCATGCGGTGAAGATCAAAGTCGGCCGGTCTTCGATGGACGACGATGTGCGGCGCATTCGCGCGGCGCTCGACATCGTGGGAAAGAACCGGCGGGTGATGGTGGACGCCAACCAGGTGTTCAACCGCAACGAGGCGCTGCGCCGCGGACGGGTCTACCAGGAGATGGGTTGCTTTTGGTACGAAGAGCCTCTGCCGCCGCAGGAGATGGACGGCTATGCGGAGCTGGCGCACGCGCTCGACATCCGTATCGCCACGGGCGAGAATCTCAACACGAAGTATGCGTTCGCCGAGCTGATCGCCAAGCGCGGTGCGGACGTGGTACAGCCGGACAACCGCCGCGCCGGCGGAGTGACCGAGTGGATGGAGATCGCAGCCATCGCCGACGGCTACGGGCTCGAACTGGCGAGCCACGGCGGCGGCGCTACCAATATGAATATGCTGCTGGCCATGCCCAACGCGATCTACATGGAGACCAGCGGCGCGCGCAAGATGGTGGATGGCGAGGTGGCGGCTCCGGAGGAACCGGGGATGTCGAGCGAGGTGCCGGCGGCGGAGATCCAGAGGAACAAGGTGGGGTAGCGGCCAGGACGCCTGGACGGGTCGGCCGCGCGTGAAGCCCAGCGTGTGCGCCTGATCGTCGAGCCACTCGATGATGACATTGATCGCGCAGACCGGGCCGCAGCCCTCGAACGGCTCTGGGCGGGGATCCAGGGGATGAAGTTCTTCTCACGCGAACGTTTGCCCTCTCGGGACGAACTTCATGATCGCCCCTGATACCAACGTTCTCATCTCTCACCCTCGGGGCCCACTCACTCGTGCCGGAGCGCTTCCAGCGGATCGACCCGGGTCGCCCGCCGCGCCGGAACATAGCAGGCCAGCAGGACCGCGAGGACCAGCACGCCCGAGCCGTAGGCGAACGCTGCGGCATCGGTCGGCTGCACTCCGAACAGCAGCGTCTCCAGCACGCGCGTGGATACCCATGCGCCGGCGAGGCCCAACGCGACGCCCACCGCCATCAGCCCGAGACCCTGCCCGAGGATCATCGCCAGCACGTCGCCGCGCTCCGCGCCCAGCGCCATGCGAATGCCGATCTCATGCGTCCGCCGTGCCACGGAGTAATTCACGGTGCCGTACACGCCAACGGCGGACACGACCAGCGCCAGCACGGCGAAGCCCGCCACCAGCATCATGTAGAATCGCGGAACCGCCACCGACTCCGCCAGCATGTTGTCCACCGTGTCGAGCTTGCCGAAGATCATGCGCTTGTTCCACGCGCGGATTTCCCTCCGCGCCGCGCCCGCCAGGCTCAGCGGTGGCACAGCCGTGCGCATCAACACCTGAACCCCATTGCCCCAACTCGCCTGGCGATTGGGAAAGTAGACCGCCGGCATCGGGTCGCCGGCCACGCCGAACCCTTTCACATTTCCCGCCACCCCGATCACGGTGCTCCACTCCTTGGTACCCCACCGCACATGCATGCCAATGGGGTCCTGGTCCGGGAAATCGCGGCGCGCGAGCGCCTCGTTGATCACCGCCACCTTGGGCGCGTCCGCTCCATCGGCAGCCGTGAAGAAGCGGCCCCGCTGGAGCGTCATGCCGGCGGCGCGGAAGAAGTCGGCGGTCGCTACCATGAAGCCCGTATCGCGCGCCTTGCCCTGCCCTCTCGGCCGGCCTTCGATCTCCAGGCAGTCGTCGCAGTACGAGCCGGCGTGATTTTGAGGAAAGGCCGTCGCCGCGCCCGCCGCCTGCACTCCCGGCAGGGCGCGCAACCGGTCCAGCAACTCGTCGATGCGCCGGTTCACCGACCAGGGCAGCTCGACGCCCAGGACACCTTCCGGGCGGAACCCCAGCGGTACCCTGACCCGCATCACGAAGCTGCGCAGCAACAGGCCGGCGCCGATCAGCAGGGTCACGGCCAGCGCGATCTGCGCCGCGGCCAGCAGACTCCGCCCGCGGTTCTTTCCGAACTCGCCTACGCCCGGCGCACCCGGTCCTTCTTTCAACCAGTTGCCCAGGTCGGGCCGCGAAGCGTGCAGTGCCGGCGCCAGGCCGAACAAAACCCCGATCGCGATGGCCGCCGCTACGGCGTACAGCAGTACGCCCCCATTCACTGCCACCTCTTGAATTCGCGGCAGGTGAATCGGATCGAGCGCCACAAAGGCGCGCACCAGCCAGTGCGCTGCCGCCACCCCCAGCGCGCCGCCGGCCAGCGCGAGCAGCAGGCTTTCCGCCAGCAGGCAGCGCGCGATGCGCCACCGGCCCGCGCCCAGCGACAGGCGCAGGGCGAGCTCGCGGCGGCGGCCCGTGACGCGCACCAGCAGCAGGTTCGCCACGTTGGCGCAGGCGATCAGCAGGACGCAGCCCACGGCGCCCATCAACACCAGCAGAGCGCGCCGCGCCTCGCCCACAATCTGATCGTGGAGCGGCACGACATTGGCGCCGATTGCCTCGTTTTCCTTGGGGTGGGCCAGCTTCAGCCGCGCCGCGATGGTCTCGATTTCGCTTTGCGCCTGCGTCACGGTGACGCCGGCCCTCAACCTGGCGACCACGCGCAGATAGTGCGCCCCGGGGCCGTTCCGGGAATCGTCGGTGGCGAAGGGAAACCACAACTCCGAGTCCTTGGGGAAGCTGAAGCCGCGCGGCATGATGCCCACGACGGTGAAGACGTCGCGGTCCAACTGCACCGTCTTGCCCACCAGGTTCCGGTCTCCGCCCAAGCGCTGCCAAAAGTCGTACGAGAGGACGGTTATCCGCTGCGCGCTGGTGCGTTCCTCCTCGGGCAGGAAAGTCCGGCCCATTATGGGTTGCACTCCGAGCGCGGGGAAGAAGCCGCCGCTCACGCGCGCGCCCGGAACCAGCACCGGTTCGTCGCCCACCATCATACGGGCTGCATCCCCCACGAATACCGCCATGTGCTCGAACGAGCGGCTCTGTTCCTTCCAATCGCAGAAGTTCTGGTAAGACACCACCACGCGGTCCTCGCCGCGAGTTTCTCGTGTCTCCCAAACCATCATGAGGCGGTCCGCTTCACGGAACGGCAGCGGACGCAGGAGAACGGCATTCACGACGCTGAAGACTGCCGTGCTGGCGCCGATGCCCAAGGCCAGCGTAAACACGGCGACAGCCGCAAATCCAGGGTTGTTGCGCAGTACGCGGAGCGCGTACTTCAGGTCGGCGGCCCATGACTCGACGCCTCCCCAGCCCCATGCCTGCCGGCTGTCTTCCAGCAAGAGCGTGCCATTCCCGAACTTCCTGCGGGCCGCCGCCGCGCCGGACTCTTGCGCCTTCATGTCCAGATGGAACCGCATCTCCTCTTCGAGATCGCGGTCGAACTGCTGCCGCCGGAACGGGAACAGCAGCCTGCGCCACAACTCACCAAGCCAGTCCATCATCACCACACCCGGTCAGGCGGGCTGAATCACCTGTGCGATTGCCCGCATCACCTTTTCGAATTCCGAAAGTTCCACGCCCAACTGTTTCTTGCCCGCGGGCGTCAGCCGGTAGTAACGCGCGCGCCGATGGTTGTCCGACTGGCCCCACTCGGCGGTGACCCAGCCCTTGATCAGCATTCGCTGCAAGGCCGGATAGAGCGAGCCCTCTTCGACCTGGAGCACGGCTTCGGACGTTTGCTGGATGTGCTGGGCAATTCCGTAACCGTGCATCGGCCCGAGCCGAGCCAGAGTCTTGAGGATGAGCATGTACAGAGTTCCAGGCGGGATCTCGGTCCGCGATGAAGCTTCAGGTCTTCCCATAGTGCAACTATGGGTATCTTGGACCCGAACGCCGATCTTGTCAAGTAGTTTAAGTCCTGTTTGTCTATTTTAGCCGAGGAGCCGGAAGAGCACAGACGACGAAAACCGATCGTCTGTCCTACCTTACGGCGCGGTGGGCCGCACCGGTGGCGGGGCGGGCTTGCCGGAGGCGTTGCCGCCCGGCGCCAGGCTATTGATGCGGGTCCATTTCAGGCCATCGGCTTGTTGCAGCACTACCGACTGGCCGACCGCCCAAAGCGAGTTGTTGACCATGAGCAGTTTGGCCAGAAAGAAACGGCCGCCGACGGGAACGGCTTTCCAGGTTTCCCCGCCGTCTTCGCTCACCAGAAGACCGTCGTCATAGGCGATCCAGCCGCGGTTGGAACGGTCGAACGATACCGCGGTCAGCCAGGAACGGACGGGACTCGTCTGCGCCTGCCAGGTCGCGCCGCCATCGCGGCTGCGCAGAATCTGTCCGGCGAACCCCACCATCCAGCCGTTCTGGGTGTCGCGGAAGTACACCGAGGTCAGGGACCATGAGGCCGCTTCCGTGTGAATCTTCTCCCACGTCTTACCCCCGTCGCTGGTACGGAGAATAGTGCCGGCCCAGCCCAC
>JBGPKH010000355.1:0-9040 GCA_041485845.1 Bryobacteraceae bacterium
CCGCATCACCCGCCTCGGCCCGCGCAAGGGCGACGGCGCCGAGGTTGCCATGATCGAGCTGGTCGGTTCGGAACTGGTCAAGCGCGCCGCCGACCGCGCCAAGCGCCGCGAGGAACGTCTCAAGGCCGCGCGCGAAGGCCGTAAGGAAGAAGCCGAGGAGTAGGCCGACCTCCCGCCGCTCAACGGCCCGTGGCCGCGGCCGGCACGAGCTCCACTCTTACCGCGAAGGGCGGGCCAGGGGGCCCCGCGCGCAAGGGGGTCGCCCCATGAAATCTGCCGCGATGAGTGCCGCGACGGCTCCCGTGGCCTCCCCACCCGGGTGTCTCCTGACCGATTTACCGATGTGCGGCCACCCCGGCCCGCGGCATCCTGAAATCAAAGGAGTCATTTCATGGCAAACGAGCTGGCCGCGCTTTCGACACCCGCACGGAAGCGGTCACTCTGGGGATTCGCCAGGGTCGAATTCTGCTGTAACGGCGCTCACGCCACCCGGTACTTATCCCGGCATTCCTTGGAGCAAAAGTGGACGACTTCGCCGTTTACGCTTCGCGTAATACTGGCCACCGTCGAGACATACGTGCCGCATACCGGATCCTTCTTGAGCTCGCCCCCGGCCGCCACGGGCGGCGCCTCCCTGGCGCGGCTCTGCGGAACGTGGTTGGAATTGGAGCTCCCGAAGAGACTTTTGAGCACCGCCCGCACCAGCCAGAAAACCAGCAGGGGAAAGATAATGCGGATAAAGAGGAAACGCATCATGGGGTCGGGACGACAGCCTCAGGCAGCCGCCCCGGGAATTTCAAAACCTACTTTTTCTTCTTGGTGGTGGTGTCCTTCTTGGCGTTGGGGTTCTGGAACTTCATCTCCACGCTCGAACCCAGGGACGTCAGCATGTCCTTGGCGGGCTGGGCGTAGGGGCCGTTTGGTTGCAGTTCCAGGTACTTGTTGAAGGCCTCCACCGTGCCCGCAACCGGAGTCACTTTGCCGTCGGCTCCGATCTGCGCCTTCCCCACCAGTGTCACGCCGTATTGGTAGTAGGCGTCGGCATAGGTGGGTGTGAGTTCGATGGCCTTCTTGAACGCCTCGCCGGCGGCGTCAGTCTGGCCGGAGTTCACCAGGATGGCGCCGAGATTGTAGTAATACTTGCCGCCATTCGCCGGATCGAGATCGGCCGCCTTCTTGAGTTCAGCCTGCATCTCGGGGAACTTCTTCGCCTTCGCCAGGGCGAGCGCGTAGTTGTTGTGGCTGGCGGGATCGTCGGGCTTCAACTCGAGGGCTTTGTTGTACGATTCCAGCGCCTTTTGGATGTTGGTATCGAACTCCGCTCCCGTCTTGGTCTCGGCCATCTTCACGTAGGCTTCCCCGAGCTGCGCCCAAACGGCCTGCTGCGTGGGATCGAGCTCCGATGCCTTGGTGAACGCGGGAATCGCCTGGTCGTACTGCTTGCTCTGCATGGCCGTCATGCCGGCATTGAAGGAGTCGTTCAACGCCGAGTTCTTCTTCATCTTCTCGGAGCGGTCTTTGATCTCCTTCTCCATCTTGGCCTTCTCTTCGGCACTCAAACCGCGCTTGAGTTCGTCGGAGATCGTGCCCGTCTCGACGGCTTTCTGAATTTCCGCCTGCTGATTCGACTTGGCCTGCTGAGACTTGCTCAAGTCGAAGTCGATGGGTTTCGAATCGCCCGGCGAAGTCCGTACACCGTTGACCTTGTCAACCTCTTTGCCGTCCATCCACAGCGCGATGCTGTAGGTGCCCATCGGCAGGCCCATGTAGATGTAGTGGCCCTTCTTGTTCGACTTGGTTTCGTAGTTGCCCTTGATATCCGTGCGCGTAATCTTGATCTGCGCTTTATCGACGGGCTTGCTGTCGATGCCCTTCACGTCTCCTTCCACGGTCGTGATCTGGGCGAGGGCAGTGCAGGCCAGGAACACCGTCCCGGCGGCAACGAGGGCCAGGTTTCGCAACTTCATAGAACCTCCAACTGAGACTAGTATGTATTAAATCCCATTATAGCGTACTGTTTTTTTCGCTTGAAAAGGCGGAGGCGGCAGCCCACCCGTTACTCTTCAAAAAGGCCGATTTGTTCCTTGGCGGCCGGCTTGGCCTTCCGTTTCCTCAAGGGACTCCCGATCACCCCCAAAACCGCCACGGACCGCAGGGCCGTCCGCGGCACGAAAATCCGCTGATGGTTGCTCGATGGGTCCGGCGGGATCACTGTAAAGCCGTAGTGCTCCACCTGGAGGAGGTTGTTGGTCATGATGCCTTCCATCACCTCCCCGTCGCGGAATTCGAAACGAACCCAAAGTCCCTCCATCTTGGGCCGGGTGTTGAAAACCCGCCGGGCGTCCTCCCCCTTGTCGTAAAAATCGCGCACGAACGCAATGCTCTTGATGTCGATGTAGGGTACGGTTATGGCGTTGCCCTGTTCCGAGAGCAGTTCCACACCCGTAGGTTGCTGATAAGAAACAGTATTCAGATGTCCCGCGACCGGTTCCTTCTCAAACCGGTGGATGACTGCCTTTTTGGTAGTGGAGGCCAACCTTACCTCTTTTTCAACTTTGTTTCAAACATTTAGGCGCTTATTGTATCATTGGCACGATGTCTGGTTCGCTCACATCAGATTCTACGCGACTTGCCAACCAGATGACCGCGTTTCTCAACTTCTGCCGCATCGAAAAAGGCCTCGCGGCCAACTCTCTGGAGGCCTATTCTGCTGATTTATCGAGGTTTAATGCATTTTTGGGCAATCTTTCCGGCCTTCCCGGCACGGAACAAACCCGCCTTTATCTGGATCATTTATACCAATCCGGCTTGAGCACCCGGTCCGTTGCCAGGCACCTGACCACCCTTCGCAGCTTCTTTGGGTTTCTCCTGAGAGAAGGGCTTATCGATACCGATCCGACCCAGCACCTGCGCACCCCACGGCAATGGCAGACTATTCCCAAGTTTCTGAATTTACAGGAGATCGATAAAATTATCCAGGTTCCGGACAGCTCCCGGCCAACCGGTCTGCGCGACCGTGCCATGCTGGAGCTGCTGTACGCGACTGGATTGCGAGTCTCCGAGTTGTGCCGTGTGGGTATGGGGGACCTCAATCACGAAATGGGCTTGCTGCGGACCATGGGTAAGGGCAACAAACAGCGGCTGGTGCCGGTCGGCAAAGATGCCATCAAGGCCGTGGCATCCTACCTCCAGTCCGGTCGCGGCGCTCTGCTCAAGGGTCGGGCCAGCCGGTATCTTTTTGTGACCGCGCGCGGCGGCTGCCTGACCCGTCAGGGATTCTGGAAGCTCCTCGCCGGATACGGCCGGCAGGCCGGCATTTTCCACGGATTAACGCCCCATGCCCTGCGTCACAGTTTTGCCACCCACCTGCTGGAAGGCGGTGCGGACCTGCGCAGCGTGCAGGTGATGTTGGGACACGCCGACATTTCGACCACCCAAATTTATACCCACGTTATGCGGTCGAGACTTCGGGACACCGTAGACAGGCACCATCCCCGGGCTTGAATTTGAGAACGGCTAATCGAGAACGCCTGCAATGAGCGACTACATCTACATGCTGGAGAGCCACCTGAGTCCCGATCAGAACCGGGTGGTGGAGGACGTCCAGGGGGCCGCGGCGCTGGCCAACGTCAACCTGTTTCTCACCGGTGGCGCGATGCGCGACATGCTGGCCGGGTTCCGCATTCGCGACCTGGACTTCGTGGTCGAGGGCCCGGCGCTGAAGGTGGCCAAGGCAATCTGCGACCGCACCGGCGCCAAAATGGTGTCCTCCGACGATCACCGCAAGTGGGCGGAACTGTTGTTCCCCACGGGCGTTACGGCGCAGATTGCCATGTCGCGCCACGAAAAGCACACACGGGCCGGGGCTAAGCCCCAGGTCACTCCCGCCACCATCCAGGACGACCTGCGCGGCCGCGATTTCACCTGCAACGCGATCGCGCTGTCCCTGAATAAAGCCTCCCGCGGTCTGTTGCTCGACCCCATGAACGGGCTGGCGGACATCGGGCGGCGTGAGCTACGCTCGGTCAACCCTTACGGCTTTTACGACGATCCGTCGCGGCTGTTCCGCCTGGCCCGATTCCGCGTCCGGCTGGGATTCGAGGTGGAGGAACGAACGCGCATGCAGGTGGCCAATGCCCGCGAGGCCGGAGCGGAAAAGGGGATTCCGGCGCGAATCCTGGGCGAGGAGCTCAAGCGCATCGGAGTAGAAGAAGCGCCTGCGGAAATCCTCAAGATACTCGCTGAGGAAGGGTTACTGGCCCTGATCTCGCCGGCCTTCGCCGGAGCCAGGTTCAACCTCGCCGGCATAGCCAAGCTGGAAAAGATGAGCCGGCTGCTGCCGGAAGACACCCGCTCCCGCGCCTCCCGTCTCGGACCGTTCCTCTACGCGCTTACCGAGAAGCTCGCTCCCAAGGAGAAGCAAGCCCTCATCAAGACCACCGAACTGGCCAAGGCCGATCTCGACCTATGGCAGAAGTTGGAGGCCCGCGCGAAAAAGCTGGAAACCGCGCTTCGCTCCGCGCGCATCCGCAAGGCCTCGCAGGTTTACCAGATCGTGCTCCCGGCGCAGCCGGACGAGGTGTTGTTCCTGCTGTATCATTCGACCCTGAAACCGGTGCAGGAGCGGCTGAAGAACTACTTCCAGAAATATCTGCCCCTGGTCCAGGAGATCACCCCCGAGGAGTGGGCTACGGTGGACGCCAAACCGGGAACGCCGCGTTACGCCAAGGCGCGGGACGAGTTCATAGCCAACCGGCTGGACCGCCGCCCGCCTCGCAAGCCGGAAGAGCCGGCGCCCGCGCCACCCGCATCCGCCGCCCCCGAGCCGCCACGTCGCGGCCCTGGTGGTTTCGCCTCCGGTCCGGCGCGGCACGGATAGGTGGTTGGTGGGAGAGTCGCCGGCCGCCGCCGCCGCGCGTTTGCCAGTTGGCCTTTACTGCGCTTGGTCCTCTTCGTCCGTACCGTCGGCCGCCGGGAGTTGCCATTCCGCCACCCGGAGAATACCGAGCGACACCAGCAGACTCAAGAGGCCGGCGAATTCCTTGGCGGGAATTTTTTCGGAAATCAGGCCGTCCCTCCTGGCGCGTTCGAAATGCTCGTGCCACGGCCGGACGCCGTCGCACTCGGAAAGGATCTGCGTCACCCACCCCTCGCAGCGAAACGAACTGCGAAACGGCGCCTGCGACTTCAGGGTGAACTCCTCCATGCGAAACCGTCCTTCGTGCACGCGGCTCACCACGTGCAGCGTGCAATCGGGCGCCAGGAACGGGTGACAGTTCGACAACATCTCCAGGGAGTTGGCCCGGGTCAGCGCCTTTTGCCACTCGAGCAGCCACTCGAGGTGCCGGCCGGTGTATCCCTTTCCCGTCTGGATGCGGCCCGTAATGGGCGGCCGCGGAAGGGTGTGCCGCTCGATGAGCACGGCTCCGTAGACCAGGTACTTCGTCTTGGTCTCCTGCCAGAGATCCATCAAGTCGCTGCTCTCAACGGGACTGGCCGACTTACGGGTGGCGGTGTCGGCGAGAAACTCGGCGGGAGTCCGGATACTGTGAGCGCCCAGCATCACGTCGAACTCCGCCTGCTGCGGCCCCAGCCATTTGCGTATGCGCTGTTCGAACGTCTCGCCTTCGCGATCGGTCGCCAGTTGCAGAGAATAGAATCGTCCGCCCGGGCGGAGCATTTCGGGCACACCTTCGATGGCGCGGCGAATGATCTGCTCGCCGTCCTGGCCGGCGTCGCGAAACACGAACTTCGATATCTTCGCCGGCACATACGGCGGGTGGATGGTGATGCGGTCGAACGTCAGGCCCGCGACCGGCGCATAGAGATCGCCTTCCACCACGGTCATATTGTCGATGCCGGCCAGGCGGCGGTTGAAGTCGGCAAAGCGCACGGCGCGCGCCGTGATGTCGGTGGCCCAGACGTGGCTGGCGTAGCGGGCGGCCAGGAGCCCGGCAATCCCAGTGCCTGTGCCGACATCCAGCATGACATCGCACGGCGTGTCCGGCAGGCCTTCGAGAAACCGGCGCGTGGTGTCGAGAATGGCAGGGTATACGACGTCGGGCGGCAGCTCCGTTATGGATCCGTCGGGCGCGACCTCGCCCCGATCGCACACCGTGGCGATGCCGCGGGCCAGCAGGATGGCCACCGAAGCAAAGATCATACCCGGCCGGTCCGGATCCCGCACCACCAGGTCGAGCGATTCCATCAAGTCCAGGGCATTGGTGGGCAGCAGTCCAGCCAGCGCTTCCTCCTCCACCAGCGCACAATCGAAGAAGAGCCGGATCAGCCCGTCGAGAGGCTGTTCCATGGGCCGCTCCCGGGGCGCGGTGGAGGAATACGCCAGCAGGTCTTCGACCTTGAGGCGCTGGCAGAGGCCTTCGTCGGTATAGTCGGACTCCTGAAGCAAACGGCGCAGGGCAGCGAACTCCTCGCCGGTCCCGAGACGCGGCAGTTTCCGATGCCAGGGGTAGGAGGCGGTCTGGGTGGGCGACATCACTTGAGAATAACGTCGGCGGCAGGGGTCGAGATGGGCACGAATGTAGGGAAAAGTACAGTTGCTGGTACGGGCTACTCCTCGGGGGATTGAGGCGGAAAATCGTCATCGAGAAGCATGGACACGGCGAACGGGCACTCCTTGGGGAACTCAGCGTGCGGGATCCCGGTCTCGATCGAAGCGTACGTAACTGCATCCGAATACGAATCTGTGGCGATCGCCTGGAGTTGCGGCCTCAGGCTCGGGCTCTCGCGCAGAATGCGCCTGATCTTGACGCGCTGCTTGGCTATGCTCATCAGCCAACTCCGGCTTCGTTTGACTGGCTGCAACTCGTATTTCAGCAAGTGCAGCATGATCTGAATCACCGCACTTTCCAGCGCTCTTTGCCTGCTCTTGCTCAAGTCTTCGATCTCCTCAGCGATGTGCTCGAGATCGGCCTCGTTGAAATTCCCCGAACGCACGAGCTCCGCGTTCCGCAGAGCCCACTCGGAGAAATCCTTGTCGTAGAGATCGGCCGCATTCATACCTTTATTATGCCCCGCCCTTGGACACAGCGCTTCACTTCTGGTAGTGTGATTCCAAATGAAACGACTCCAGCCGGTCATCTGGACCAAAGGGACGTTCCTGAGCCCGCAGTATCTCCAGCTTCAGGACCGCTTCCTCGAAAACCTGTTGCAGTTCCACCTGGAGAGCCTTTCGTTCTGCCCCTGGGGTTTCCGCTCGCTGCAAATCAGCCAGGAGGCCTTGGCCGCCGGGTCGTTCGACATTTCCAGCGCCTGCGGAATTCTGCCGGACGGGCTGCTGTTCGACATTCCGGCGTCCGATAGCGCCCCACCCCACAAACTGCTGGCCGATTGCTTCGAGCCGGACCAGACCACCCTGGAGTTGTTCCTGGCGGTACCGCAGTATCGTGAGCGAGGCTTGAACGTGGCGACTTCCGCGCGCCAGGGCGGGGCCCGTTACCGCGCCGAGATCGAACTGTTCCGCGACGAAAACACCGGCCTGGCGGAGAAGCCCGTACAGATTGCCCGCAAGAATCTCCGGCTGCTGGTGGAAGGTGAATCGCTGGATGGGTACTCCACGCTGCGGGTCGCGCGGGTGTTGCGCACCGAGGCCGGCACGTTCCAACTGGAGCCGCGCTTCGTGCCGCCGCTGCTCGACTTTCTGGCGAGCGATTACCTGTCGGCGATTGCGCGCCGTTTGGTCGAGATCCTGAGCGCGCGTTCCAGCGCGATTGCCGGTTTGCGCCGCCAGAAGAACCAGAGTCTGGCCGATTTCACCGCCGCCGACATCGCTAATTTTTGGCTGCTCTACACGGTCAACACCGCGTTCCCCAACTTTCGCCACCTCTTTGAAACGCGCGGCGGCCATCCCGAGCTGCTCTACTCCGCCATGCTCGACCTGGCCGGCGCGCTCACCACGTTCTCGATGAACATTCATCCGCGCGACCTGCCCCCGTACGAGCACGACGATCTCGGCACGTGTTTCACCGAGCTCGACGAGAAGTTGCGCATTCTGCTGGAGACGGTAGTGCCCAGCAACTTCGTCTCGCTGCCGCTGAAGCTGGTGCAGCCTTCCATCTACGCCACTTCGCTGGACAACGACAAGTACCTGGTGAACACCAAGATGTACCTGGCGATTGGCGCCGAAACCAGCAAGGCCGAGATCGTGGGCAAGGCGCCGTACCTGGTCAAAGTCTGTTCGGCCAGCCACATCGAACACCTGGTGCGCCAGGCGCTGCCCGGCCTGCCGCTGACCTATGTGGACACGCCGCCGAGCGCGATTCCCATCAAGCTCAACTTTCAGTATTTCAGCGTCAGCCAGTCGGGGCTGTGCTGGGAGGCGATCCAACGCGCGCGCAACCTGGCGGCGTACGTGCCGGGCGAACTGCCCAATCCGCAGTTGGAATTGATCATATTGCTGCCGCAGGCGAGCTGACCCTGGCAATGCCGCGTACGTCAAGCAACTCATCCGGCCGTTCCGGCTTCGCACGGACAAGGTGGCCCTACATCCGGCTCGCGGTGATTTTTGTGGCCGTCAGCCGCCACCGATGCCGAACCGCTGAGGCAGGTCGAGCCGGATGGACCGCGTCACACCGGCCGGAATCGATGGCGCTGGCGACGATCGAAGCCAGCGTGTACGGCGCCGCGTTGCCGGGATGGCCTTCGAGACGCATGGCTTCACAGAATGCGGGACCGATGGAGAGCCGGGAAACCAGTGAGAGCGCGAAGCATCTCACGACACCTGCCAGTAGACGGAATAACGCCTGTCAAACAGGCTGTTCAGAGGAACCAGGGTCACGTCCTTCTTTTGACCGGTGGTGCGGAAGGCCAGCGGCTGGTCCGCGGGCTTGATCCACGAACTCGGGTCGGCGCCCGGGGCGCGGAAGGCCGGGATATCGAGCGCAGGCACGGGCGGGGTGGTGTTGGCCGGACCCAGCGGCGACCCGTACTGCTCGGTGTTCGGCGCGCCGACTCGCAGATTCGGCCCGATGATGTGCGCCTCGGTCAGCCCTTCGCCGCCGAGATCGCCCGCCAGCACCAG
>JBGPKH010000356.1:0-9037 GCA_041485845.1 Bryobacteraceae bacterium
CCTACGGTGTTGCGGCCCTCGTCAGCCGACGGGCTGCTGTTGCCTTAGTTCTTTCATCTATTCATCAACTTGCATGCGGACCAATGTTTACGGCCCGTCCGCGAAGAAGATGACCCTGGTTTTGCGAAAGTCGGGCTAGCGCCCCGCGCGACAGGATCGTTTGATTTCTGGCGAGACGTGCCCTTGCTCATAACGAGCCTCGCTAGTAGACTGGACGACGACAGCAGCCATGAAGCCTGATCAAATTACAGTCATCCTGGCGGATGACCATGCCATCGTGCGGGAGGGAATCGCGGCCTTGTGTACGGGACAGGGTCTGCACATTCTGGGACAGTGCGCCGACGGCCCATCGGCGCTCGAAATGGTGCTCAACCTGAAGCCGGACTTCGCCATCCTGGACCTCCAGATGCCGGGCATGACCGGCGTCGAGACGATCCGAAAACTGCGCGCCGCAGGTTCCACCGCCAAGCTCATGATCCTGTCCATCAGCCGCGAAGAGTCTACGGTTCTGGAAGCTTTGCGGGCCGGAGCGGATGCGTACCTTTTGAAAGATGGGCCGTCGCGGCACCTGCTCGACGCCATCAGCTTCGTGCGCGACGGCGGCGTGTACATCTCGCCGCTGCTACGCGGCGCCGGCCTCTTTACCAAGGGCGATAACAGCCGGGCGCAGGATCCGCTGGCGTCGCTCAGCCCGCGGGAAATGGAAGTCTTCTCGTATCTGGTGAACGGGCTGCGGGCCAAAGACATCGCCGATCTCCTGGAAATCAGCCCCGAAGCAGTGGACACCTACCGCGCCACCCTGATGCGCAAGCTGAACGTTCACGACCTGGTGTCTCTCCATGTGGTGGGCCTGGTGAATAAACGGGATCTCAATCTGGCTTCCCTCAGTTCCGAGGAAAGAACCGTTTATTATGATCTTGTTAATGGTCTTTCGCCGAAGGCGATTGCCGAGCGCCTAAACATCACTGTCGAGGCCACTTACACTCACCGCTTTCGCATCATGAGAAGACTGCACATTCAAAACTTCGATCTGATCCCGCCAGAGCGTGCGTGAAGGACTATCGATGGGAGGCAACTTCGCTTGTGATCAGGCTGCGGCACAGCAACGAGGATACCAGCAAGATTGCGGAGATGCAGAAGCAGGGCTTGAGTCTCAGAGAGATCGCCGCGGCGCTGGGAATCAGTGCAATGACGGTTCAGCGACGCGTCCGCGTCGTCTCACTTTTGAACCCAATCCCGGAGTTGCGGCAGGGTACGGCACTTCCCTAGCGAACGGAAGTTCTGCCTGTAGCTTTTTGTTTCGTAGTTCAGGGACACCCTGATATATGGTATCAATAGGATGGACGACCCTTTGGAGGAGCATTCAGGGTGCCGCCGTGGCGGGCTTTCGGTGTGCGGGTATGCTTGCCAGTATGATCGAGATGCCTACGATGCAAGCATACTCTGAGTTATAAGTTATTTATTTTAAATATGTTCAGGATCTATGGATAGATTCAGGTTCTAGTGATCGCAAGGTCGTGAAGGTTCAAGTCCTTTCATCCGCACCAAAGAAATCGATAATTTACCATGGACGTCGCTTGACACCCTGCCTTTTGCCCCCCGATAGGTTATTTCAAATGTTCGATCCCCGCGTCGCCGGACGGCGGGCGAGGATCCGACGACAGAGCTGATTTTAGGTTTGGAAGATCTCTGGGCGGCGCGATCCGGTAAACCCTAGTTGCCGTGCGCGACTTGGACCGGCTCGTCGGCGCTTGAGCCGTAGATGGACGGCACTTTGGCGCCCATGGGACGGAGGTACGCGGAGAGTTGGCCGCGGTGGTGAATGGCATGTTTCAGGTGCAGGTTCAGATAGGCAACGGCCGGCTGCGTCCACACTGCAAAATTGATCGTTTTGGCGAGGTTCTGGGGGGAGATGTCACCCACCTGGTCGATCAGCGGCGGAATGGTCTCGTCATAATAGGCCAGCACTTCGGCCGGTGTCTTGAACTCCGCTGGTTTCCACTCGAACTCGCCGGCAAGAACTCCGCGCAGAAAGAACGCCTCGCTGACCGCGATGTGGGTGGCCAGATCGAGAGCGCTCATGCAACGCTCGCTTGGCTTATAACCGCAGTGCGCCGCGGGCACTGCCGCCAGCACTTTGCGCGTGGTTGCAAACTCCCGCTTGAGCTCGAGCGCCAGAAAGTCGGCCATTCCCTTCGCAGCTTCTGGTGACATACTCCGAGCATAGGGCCCCGCCGCAACTGAGGTCAAGAGTGACCCTGCGTGGCCGGCGCGGCGCTGCTGAGATTCTGTCCCGTCTATTGGACAACGCAACTCCCCGGTGGCCGGACACGCGATAAGCTGAATGTTTCTTATGGCCGCGCAAAAGGTGACGAGACGTGTTTTGTTGTTTGAGGCGCTGTGTTCGGGACTCCTCCGCAGTCAGGAATTGCAGTCCGAGCAGAAGCGGCGCATCGACGCCGCGGCGCCCCGGAATGCGCCCGCAAAACCGGCGAAGCCTAGGCGGATGCTGGTTAGCAACCTCTCGATGCGGGACGGCAAGCCGGTCCGCGGGAGTTCCTATGCCACGCTCCCGGCGGGGAATTATGCCATTGAACAGATGGGCAAGCGAACAGGCGCCTATGAAGCCGTCTTCAGCGATGACGTCGAGATGTTCCGGCCGGACCGGATCAAGCTGTTCGACGCTCTCTGCTTCAACAACACGGTTGGCGTTCTGTTCGACGACCCGGAGCTGAAGAAGTCGCTGCTCGGTTTCATCGCCGGCGGCAAGGGATTCGTAGGGATTCACGACGCCATCGCGACCTTCGTGCAGTATCCCAAGTACGACCAGTGGCCGGCGTTCGGCCAAATGCTCGGCGCCACCGAAAATGGCGGCCATCCCTGGAACGGGGAGGCGATGACGTTCAAGGTGGACGACCCGGCAAGCCCGTTGAACGCTGTCTTTCAAGGCAAGGGATTCGAGCTTGCTGACCAGGCGTTCCAGTTTCAGGAGCCGGCGTTACGCGATCACTTGCACGTGTTGCTGAGCATCGATGTGGAAAAGACCGGCTTGGCGCCGAATCGGCGCATCCTTCCGGTTCGGACGCAGGACAAAGATTTTCCGATGAGCTGGATCCGCCGCTACGAGCGAGGCCGCGTGTTTTACAGCGCCATCGGCCACGGTCCGCCGATCTTCTGGAATGCGCCGCTGTTGGAGCACTTTCTGGCGGGAATTCAGTATGCGCTCGGCGATCTCGAAGCCGACGACCGGCCGAGCGCCTGAAGTGGACAGGACTCCTGGCCTGTCCGTTCGCCGGCTGAAAGCCCGCGCGTGACAGACGACAACCGATCGTCTGTCCCATTCCCGCTATGCTGTCAGATACCGGCTGCCCTGAACAGCGGCCGAGATGCGGTCCGCGGCGCGTGTGAGCTCGGTGGCGAGCGAGGCACAGCTCTCGAACGAGATCTGCGACGTGGATCCCATCAGGCTGATCGCGGCCACGGGCAGATGGCCGGCGTCCAACACCGCCGCCCCCAAGCATCGATAGCCGATCGCATGCTCCTCGTCGTCGATGGCATAGCCGCGCTGGCGGGTCGCGGCCAGTTCCTCCCAGAAGCGGCGGCTGGAAACGATGGTCTTCTCATTGTGCGGAAGCGGCGCGTTCCTGCCGATCATCGCAGAAACCTGCGATTCCGGAAGAAAAGCCGCCATGGCCTTGCCGAGCGCCGTGCAATGCAACTCCAGGTGTTGGCCGACCGAGGTCACCAGGCGCGCTTCCGCCGGTGCGATCTGGGCGATAATCCTGACCTGATCCCGATCGAGCATGGCCATGTGGGTGACCAGCCGAGTGCGCTGCATCAGCGAGCGCAATGCGGGCATGGCGATGCCACGCAGGCTGGAACCCGCCAGGGTCTTGCCGGAAAGCTCGAGCAGTTTCGGTCCACACAGATACGGCCCCCGCGCCGAGGTGCGCTGTACGTATCCGGATCGCTCGAGCGTGAGCAGCAGGCAATGCATGGTGCTCCGTGGCACGCCCAGCGAGCGCGTAAGCTGCATCAGGCTCATGCCGTTTTGGGAAGCGGCAATGTGCCCGAGCACATCGAGCGCGCGCGGCACGGAGGGCAACGACGGAGTTTTGAGCTGGTCGCTCATATTGGCCCAATTTTGTCCATTATAATGGATTTCTCTCCCGGTGTTGCGCTCCGGAGAAGAGAATAGGAAGTATGAGAATTGCCAACCTCGCAACGGCCGCTCCGTGGTGCGCAGCGTCCGTCTGGCCGGCAGATTATCCGCTGAAAGAACTGACCGCGGAAGAGAAGGCGGCGATCGGCCGGGCAATTCCCGCGAAGGGGGCGAAGCCCCGGAAGGCGCGCAAGGTCCTGGTGGTGCATATCGCCAAGCGGAACGGCAAACCCGTCAGAGGCCACCCCTCGATTCCATACGGCAACTGTGCTTTCATCGAGATGGGCAAGCGGACCGGCGCCTATCGGGCCGTGATCGACAACCACGAAACGGTATTCCAACCCGACAACCTCAAGGCCTACGATCTGATCGTCTTCAACGACGCGCTCGGTGTGTTGTTTGACGATCCCGCGCTGCGGCAATCCTTGCTGGACTTCGTCAAGAACGGGAAGGGATTCGCCGGCATCCACACCGGAGGCGGAGCGACCTTCGTCCAGTACCCGGTTTACGACCATTTTCCGGAATTCGGCGTGATGGTGGGCGGGTGTGAAGACGGCGGACACCCGTGGTCGCCGAACGATGTCACCTACGTCAAGATCGACGACCCCAAGAGCCCGCTGACCGCCATGTTCAAGGGCCCGTTCGAGATTCACGATGAGACGTTCCAGTTCCGCGAGCCCAGCTTGCGCGAACGCCTGCACGTGCTGATCAGCATCGGCATTCCGAAGATGGAGATGGGCCCCAATCACCGCCTCCTCAAGCAGCGGCAGGGCGATCTGGATTTCCCCATCGGTTGGATCAAGTCCTATGGCATGGGTAGAGTGTTCTATGCCACTACCGGCCACAACCCCGGCGCGTTCAAGGATCCGCTGCTGCTGCAGCATTACCTCGCCGGAATTCAGTTTGCGATGGGCGATGGGAACGCCGGCATGACTCCCAGCGAGAAAGCCGAGGGCCCCGGCAAATGAATCGGCGAGTATTCCTGGGCGCTGGCGCAGCGGCAGTCTTGCGGGCGGACGTGCTGCCCAGTGCCCGCGTGTCGCTCGGCGTGGTCGGGTTGGGCTGGATGGGATTGGCCACGATGAAGATCTTCATGACCGATCCGCGCGTCCAGGTGACCGGCATTTGCGATATCGACGCGGACCATCTGAACGAAGGCGCGGCCGCGGCCCCGGATGCGCGCACGTTCCACGAGTTCGAAGAACTGCTGGCAAGGCCCGAAATCGACGCCATCTATATGGCGGTGCCGGACCACTGGCACGCAATCGTGGCCACCAGCGCGGCGCGCGCGGGAAAGGACATCTACGGCGAAAAGCCGTTGGCGCACAATTGGGCGGAAGGGAAGGCCATCTGCGACGCGGTGGAGCGTTACGGGCGCGTCTGGCAGACGGGGAGCTGGCAACGGTCCCTGCCGGATTTCCGTTTTGCCTGCGAGCTGGTTCGCAACGGACGAATCGGCAAGGTGTCGAAGGTGGAAGTCGGTTTGCCCGCCGGCCTCACCGATTGGGATGGCACGGGACGCCTGGTGAAGTCCGGTCCGCCGCCCAAGAGCCTGGACTGGCAGCGTTGGCTGGGACCTGCGCCGTGGGTGCCGTATGCGGCGGCGCGCGTCCACAAGACGTGGCGGTGGAACTACGATACGGGCGGCGGCTCGCTCATGGACTGGGTGGGGCATCACGTAGACATCGCGCATTGGGGGTTGGATCTGGACAACTCCGGCCCGATCTCGGTGGAGGGATCGGGCGAACCTTCGCCGCACCCGATATGGGACACGCCCCCGCTCTGGCGCGTCACCGCGCGTTATGCGGGCGATCTCACGATGACCATCGCCGGGGGCTCGGCCGGCTTGCGGCCGGGGACGCGGTGGATCGGCGAAGAAGGCTGGGTTTGGGTGGACCGCAGCGGCATCGAGACGTCGCCCCGGTCGCTGGCGAGCTCCCGAATCTCACCGAACGAAGTACGGCTTCCCGTGACACAAAGCCATCATCGCCAGTTCGTCGATTGCGTATTCACTCGAGGGGCGACCTTGACTCCCGCGCACGTGGCGCTCCGGTCCGCGACGCCGGGCTACCTGGGGAACATCGCCATGCGCACGGGGCGGACCATTCGCTGGGACCCCGTCCGCCAGCGGATACTCGACGATCCCATCGCGGAGCGCCTGCTCGGGCGCACTCCGCGGAGCCCCTGGTCCCTATGAGTCCCGCACGCCTTCCTCCGGTCGCCGCTCGGCAAGCGTTTCCGAGCCGCGGCCGGAGGAAGCGGTGTTGGAGGTGGCTGCTCTTCCTCGTGACCGCGGCCTTATATGCCACCGACCCGGAAGCCCTGGTTCGCCAGGTGGCCACCTACGATTTCGGCAAAGATCCGTCGGCGGTCCGCGAGTTGGAAGCGCTGGCCCTTCGCTCCGGTCCCGCCATCGAGAAGCTGCTGCTCTCCGGATTGGCATCGGCGCGGACGCTCGCCGCGAAGGACGCGTTCTGCCGCGGCCTGGCGGTGGCCGGCAGCGGCGCGGCAGCGCCCGCGCTAGCCGCCATGCTGGCGAAACTGGACACCGCCGAGATGGCGCGTTACGCGTTGGAACGGATCCCCGGTGCTCAGGCCGCCGCCCGATTGCGCGACGCGTTGTCGCGCACTTCGCCACCGGTGCGGACCGGGATCGTGGTTTCGCTGGGGAGGCGCAAGGACGCGGCGTCCGTGCCCGCCATCAGACTTCTGCTCGACGCGAAAGATCGGCAGTTGGCCGAAGCCGCGGCGGCCGCCCTGGGCCATATCGGCACGCCGGAGGCGCGCGAGGCGCTGCTCGCGGCGCGGCCTTCGGCTGCGGTTTCCGCGGCCCTGCTCGCCGTCGCGGATGCAGGCACCTATTTGCGGCTGTACTCCGCGGCAGGGCAGAGCGAGGCCGTGCGCATCGCCGCGCTCGAAGGCCTGGCGCGCGTGGACCACCAGCAAGCCAGGCCACTGCTGTACGCCGCGTTGAAAAGCGATTCGGTGCGGCTCCAGGCAGCCGCCATCTCCGAGCTCGCGCGGATCGAGGGAACGTCGCTGGCCAATGAACTGCCCAATGTGGCGGAGCGGGCCCGCGTGCAGATTCTCACCGCGCTCACCGAATCGGGCCGGCCCGGCGTTCGTCCGGTGCTGGTGGAATCCGCCGCCAGCGAGAGCGAAGCCACCCGCATCGCGGCGCTGATCGGCCTGGCGAAATGGGGAACCGCGGCTGACGTCGCGTTGCTCGCCGGCCGCGCGGCAAGCGCCTCGGGTGACGAGCAGAGCGCGGCGCGGGCCGCACTGGGCGCAATCCGCGGAGCTCGCTGCGACGACGCCATCGTGCAGGCGATACCCGGCGCCGGGCCGCAGGTCAAAGTGGAGCTGATTCGCGCCGTCGGAGAGCGCAGCATCGCGACGGCCGCCGAGGTTCTTCTCACGGCCGCGTCGGATACCAACCGTCCCGTTCGCGTGGAGAGCATTCGGGCGCTGCGCGAGACCGCGAGTCCCCGGCAGGTTCCGGCGCTGCTCGCCCTGCTGGCGAAAACCGCCGCCGAGAACGATCGGAAAGAGCTGGAGCGAACCGTTGCCAGCGCCATTCGCCGTTCGAAAGAAGCTTCTGTCGGCGATGTCATCGGGGCGTACCAGGGCGCGGCCAATCCCGATGTGCGGATTTCCTTGATGAACGTCCTGTCCAGCGCGGGCAATGCCGCTGCCTTGCCGCTGATCCGTGAATCGCTGCGGGATGCCAACGCCGATATCCGGCGCGCGGCGCTCAATGCCCTATCCGGCTGGCCCTCGCCCGAGCCGCTGGACGACCTGCTCGCATTGGCCCGCGCACCCGGCGACGCGGCGCGCCAGATCCTGGCGTTGCGCGGCTACATCAAGCTCGTGCAACTCCCGTCGAGCCGAACACCGGCCGAGACCGCCGGTCTGCTGAAGACGGCCATGGCCGCGGCCACCCGCCCCGATGAGAAGAGGGCCGTGCTGGCAGTAGTGCAACGATTGGTGTGCCCGGAATCGCTGGAGCTGGCGAAGTCGGTTGCCGGTGACCCCCAAATCGCCGGCGAAGCACGGCTGGCAGTCACCACACTGGAACGCGCGCTCAGTTTCGTGAAGTAGAGTCCAGATCCCACAGCGACTTTGCTACATACCCGCGGATCTCGACCTGCGGCCGAATCTCGAGGTATGCGGGAAACAGATTCATGTAAAGCTCGCGCTCGCCCGGCGGCGGCCCCTCGTAGAGCTTGCGCACCAGGTCCGGCTCCATGCCGGGCGAGGCGAGCACGATCGGAGCGGCTTTGCCCGGGATGGCCACGTCGCGCCACCAACGAACATTGGGGTAGCGGCGGAAATACCAGGGCAGCGGCCACAGGTTCTCGCGGCTGTAGACGTCGATCGGGACGCCGTCGCGCTGCGGAGCCGCGCGTGCGAGTCCGGCGATGCGCTCGCGGATGGTGAACACGCCGTCGCCGGTGTGCGCGTACACCCAGGGATTCCGCGGGTCCGCTGCGTAGGGAAAGCTCGCCGCCCATGCCTCCACCGCCAGGCACACTATCGCCGCCGCGGCCAGGATCCGCCAGCGCCCGCGAAGCGCATCCACCGGCATGCCGGCGAGCAGCGCCAGCGGGTAGACCAGGCTCACCGCGCACCACGGAGTCTTGTACGGCAGCGCGGAGTAGATCGCGATCAACACCACGGCATAGATGGCGAGGAACGTTGCCGCTTTCGGGACCGCTCGGCTGAAGAAGCGGCGAAGAACCGGCGAAAATACCCGACCCGCACCGGCCGCGTCTTCATGCCCTTTGGTGGGCCGCAGCGGCCCATCGGGACCACCCTTCGGTCGCGGCTCGGCAAGAGGTGCGCTACTGAGCGGCGACCCAAGGGAGCGGGGAG
>JBGPKH010000357.1:0-9002 GCA_041485845.1 Bryobacteraceae bacterium
GCTGGAGCGCGCGGCCGAGGCGTGCGGCCGAGGCGCGCGGAGCGTGCGGCTGGAGCGCGGCCGGAGCGTGCGGCCGGAGCGTGCGGCTGGAGCGTGCGGCCGAGGCGTGCGGCTGGAGCGTGCGGCCGAGGCGTGCGGCTGGAGCGTGCGGCCGGAGCGTGCGGTTGGAGCGCGCGGCCGGTGCGTGCGGCCGGAGCGTGCGGCTGGAGCGTGCGGCTGGAGCGGGCGGCCGGAGCGGGCGGCCGGTGCGTGCGGCCGGAGCGGGCGGGCGGATTGTTTTGAGGTGAGCGCCGAGGAGGTTGGGGATTCGGCCCCGATCAGGCGTCGAGGGTCCACGTAGATCGTCTTTCCGTATTGCGGGGGCGATAGGCGGACGAGCGAATCAGTTCGGCCAGACGGGCGGATTCATGCGCGCGGTTGATGCGGGCCATCTGCAGGGCCCAGGCGAGCAGATCCCGGATTTCTCCAATTTCCTCCAGGGTGGCTGGGGCCTGCGGGAGCCTCGGCAGCAGCGTTTGCGCGCCGAGGTAATCGCCTTGGGCCACGGCTTTCCGGAGTTCTTCGAAGAGCGTCATTTATTATTGTATGCGCTGGTGCGCATGGACTCGAACAAGCTGGTGAAGTAGTTGACCTGCTGCTCCATGGAAGCGATCAGGGCATCGGCCGCCGCCATACGCGCCTGCATGTCGGTTTTGAGCTGATCGATGTGGTCCTGCTCGGCCGCGATCCGGGTGTCCTGGTCCGTAAGCTGGCGCTGGAGGCTGCCGATTCCGGTTTTCAGAACACCGCTCGTGGAATCTTCGAGACTGTTCATGAAGTCCGTCGCGGACTTCAGGAAACCGCCGCCGGTAGCGGAACCGAGGAAACTGGAAAGGCCGGAGAGGTTGGCGCTGGTGGCCGTGTTGAACACGCCGCTGTCAAAGGACAAAGCGCCGCTGCTGTCAAACGACAACCCCAGGGCGGTGAGCGACGAGAGGCCGCCGGATCCGGAGCCGGAGTCGGAGTCGTAGGTAACGATCTGGTGCAGGGCATCGCTGACGGTAAAGAGGACGCTATCCCCTTGCAATGCGCCGGTGCCCTGTCCTCGATTCTTGTCCACTTCGCTCACCACCGCGTTGTAGGCGGTGACAAAGGAAGAAAGGGCGCTGCCGACACCCGTCGCGCTTCGGGCCACGGTGACGGTGGTGGCTACGCCTGTAGCGCTGGCTTTCAGCAGTTCCACGGTGAGTCCGGGAGCCAGCGTGGCGGTTCGGGCGGCGCTGGTCACCTCATCGCCTCCGTTGGCCTTGTACTTCACCGGACTTCCCGCTCCCAGTAGCGGCTGATCCAACAGAGAGTTGCCGGAAGAGTCGTTGAGTGCGATGGTGTTCGCGCCGAACTTGTTGTACTGGATGGAGAGGCGATAATCCAGGTTTTCCGAACTGCCGACGTTCACCACGGCGGCGTGAACGTCAGGCGCCGCTCGATTGATGGCGTCCGCCAGGGCGTTCAGGTTATTCGAGGATGGGGTAATGGTGAGCGCCGCGGCAGGATCCGCGGTATTGAGGTAGAGCTTGAAAGTAGTGTCAGCGCTGATGTTCCCGGTCGAGGGGGACGTGACCTTTTGCAGGCCCGTGCCGGAGGACTTACTGGCGGCGTTGGCATAGGACCCGAAATCGGTGACTTCGATGCTGTAAGTCCCTTCGCGCACGCCATCCGAGGTGGTGGCTTTGACCACGGAGGAATCCGAAACGGACGCGGTGTAGGAATTGAGACCCAATCCGGAAGATAAGCTGGCGATGGTCGCCTGCAGGGCTGCGACCTTGGTATCCAGGGCGCCGAGAGCCGCCGATTGATTCCCCAGCCTGGTCTTGGCGTTCTGCAACAACGTCATCGGGAGAGACGCGATGCCCACCGCGCGATCGATGACCGCTTGGAAGTCCGTCGAATACCGGCTGTTGCCATTGAAGATAGTAGTCGATCCGCTCATAACGCCTCCGAGACAATGCCTGTGAGGCCGGAGGGGTTGCCCCCGGCCTCATTCCTTCTTATCGGCAGTGAGCCTCAGATTGGTTAGCCACGCAGCAGAGCGAGGACCGCTTGCGGGGCCGAATTGGCCTGCGCCATGGCCGCCAGGGAAGCCTGCTGCATCACCTGGGCTTTAGTCAGATTGGCCGCTTCCTCCGCCACGTCGGCGTCCCGGATGCGGGATTCGGCGGCAGAGAAGGAAGAAATCTGCGCCTGCGCCAGGTTGATGGCGTAGGACAGCTTGTTCTGGCCGGTACCGATTTTGCCCTGCACCGAGCCGAGATTGGAGACCGCGCTGACCAGGTTGTTGAGAGAGCTCAGAGCGTTGGCCGTGGCGGACGAACCGGCCACGGGCGCGGTAGCGGCGGTGATGGCCTGATCCGCCGCGTACACGCCCTGAACACCGGCGGCGTGCGTGCTGGCCACGCTGAAAGTCTCGCTCGCTTCGAAGGTGATGCCGTTGGCGCCCGTTTTGTCGCGCAGGGCAACGATGCCCGTCGCGGCGAGTGCGGTGTTCAGAGTGGAGAGCGCCGCGCCAATCGTCGCACCGGTGGTATTGTCCAGGACCACCGACGTGGTGACTCCGTTTTTGGTGAAGGCCAGCGTTTCCGCGTTGGCCAGGAGGGTGACGTTGACGTAGGCCGCGTTGGTGCCGTCCTGCCGGTACATGGCCGTGTTTTCCGAGACCGCTGCGGCCGTCGCGACCGCATTACCGCCGCCACCTACCGCGCCCACCAACAACGTATAAGCCGAACTGCTGGCGAAGTTGAGGACTCCGGTGGTGGAGTTCACGAAGGCCGATATGCCGGAGGAGTTCAGCGCCGCGTTGAGCTGGGAGACGGCGTTGTCCGTGGTAATTCCGCCGGTGCCGCCGGTGACCGTGGCAATCACGGAGTTGGAGTTGAGCTGAAAGGTAAAGGTTTGCAAGCCCGCAACGTTGTTGAGGGCCACGAAGCCCGCGGTGTTAATGACATCCGTGCCGATCTGCGTGCCGCCCGACAGGAGGCTGGTGCCGCCCACGCCGAGCGCGGTCGAGTCCACGCGGTTTGCCGAACCGCTCAGATCCACCGACACCTTGGCGTTGCTCTGGTTGGTGCCGCCGCCGCCGATGTAAACGTCCATCGTGGTATTGAATGTTCCGCCGTTATTCAGGCCGATATTGGCCGCCTGGCGGTCGATTTCTGTTTTCAGGGCCTGAAATTCGGTATCCAGCGTCGCCCGGTTACCGGTGAAGGTGGTCGAGGACGCCTGCGTGGCCAGGGTCTTCATGCGGTCCAGAATCTTGGAGATGTTGTTGGCGCCGCCGTCGATGATCTGCAACTGGCTGATACCGTCGTTGGCGTTGCGAACGCCCTGGTGCAGCTCGGCGATATCGGATCGAAACTTATTGGCAACCGCCAGTCCCGCCGCGTCATCGCCGGACCAATTGATACGGTAGCCCGAGGTCAGGCGCTGAATGGTCCGGGTCTGGAATTCGTTGTTGACCCGGAGGTTTTCCTGGGCCATGATCGAGTTGACGTTTGTGCTGATCGAAATAGACATAAGGTTCCGTCCTTTTTGAATGGATCCCGGCGTCCTGCCGGGTGAACCGTTGTTTCTGGTTCTGAATAACCTATCGGCCCAGGCAAGAGGATGTTGAGCGGAATCTTACCTTAGAACCATCGATTCAGTTGCCAGCCTGGAGAGTTCCGCGGCAACGTTGCGGACTACCTCTTCCCAAGCGCCGAAACGGGGCTGGCGGAACAGGCGCATGGTGGGATACCAGGGGCTGTCTTCGCGGCCGGTCATCCAGCGCCAGTCCGGCGCGAATTTGAGCAGGGTCCACACGGGGCGGCCAAGAGCCCCCGCCAGGTGCGCAATCATGGTATCCACAGCGATCACCAGGTCCAGGTGCGACAGGATGGCCGCGGTGGCGGCAATGTTATCGGAATCCGCCTCGACCGTAACGATGGGGCACTCCGGGGGCAGCGCCACGCCGCGCTGCAGGCTCAGGAACTGTACGCCGGGAACCTGGAGCAGCGGATCGAGTTGCGCGAGCCGCATGGACCGGTTGGCATCGTCCGGATTCTGGGGACTCCCGGCCCACGCGAGTCCCACCCGCAGCCTGACGCCGCGTGGGCCGCATCGCCGGCCCAGACGCTCGCCGGCGCGGGCGGTTGCCTCGGCCGGAACCTGCAAATACGGGATGTTGCGCGGAATGGTGTGCTCGCGGGTACTCAGGACCCGCGGCACGCTCAGCAGGGGCAGATGGTAGTCGAATGCGGGAAGCTCGCCGACGTTGGGGATGATCCGGTCCACGCCTTCCACGCCCGCCAGGATGGGCAGCAGCGCCGGTTGACTGGCCAGGATCACTTGGCCGCCCAGCCGCTTCACGAGCGGAGCGAAACGGATGAATTGAATGGTATCTCCCAACCCTTGTTCGGTATGGAGAAGAACGGTCTGGTCCGGAAACGGCGCACCGCTCCACAGCGGCTGGGCGAATTCGGCGGGCTGGCAATCGCCCAGCTTCCAGCGCAACTCGTATTCCTCCCACCCACGCTCGAAATCCCCCATGGCGAGCCACACCATGGCCCGCGCAGGACGTGTGAGGCCGGCTTCGGGAGCCAGTTCCAGCGCCTTCTCGTACCACTGGAGCGCACCGGCAAAATCGAGTTGGGCGGCGCGCACGTCGCCGAAGCAGCCCGGGGCGCGCAAATGGTTCGGGCAGATCTCCAGCGCCTGCCGCAAACACTCTTCGCTCTCGGCGAACCGGCCGCTCAGCAGCAGGATGCCGGCGAGATTCACATAGGCGGAAGGACGGGGCCGTAACCGCAGGGATTCGCGGCAGCACTGTTCGGCTTCGGCGGGCCGATGCAGCCGGGCAAGAGCCAGCCCCAGATTGGTGTGGGCCTCAGGCAGCCCGGGCTGGATCTCGAGCGCCCTCCGGCAGTGTTGTTCGGCCTGTTCCGCGCGCCCGGTCATGACCAGGACGGAGGCGAGATTGGAGTGCGCCAACGCGTCGCCGGGCAGGGCTTCGAGCGCCCGGAGGCAACACGCCTCGGCCTCCTTGAAGCGGCCCATCTGGTTCAACGCCGAACCCAGGTTCGTCCGGGCGGCTGCCAGGCGCGGATTGAGGCGCAGAGCCTCGCGGTAGCGCTCTTCGGCCTGGCGATATTCCTCGCGATCGAAGTACAGGTTGCCCAGGTTCATCCACGCTTCGGCATAACCCGGACGCAGCCGCAGGGCGGTGGCGTAGGCGGCGCCGGCTTCCTCCGGCATCCCCGCCGAACGGAAAGCATTGCCCAAATTGCCGTGAACTTCCGCGCAGCCGGGTTCGAGCACGGCGGCGCGCTGGTGGAAGGCGATGGCGTCCGCGGCATGTCCCGATTCCTCCAGCGCGGAGCCAAAGTTGGTGAAGGCCTCGCCGTAATCGGGCTTGAGCGAGATGGCCTTTTCGAAACAGAGCAAGGCCTGCTGGACCTTCCCCAACCGGCGAAACGCATTGCCCAGCGTGTTGTAGAAGAAGGGCACGTCCGGCCGCTGCTGAATCGCCTTGGAAATCAGCCCCGCGGCGGGCTGGGGCCGGCCGCAATCCAGGCAAAGCAGGCCCAACAGGTGCAAAGCGTCGGGGTTCTGTGGATCCCGTTCCAGAACTTTGCAGTAGAGCCGCTCGGCATCCTGGTAGCGGCCTGCCCGATAGAAAGTCAGGGCCTTCTGCAAAGTAGTTGGGTGGGCATCCGGCATGGGTTCTTCCGGCCACTGGCTACCAGTGGCGCTACAGGTATATCGGCCGTTTGCCGCAGGCGCAACAGATCGCCAAGGAAGAGATGTTGGGGGCGGGGGTTGGGGAGGGCGAAAAACGCCTACTCCACTCGGGTGACGCAAGTTTTGCGGGTGTGTGGAGTTATTATTCATGGCGTTGTAAGCTCCTCTGTTTCTGTGGGTTGCGGAGATGGGTCGAAATCAGGGGGCGCATCTGGAGGGCTTTTTTCGCAAGATGCGCCCCCGCGCTCCTCGCGGAGCTCGATGATTCGCTTGTTGTCGTGTAAGTGATGGAATTTCAATTCGATACCGTTGTCGGCAAGGGTCAGCATGCATTTTTTGAGCTGCTGCGAGACTCCTTTGGGTGTCCGGCAGGGTACGAGTGGTTGCAGGAGTTCCAAGAGCTCGGTCGCGTTGCCGGTCCATTGGCGGCGCTGATCGAGGAGATTACGGACGGCTTCGACCATCGGGTGGGGCTCGGCCGGTAGAGCGAAGGCCTGCTGCATTTCCTCCTCGGTGCAACCAAGTGCGGGGCTGGCGGCCACGGCCCAGGCGAGCGCGTTGGCCAATCGTCTGGAAGGCAGCTTCATGGGGCTCGCCAAAGCGCGAGTATGCATGCGCCCGAGGGCGGTGCTGACGGCGGAGCAGAGGGCTCCGAGAATGGCCGGCCATGCGGGTTGGAAAGCGGTGAGGAGGCTGTCTTCGGTGCGGGAGTCCATCCCGTCGGGCGGGAGGGGCGGGAGTGTGACGATGAAGGCGCGTTCGGCGAGGTCGGCAGGGCACGACCAGCGCCCGGTGACCGTCAACAGCAGGGGGCGCTTGTAGAATTGCTGGAGCGGTTCAGGCGCGTGCGCGGAGGTCTCGCGGACGGTTGCGCCGAGGCCGGAGGAGAGGCGGCAGAGGGCATCGGTGATCTGGGGGGAGAGGGTGGAAATGTGGTCGAAGGCGAGGATCCAGTTGTGGCGGGCGAGGGTAAGGAGGTCGCGGACGGAGGACGGAATGGGGGTGAGGGGCGAAGTGGAGGGATCGACGAGGGAGCGGAGGATACGGGCGGCGAAGGATTTGCCGGAGCTGGGGGGACCCTGAAGGATGAGGACGGGGAAGGGTCCGTTGGGGCGGAATGCGGCCAGGAGCCAGGCGAGGCAGCGAAGCCAGGCGGCGCGGGACGGCAGATTGAGGCAGGAGCGAAGCGTTTCGAGCGGCGGGGGCGCGTCCGCGGGGGGAGGGACTGGCGCAGGAAGCGAGGCCATGGAGCGGGAGGTCTGGAGTTGAACACTCTCGCCGGTAGTCGTCTTCCAGCCGCCAGGAGAGATTTCGACAAACTGACATTCGAGATTGGCCAGGTCGAGGAGGAGGTTGTCGGGCAAGAGGGCGGCATTGCGGCATCCGACGCGCCGCCAGACGGCGAGGCGCTGGTTGCCGTCGGTGTGGCTGGCCTCGGCTTCCAGGTGATTGAGGACGACGTGGAAGGCGCGGGAGGTGGGCAGGGTGTCGTGGCGGGCGAAGACTTGGTGGAAGAACCAGTCGCGAAAGGCGCGAGAGCGGACGGGAACGACGTAGAATCCGCCGGCATAGCGGCCGGGAAGGCGAATGAAGGCCTGGCCGTCGGAGGCGGTGAAGGGGACGCCCTGGTTGGTGATGGCGATGTATAGTGCGAAGGGATTTTGCATTTGTTCCTCCTGATTTTCTTTTAGCAAACGAAAATTGGGCTAACGGGCCTTGAGATCCGGAAGTGATTGATATCATTCAGAAAATTCTTGGCAAAAACTCGTGACTCTGATTTTTGGAGGGGCGGATTTGGGGGTGGTTTTTGCAGTGGGGGGCTATCGCAGAAGATCCTGGGAGGTTCCTGCCGACTGGCTCCGGATCTCACAATCGGCGGTAGGGGTGGCTATGAAGCTCACGATTGGGCTCGACCGGGAAGTCGATGGCCGTTGGATTGGCAAGGTCCCGGAATTGATCGTCCTCCTGTACGGGATTCGAAGCAGGACGCTATCCAACGAGCCTAGCCGGCCGCACGGGAGATTGTTCTCGACCGGGATCATCCACGGCGAGCTGCCTCGCGATTCGGCGAATGCCACGTTCGACATTGCCGCACGATCTCTTGGACCTCGGCTAAGGCGCGTCGTGTGTTCGCCGCCCTGAGGCGCATCGGGTGTAGTCATGACCGCAGGGTGGGCCCCATAAAATCACCAGCGATGCGCGCCGCCCACGCGGACAAGAAGGCGCTTTATACCGGAAATGTCGAAGCAGTCCCTCGCGACCTCACGGTGGGCGCTTATGGAGGGAAGTCAGCCAAGGTCGAATGCCCGCCACTTGTCCGACATGCCGTTTTAAACGGACAAGCGCCCTCATGGAGATGACAGGGGGAGTTCCCGGGTCACTGGACGCGCTGGCACTGATATAACTGTTATCTACGGATATGCGCTTCAAGTTCGATCAATCGAAGAGCCGGGACGTGAAGCGAAGACATGGCGTCAGCCTGAAAGAGGCGCAGGAGATCTTCGACCAGGTGTACCTGGTTGACCAAAAGAACGACGATCCGGAGCAGTTCCGTGCCATCGGCTGGTGCGGCGGGCGCCTCTGTTCTGCGATCTTCGAGATCAGGCATGACGCGGAGGGCGAATACTACCATCTGGTCACAGCCTGGAAGGCGACCAAGGAGGAAGAGCAAAGCTATGCCAAAAACATCTAGGACCAGACCGTCCGCCGATGAGATCGCCGAAAGGGCATCGCGGGGCGAAGATATTTGCCCTTACTTCACCAACAAGTTTACTGTGGTCAGACCCGTCCGTCGCGTGAATGTCGATCTGACTCAAGGCATGTTGCGGGAGCTCGATGCGCGGGCGGCGCGGCTCAATATCAGCCGGCAGGCCGTAATCAAGACCTTACTTGCCAAGGCGCTGGAGGAGGATCGCGCCAGCAAACCACGGCCGTAGAGGAAGGCCGCGGGCGCCCCGCCGTGAGCAGCCTGATGAAGCGGAGCCCCCGCGACCGGGAAGTCGATGGCCGTTGGATTGCCAACGCCGGATGGCTCAAGAACCTTGACTACCTGTACTCGGCCGCAGAGGCGGGGAAGGTATTGTCAAATGAGGAGTTGCAGCGGTGGGGAATAGCACTGGAGCCATCGGCATCCTAGCCCGACTTTCGCACATTTGAGGGGATAAAGCAGCCCGAGGAGGCTTCAACACCCTTAGTAGCGCACCTTTCGCTTGACATCGGCATTCGATCATGGCTAGATGAAAGAATGAACA
>JBGPKH010000358.1:0-8988 GCA_041485845.1 Bryobacteraceae bacterium
ATGGCAGTCTGGACTCCTCCGTACCAGGCAGGACTGTGGCTTGCACTGCATCCAGCCGCCGCAGCCAGAGCATGGGCTTGGCGCCCGATGTCACGCCGGTATACGCAAAACTGCGGCCATCCGGCGATACCGCCGGCACGTCCCACCATTGCAGGGTGTTTTTCGGCGGCACCGGCTGCTCGAAGCGAACCGCATAGACCGGGACCGGTGTCTCGCGAAAATGCAAAAACCCGAGCGCCAGCGCCGCCACAGCCGCTGCCGCAGCCACCACCCACGAGAGGCGTTCCCGCCGCTTGCGGTGCTCGACCACCGGCTTGGGAATTCCGGCTTGCGATCCGCCCTCGGCGATCCAGCGCAGCTCCAGCAGGACGTCGTGCATGTTCTGGCGCCGGTCGTCGGGATCCTTCGCCAGGCAGGTCGAGATCAGGTGAACCAGGGCCGGCGGGATGAGCGGCTGGAAGCTGGTCACGGGCTTCGGCTCGGCCGCCAGAATGGAGGCGATCAGGTTGGCGTGGGTCTTTCCTTCGAACGCGGGGCAGCCGGCGATCATCTCGTAGAGCACCAGGCCGAAGGCGAAGATGTCGCTGCGCCGGTCGGCTTCCTGCCATTCGAGTTGTTCCGGCGCCATGTAGCGCGGCGTGCCCAGAATCGTGCCGTGTTGTGTGACCGCGTGTTGCGTGAGCGTGGCTGCCAGGTTGTCTTGCGTCAGGCTGGGCGCGGCGTCCCCGCGGATCAGTTTCGCCAGCCCGAAATCCAGCACCTTCACCCCGGACTTCGTAACCAGGATATTGCCCGGCTTCAAATCGCGGTGAATCACGCCGTGCCGGTGGGCATGGTCCACCGCCTCGGCAATCTGCATCGCCAGCCGCAGTACTTCACCGATCGGCAGCGGGCCCTTGATCTCGGTTCCCTCGATGAACTCCATCACCAGGTAGTCGGGGCCCACATCGTGCAGCGTGCAGATGTTGGGGTGATTCAAGGAGGCGATGGCCTGCGCTTCCCGCTGAAACCGCTCCCCGAATTCTTTGGCGGAGACCTTGATCGCCACGGTCCGCTCAAGCCGCGTGTCTCGCGCCTTGTACACCTCGCCCATGCCGCCCGCGCCGATGGGCGCCAGGATTTCGTACGGACCCAGTTTGTGCCCAGTGGAGAATGACATGAAATCGGTTCCACAATTGTACCGTACTCAACAAGAGGTTTCCGCTTCGGTAGTTTCGAACGCCGCCGTACTCCGCCCCCCCGGCCCCCCCGGCCCCCCCCGCCCCCCCGCCCCCAGTTTGACAACCGAATCCCAAGATCAATAGAATGTATGATTCCAGTCCCATTTGGATTCAGGCGCAGTGTGCGCCTGGGGTGCCATGGCCGCTCCCAAACTCCGACGCGCAATGACTCACGACCGTCTGCAACTCTTCACCGGTAACGCGAACCCCGAACTGGCCCAGGAAATCGGCCAGGCGCTGGGCGTGGATCTGGGCCGTGCCATGATCCGCCAGTTCGCGGATGGAGAAATCTATCTCCAGATCCAGGAAAACGTGCGTGGCGCGGACGTCTTTATTATCCAGCCGACCTGCACGCCCGTGGATCGCCACCTCATGGAACTGCTGCTGATGATCGACGCCCTGAAGCGCGCCTCGGCAGAACGTATCACCGCAGTGTTACCCTATTATGGATACGCCCGCCAGGACCGGAAGGACAAACCCCGTGTTCCGATCTCCGCGAGGCTGATTGCGGCCCTTCTGGAAACGGCGGGCGCGGATCGCTGTCTGACGCTGGATTTACACGCGGCGCAGATACAGGGCTTCTTCGATGTCCCGGTGGACCACCTGTTCGCTACGCCGGTGTTGATCGACTATTTTAAGGCGCCCCTCATTCCGGACCTGACCGTGGTTTCGCCGGATGCCGGCGGCGTGGAGCGCGCCCGGGCCTTCGCCAAGCGGTTGAACTCGCCGCTCGCGATCATCGACAAGCGGCGCGAAGAAGCCAACGTGGCCGAAGTGATGAACGTGGTCGGCGAGGTGGACGGGCGAAATTGCCTGCTGGTGGACGACCTGGTCGATACCGGCGGCACGCTGGTGAAAGGCGCGGAAGCGCTGATGGAGAAGGGCGCGGCCAGTGTTTCGGCCTGCGCCACGCATGCGGTGCTCTCGGGAGATGCCGTGAGCCGCATCGAAGAGTCGTGCTTGAAGGAAGTGGTTTTTACGAATTCGATTCCGCTCTCGAAAGAGGCGAAAAAGTCGAGCCGGATCAAATCGTTGTCGGTCGCGAAGTTGTTGGCGGAAGCCATACGGTCGATACACGAGGAGACTTCGGTCAGCGTCTTGTTTATTTAGGGCTCTCGAACCCACGTCAACCCCGCCTGGGGTGAACCGGACTTCGATCCCTCCAGGAGAATGCAGTGAGAAAAGATATCGTCGTCGCCGCCGAGGTGCGTACCTCGCGCGGTAAGAACGAAGCGCGCCGTACGCGCCGCGCCGGTCAGATCCCGGCCGTGCTCTATGGCGCATTCCAGGACCCCGTGGCCGTCGCGCTCAATCCGCGCGATCTCAGCAAGATCATCCACAGCGGCACCGGCTACAACACCATCTTCAATCTTGCCGTCCAGGGCGGTGAGACCACGCCGGTCATGTTGGTGGACCAGCAGGTCGATCCCATCCGGGGCCACCTGCTGCATGCCGACCTGAAGCGCGTCGATCTCACCAAGCGCATCCGCGTCAGCGTCCCGGTACACACCGCGGGCGAGGCCATGGGCGTCAAGGTGCAGGGTGGATTGCTCGAGGTGATCACCCGCTCCATCGAAATCGAGTGCCTCCCCGATGAGATCCCGGAGTCGTTCACCGTGGACGTCACCGAGCTGATGATCGGTCAGAGCAAGCGCGCCAGCGAAGTGGCCCTTTCCGGTTCCATGAAACTGGTGAGCGCGCCCGATTCCGTGATCGCGCACGCGGTCGCCTTGCGCGCCGAAGAAGTCGTCGCCCCGGTCGAAGGCGCTGTGGCGCCGGAAGCCGCTGCTGCTACCACCGCCGAACCCGAAGTCATCAAGAAGGGCAAGAAGGAAGAAGAAGCCCCGGCCGAGGAAAAGGGCAAGAAGAAGTAACGTGTCATGTTCCTGGTGGCCGGTCTGGGGAACCCGGGCGAGGAGTACGCGCTCACCCCGCACAATCTGGGGTTTCTCACCGTCGACCGGCTGGCCGGGCGGCACGGTATCCGCGTCAACCGGAAGGATTCCAGGGCGCTCATCGGTGTGGGCGAAATCGACGGGCATCCGGTGATGCTGGCCAAACCGCAAACGTTCATGAATCTCAGCGGCACCTCGCTCGCGCCGCTGATGGAAAAGCACTTGATCGGGCCCCAACGCCTGGTAGTGGTTTACGACGAATTGGACTTGGGCTGGAAGGCGCTGAAGATCAAGCCGAAAGGCTCGGCCGCCGGTCACAAAGGCATGCAGTCGGTGATCGGCAACCTGAAGACCAGCGAGCTGGTGCGGGTGCGATTGGGGATCCATCCGGACCACCCTCTCGAGAGTGGGACGGAATATCTGCTGGCGCCGTTGAAGCGCTCGCAATTGAAGGAATTGGACGAATTCATCGACTACGCAGCCGATGCCGTTCGCGCCATAATTGCTGAGGGCGTCGAAAAGGCCATGACGAAATACAATCGTCGCGCCCCTGGCTTAGACACAGAGGACGCATGAGTGATTCTGAAGGGTTGAGAATTTACGAAGAGCTGTTCATCATCAAACCGGATGCGCCGGAAGAGGAGGCCGACCAGTTCGTGGAGCAGTTGCGAACCCAGTTGACCACCGCCGGCGCCACGGTGGACAAAATCGACAAGTGGGGCAAGCGGCGTCTGGCCTACCGGGTGGACAAGTATCGCGAAGGCAGCTACGTGCTGCTTCAGTTTACCGCCGGCCCCCAGTCCGTGAAGGAACTGGAGCGCCGTTTGCGGGTCTCGGACATGGTCCTGAAGTTCCTGACTGTGCGCATCGACCAGACCTTGAAGCGGCTGGACAAGCGCAAGAAGGAACGTGACAAGCGCGCTGCCAAGCGGGCTACAGCCGCGCCCGCGTCGGCTCCGGGAGCACCCGGACAGCCTTTATTTGTGCAGCAGACATCGGAAACCCCGGCCGCCCCGGGAATGCCAGCCCCCGGGCTGCCGAAGGAGAGTTAAGCCATGGCGGAATCCAGAGGAAGACCAGGCAGCGCCTCGCAGCGCCCCACGGGCGGCGACAAAGCCGTCGCCACCCAGAAGAAGCAGTACTTCCGGCGCAAGAAGGTTTGCCGTTTCTGCGTCGAGAAGATTGACGACATCAACTACAAGGACGTGAAGCTGTTGCACGCCTTCGTGGCGGAGCGGGGCAAGATCATCCCGCGCCGCATTTCGGGCGTGTGCTCGCCGCACCAGCGGCGGCTCACCGACGCCATCAAGAAGGCGCGGAACATCGCGCTGCTGCCCTTCGCGGCATCGTTCTAGGGGCAGGAGGAAACCATGGAAGTCATTCTGAGAGAAGACATCGAGAAGGTGGGCAGTCGCGGCCAGGTAGTGAAAGTGGCGCCGGGGTACGCCCGCAATTTCCTGCTGCCCAAGAAACTGGCGGTGGCCGCCACCGAGTCCAACAAGAAGATCGTGGAACAGGAGCGGCAGTCGCACCTGCGCAAGGAAGCCAAGCAGAAGGGCGAAGCCGAAGACCTGTCCAAACTGCTGACCGGCGTAAGCGTGACCATCGCGCAGAAGGCCGGCGAGAACGACCAGTTGTTCGGCTCGGTAACGTCGAAGGACGTGGGCGACGCCCTGGCCTTGAAGAACTACACCATCGACCGGCGCAAGATCCATATGGACGATCCGATCAAACAACTCGGCGAGTACAAGGTGCCGGTGCGTTTGCACAAAGACGTGACGGCGGAAATCACGGTGGTGGTGGTCCGCGAGGAGTAAAGGTGGGGCAGGCGTTTTCGCCTGCCTCGGCCCCGGCAGGTGGTGAGCAGTCAGTTTCAGGGACGATGCTGTTCGTTTGCAGTGAATCTTATGGTTCCTATCCCTGACGGGGTTTCCAATGATCTTCGATGCTGGCACCTATCTGGCACCTCTTTACAGGTACAGCGGCTTGGCGGCTGTGCAGTATTCAATGAGGTCCATTGCGGCCGCGGGCCACATAGCGGTATCTCGGCGTTCTGTCAGATCCGGCGCTGGGGAAGGGCGCTGCACACGTACTCATTGAATGACTGGGCAAGAAGCTCCCGCCGGGCCTGCCAAAAGAGCTCAGCCTGGTCGATCCTCCACAAGGCGCTATCGGTGGGTATGCACTGGCTTTGGAGCACGCTCGTCTTGACCTTTGCCAGATAAACCTCAGGCCCGGCCTGCCCAATGGATTTGTTTACGTCACCCGCAATGAAAGCCATGTTTCCAATGTTGTCGGCGGTTGATCGCAACTCCTCGGGGAATTGTCCGCGAGGGAGGATGTGGTGCCGGTCCACGTTGTTCTGAAGAAGGACCTTGCCACCCGTGTAAAAATCGAGGAGTCCTCGGTTCATGCAAGCGATGTAAAGCGCGAGCAGACCGCTCCGATCTGCGAGGGCGCCAGAGAAGTCCTCTGGGGCAGCCGTAAGCAACGTCCTACTAACAGCCCGAAGGTTGGTTAGCAGAGCGCCTATGGGGTCCGGCGTGCGACAGGCCCGAAGGTCTTGGTCGAGCGCTGTCTCGCTGGATCCACTGTACCGATGACAAAGAGCAGCGAGGGCAAGCCATCCCGCAAGCTCTCTTGAGTCGCGCTGCCGCGGCGATGTAGTGGCACAGACCGCGATTAAAGGCACGATCAATGCCCCTGACCAGAGAATATCCGTGTTCACGAGGCCGAGCTCGCTTCGGATGAGGCCTATCGCCTGCTCGGTTGCCTTCTCGGTCGTTTTCCATGCCGAAAGCACTTCCCCCCGCTGGAGTTCGTGCAGGGGCGTGCGATTTCGTCCGTCTGGTTTGGCTACGAAAGCGCAGGCGCGAAACAGGTGCATGACATTCAGCCGCTTGAAACCCTGTTGCCGTAGGCGGCTCAAGAATGGCGTGACCTCGTCCGCTATGAATCCCGAATGCCGAGCCGCCACCTGGGCGCTCTCGATGTCCTCTTTCTTCAGCCGGACGCCCAACGTGTTAATCCGCGTGAAGGCTCTCACAGCATCGTCGAAGCTATGATCGACCATACGGACCACGGGTATCTCGTAGTCTAATATTCGGCGCAGCGCCTCGAAGCGTGCCTCTCGCCTGTCCGCGTGCCGGCTTCCGTCAAGGTTGCGCCTAAGCTGCCGATACAGGTCATCGTCCCAGAGTTCTGCCACGCGGATCCAGTTGGGGTCTTTACGAGTTGCCGCGTTGGCAAGGCGGAACTCCTCCTGCTCCGGGTGGAATACCACGTCGATACCTTCGTCGCCGTTCATAGTCCGTGACAACGTGATTACTCTCTGCTGACCGTCAATCAGCCAGTTCATTAGGGCGGATCGTACGGGTCGGGGGTCGCGTCTGCGCGCGCGGGCCTCCTCGGAACTCTGCCACAGGAGTAGCGACGAAATCGGAAAACCTCGGTAAAGCGAGTCGATCAGGCGTGGCGCCTTGCTGCGCTGCCACACGTATTCCCGCTGAAATTCCGGGATCACAATTCGGCCCGCTCGGTAATCTTCGACGAGTTGCCTTACTTTGAAAGTTTGATGCTCGAGCCGTGGTTCTGTTGCCACCTGTCATCCTCGCTTCTTGAGCTGATTCCAGCGGTTGTGGAGGCAAACCGTCGGGTGCGCTTGCGCGTTGCCCTGATTCGGTTGACGATCCATGATACCGAATCGCACCCGGATGCGCTCTGGCAGTATCGCCGACCACTCGGAAACTGGCTCCCAAAAACCAAAACGGCCACCCGGTAAGCGTCCCGGATGCCACCTTTAAATGAACAGCATTGAAGGTCAGGGAACCGGCCGCCCTCCTCATCGCGTTGGCGGCCAGCGCGGTGTGAAGGTGCGGAACCTGTCCACCGTGCGTGCGAGGCTTGGAGAACCTTCTGCCGCGGCGTCGATATCCCAGCCGGATACGACAAACTCGATGAGACACCCGTTATAGTCGGGGCCGACCCTCGCGGTGCTGCCTGGTTTTGGAGCAATGCGCTCACGGATGTCACGCAGGCGGGACATGCGGGCCAGGCTGATCAAGGCCGCCTTTGGGTCCGCCAGCCCGTCAACATCTTCAGGCACGCGTTTCCGCGCAACGGCGAGAAAATCCGCAAAATTGGAGCGATCGGCCAGGAGCCAGGACTCGACCTCACGAACCGCTACACGGATGAGCAAATTGTGATGTCGAGGTACTCGAAGCCAGTCGCCGATCAGGGCCCGTGGGCAAGGATATTGGTCGAGGTCGGTCAGCAGGATGAAGGGGATTCCAGCCGCGGCACGATTCCACCCGTGGGCCGTACTCCGCAAGTATCCGAATCCACCCCGCCCGTACACCGTGCCGATCGCATACCCTCTCTCGGTGGACGCCAGAATCTTGCGGACGACTGCCTCGCTCAACTGATCCTCAACTGCAAGATTCACGGGAATCGGATTCATTCCAATAGGTCGAGTTGGCGAAGTCCGGGCGGAATCGTCTTCGGCAACGCGGCATCGGCGACACTATGACCGCCTTCCAGGAGTAAACGCACTTCGCGATCGTCCGAGGCGAGATGCGCTTCCGTGCCCTCGTGGCCAGGAACTAACATGATGACTTCTTCACCGCCAATGCCCTTCTCCGACAGCAAGTCCCAACTATGGGTGCTGATGAAGATCTGGCGCTTTCTCTTACGTTGAAGCCGAAAGAACAAAGCAGGGAGCCTGCTGACGATTTCCTTGTGCAACGAAAGTTCGGGTTCTTCGAGCAGCAGCGGCGAATCGCCATCCAGCAACGACCAAAAGAGTCCGATCAAGCGCAGCGTGCCATCGGAGAACTGATCCTCTCGCTGGCGCCCGGCATTCGGCCGCCAATGCTCGTAAACAGCCTCCAGATGGGGCACCCCGGCTTCATCCTTGGTGTCGGTAAGGTTCTTGAGGTTGGGGACCGCCTCTTGCAAAGCACTTTGAATCCGACTTAGCCGTGATTTCCGCGTCTTCTCCGTGGTCTTGGCGACGAGTTCGAGAAAATTGCGGCCGTAAGGATCTTCCGGAATGCTGGGGCCCTGGAACGCCTCCGGATGCCGGAGCAACTGTGGCACCAGATGGAGATACCGGATGGACTCAAGAAAGCGGGCGACCTCGCGGAACTCGGCGTTTGCGCTTATCTGCTCGAGATGAGTCTGTGTCAACCGCTCGACATCGTCCAGGTCATGCGAATCCGGTCTTTCCAGGATCAACCGGTTCGCTTTCCAGACCTTTTCGTAGCGGAGTATTGGGTGGCGGTAACCACGGACCTGTTGAGTGATCCCGATTGCGTACCTCCATGCGCAACCGTGTCCGTTGTCGGATAGCTCAACCTCCAACTCAACGTCGGGTTCTCTCCTGGCCGCCAGGCAACGCACCTTGGAAAGGCCGCCTCGTTGGGAGATGCCGCGCTGCAGACCGCCACCCGCCTTGGCAACGTCCCGGAGGAAGCGCAGCGCGTCGAGTAGATTCGACTTGCCCGAAGCATTGGGCCCAATGAGGAACACGCGCTCCGCCAACGATACGTCGGCGCTGCGAAAATTGCGCCAGTTCTTCAGCACCAAGTGGGATATGATCATCCGAACTCCAATTGTAGCGTCTTCAACGACGCAATCAAAAGGAAGGGCAGGAGGTCAGGCCACGGTTCGGCGACAAGTCGAAGCTGGACCTCGTGCCGCGCTGTCATGGGCTACAGTGGTAGCCGATGAGTGACCAAGACAAGCCGGTCCCCGACCAGTTCGTGGAGCAGTTGCGAACCCAGTTGACCACCGCCGGCGCCACGGTGGACAAAATCGACAAGTGGGGCAAGCGGCGTCTGGCCTACCGGGTGGACAAGTATCGCGAAGGCAGC
>JBGPKH010000359.1:0-8987 GCA_041485845.1 Bryobacteraceae bacterium
ACCGCCGTGAACATCGCCCAGTGGGATATTCTCGGCCAGGCAGCCGGGCTTCCCATCTACAAGCTGCTGGGCGGCAAAGCGCAGGAACGCCTCATGGTCTACAACACCATGAACGGGTGGCCGATTAATGGTATGCGGGAGCACACCCACCCCGAGCAACTCGCCGAATTCCTGATCGGGCGCGGTATCCGTGGAATCAAGATCTATCCTTACGATCGCGGTCCCGTCAATGCCCTGGCCCAACACGGAGGCACATTCATCACCCAGGCCGAATTGAAGAAATCGCTCGACCCGATCCAGCGCATCCGCAAAGCCGCCGGCGATGAGATCGAAATCGCTCTGGACTTGAGCAGCCGCTGGAACTTGCCGTGCTCGATCGAGATCGCTCATTCGCTGGAGCCGTACGGGATCATGTGGCTGGAGGATCCCATGCTGGCGGACAACCTGGCCGCCTATGCGTCGCTCGCCCGGGCAACGTCGATCCCCATCTGCATCAGCGAGCGGCTGGCCACGCGCTACCGGTTCCGCGAGATGTTCGAACAGCATGCCGTGGGCGTGGTCATGTACGACGTCACCTGGTGCGGCGGAATTTCCGAGGCGAAAAAGATTTCCGATATGGCGGATACCTACAAGATCCCCACCGCGCCGCACACCGGCGGCGGCCCCATCCTGTGGTACGCCTCGATTCACACCGCCACGTCGCTGACCAACTTCTACATCCTGGAGAGCGTTTATCATCTCTACAACGACGTGTATCCGCACTTCCTCAAGAACGTCCCAGTGCCGGTGAACGGCTATGTGACGGCGCCGGAGACGCCCGGGCTAGGCATCGAGATCCGCGAGGAGGCCTTTCGGAACGGCGATGCCGTGATCGAGACCATCGCCGAGTTGTAAGGCGGACGGGCCGCACTCCGACCAGTCTGGCAAGCGGACCTTGCCGGTGCGCCTTCCGTTCGATATGCTCTTCGTCATGAAATGCCTGGCCCTTTTGATGATCTCGGGCGCCCTCCTCGGTCAGACGGCGCCGCCGGTCGTGACTGCTCCTCCTTATAAGCTGCCCTCTTCCGTCGCAGACCGGCTCAGTCCCTCCGACCGGGTGCTGTTTGGCAAACTGATGCAGGTGGGGCTGGAGGCGGCTTGGGCAGTGGTTTCGAGCGAGGGGTACCCGCAATGCTATATCAACGAATTGCACCCGCTCCAAACCGGGCGGCGCATGGTGGGCAGAGCCAGAACCATCCGCTACCTGCCGAACCGAAAAGACCTGCGCGACAGAATCTATTCTCAAGGGCCGCAGCTCAACTACCGCTCCGCGGAGGAGGCGCTGCCCGGTGACGTGCTGGTATTCGATGCCGGGGGCGAGACTCACTCCACCGTTTCGGGCGCGATCACCACCACGCGATTTGTGATGCGAGGCGGCTCCGGCATGATCGTGGATGGCTGCATGCGCGATGTCCCCGACCTCACCGCGATGCCCATCGGCATTTATCTCCGCTGCGGCCACGCTTCGAGCGTGAGCCCGATTCTGATGAGCGTGGATTACCAGGTGCCCGTGCGCATCGGCAGCGTTACGATCGTCCCGGGCGATATTCTGATCGGCGAGGACCACGGGGTCTTGGTGATTCCGGCTTCCATCGTCGATAAGGTACTGGAAAGAGCCATGGCGCACGACGAACAGGAGGAGTTCCAGCGCTACCTGTTATTGCGCGGCGAGCCCATTTACGGTGTTTACCCGGAATTGAACGAGGCCAACCGCAAGAAGTTCGAGGAGTTCAAGAAACAGAAGAAGTAGGCGCGACGCCGAAATCGCCGGGGTGACAGGCGAAAGCGCCTGTCCCACGTTGGCGCGCGAGGGCTTGCGTCTTTGTGGGGCATGCGCTTTCGCCCCATGCCGCTTACTTTGAGCTGTAAGACTCAGTGGAGCATTCGGCGGGCTCGACTTCGCGGCGGGTTCAGCGCAGGTCGGCGTTCAGCACCGCCGCCAGCCGGGCTCCCGCCCTTTCAATCTGGAGTTTCAGCAGCGGGTCGGCCAGGCGCTCATAGGCCGCGCCCAACGGAACCGCAGCTCCGTCCGCCACTTTCGGCAGATTGCCGTAGACCACCTTCCGCGCCGCTTTGTGCGCCTGCTCCGCCCAGTCTTCGACGCTCCCTTTGACTCCCTTTCTTGCGAGCTTCGCCGACTCTCGGGAAAGCACCGGGAACAACTCGTCTTCTTTCCCAAGCCTGCCCAGAAGGCCGCTGTCCCAGACACTATGCAGGTTGGTCTGGCGGCCGAAAAACTGAACCCGCACCTCATTGCCACCGCGATCCTGACGATCGGAGCAGTGCAGCGGCTGGTGCATGTCACCGACGAAGTGGACCAGGAACATCAGCGCCTCGCGCCGTTGGTCGGCCGGGGTGGCGGGATCCTGCAGCGTCTTGCGCAGATCCGCGATCTTGGCGATGACGCAATCGCCCTTGGGACAATCGCGCGCCATATCGCGGTGCGGTTTGCCGATGGGTATGTCGATGTAGTGCCAAGGCGCGCTTTCAGGCCGCGAGCGTCGCACTTCATCCGCCCAACTGGCAATCGAGGCCAGCGTCTGGCCGGGAGCCAGAATGGCTCCCGCCCGCTCGCGCGCCGCCGGCTTGAGTTGCTCGTAGGCGATCCGCGCGACCAGCCTGTGCCCCTCCGGACCCCACCCAAAAGCCGGCAGGCTGTTGGCGAGAACGGCCAAGGCTGCAAATGATCGTATCAACCTATGAGAGTATCACGGCAGTGCTCGCGGCCCGCCCGAGCATAATCGGCTTCATGAAATGGCTCCTCCCGATTCCTGCAATGGCTGGCGAATGCTTCGGACAGAATCGGAACGCCGAATTCAACCGGCGGGCCGAATTCCGGTTCGCGCACCGAAATCCAGGCGCAGAGCGCCGCACTCAAGAAGCTCGAGACCGAGGTGGCAATCAGTGCTCCGCCGCCGGTATCCACCGCGAAGCGAGCCTTGCGCACTCCGCGCGGGTGCTTCGGCAGTTCCAACTCCACGATGGGCACGTTGCCCTCCAGGATCGTCGGCGCCGTGATCGGCTGGCCAAGGCAGAAACCGTCGGCAGCAGCAGACAGCACCAAATCGTCCTCATAACTGAGATACCAAGGGGCGGCCGATTCGCTGGCGGCAAACGGCATCGAGCCGCTGGTGGCCAGCGGCCGGCTGACGGTCCAGGAAGCGGTCAACCGATAGGGCCGCTCGCCACCACTCACGAGCGTGTCTGCCTCTGCCATTGAGAGGTATCATGGAGATAGTCACATGACGCCAGACGGCCAGCCAGCCACCAAGCAAGACCTGATCGAGGCGATCGCCGCATTCACCCAGGCATTCACCCAGGCACTGGACCACGCGATGGATGCCATGATCGGGAACGTTTCCGATTTGCGCCAGGAGATGAACCGCCGCTTCGACCGTGCAGACCAACGCTTCGATACCATAGAGCGCCGCACCGACCGCCTCGAGGTCCACATGCAAACGCTCATCCTCCAGACCGCGGGCATGTCCAAGTCGCTCACCGATGCCGAACGCCTCGACACCGCCACCGCCGCGGCCCTCGCCGGCCAGCAACGCGCCATCGACGACCTTTACGCCAAGCTGGCCGAACTCCAGCGCCAGATTCAGCAGCGCCCGCCGCAGTAATCCCCCTACGCCTCCAGCCCCATCTGCGTCAGCCGATACCGCAGCGCATTCCGCGTCAAACCCAGCAAACGCGCCGCCTGGCTCTTATTCCCATCGGCCCGCCGCAGAGCCTCGCGGATGATCTCCTGCTCGTACTGATCCAGGCTCATCCCCTCCGGCAGGAAATTCGTCTCGCTCTGCGGGCGCGGCCGCGGCGCACCCTCGAGCTTGATATCCGCGGCGTCCAGCTCCGTTCCGGTACACATCACCAGGCTCCGCTCGATCACGTTCTCCAACTCGCGCACGTTGCCCGGCCAATGGTATGCGATCAGCTTCGCCATCGCCGCGTCGGTGATCGATTCCACCTGGCACCCGGTATCCGGCGCCAGCTTGTGCACGAAATGGTTCGCTAGGAACGGAATGTCCACTTTCCGCTCGCGTAGCGGCGGAATATTCAGCGGCACCACGTTCAGCCGGTAGTAAAGGTCCTCGCGAAACGTCCCCTGCTCCAGCGCCGCGCGCAGATCCGAATTCGTCGCCGCCACCACGCGCACATCGATGTGCCGCGTCTGGTTGCTGCCCAAGCGCTCGAACTCGCGCTCCTGCAAAATGCGCAGCAGTTTTACCTGAATGGCCGGCGGCACGTCGCCGATCTCGTCCAGAAACACGGTGCCCGTATCGGCCTGCTCGAACTTGCCCGGCTTGGTGGTCTGAGCACCCGTGAACGCGCCCTTTTCATACCCGAACAGCTCGCTCTCCATCAGGTTTTCGGGAATCGCCGTGCAGTTGATCTTCACCAGCGGCCGGTCGCGCCGCGGCGAATGGAAGTGAATCGCGCGTGCGATGAGATCCTTGCCCACCCCGCTCTCGCCCGCCAGCAGCACGGTGGCCCGCGTGGGCCCCACGCGCTCGATGGCGGCGAAAATCTCCTGCATCGCCGGACTGTGTCCGATGATATTGTCGAACTCGTACCGCCGCCCGAGCTCCACCTTCAGCTTGCGGTTCTCGTCGCGCAGGGCGCGCACTTCGAGCGCCTTGTGAACCACCTGCATGAGGTGATCGAGCGAGAACGGCTTCAACAGAAAATCGGTCGCTCCCGCCTTCATCGATTCCACGGCCGTTTCGATGCTGCCGAACGCCGTCATCATTACCACCGGAACCTGCGCGTTCTGCCGCCGGATGAGTCCCAGAAGCTCCAGGCCGCTCATCCTGGGCAGCTTGAGATCGGTGAGCACCAGGTCCGCGCGATCCACGATTTTGAGGGCGTCTTCCGCGGTCGCCGCCTGGTCCACTTCGAACCCCGAGGAAACCAGTTGCAGCTCGATCACGCGGCGCAGCTTGTCTTCGTCTTCGACCACCAGGATTCGTTTTTTCATGCTTGCGAAGGGCGCTCCATGGGAAGCAACACGCGAAAAATGCTGCCCTTCCCCGGTTCGCTCTCGACCGTTATCTTACCGCCGTGCTCGTCCACAATTTTGGAAACAATCGCCAGGCCCAGCCCCACGCCCTCCGGCTTGGTGGTGAAAAACGGATTGAAGATGGTGTCCAGGTGCCGGGGATCGATTCCCACGCCGCGATCGATCACCGCCACTTCCGCCGTCCCTACCGCGGCGCGCGTCTTCACCGTGACCGCTCCGCCTGGGGCGGTTGCCTGCACCGCGTTGAGCACCAGGTTGTAGAAGACGCTCTCCAGCAGTTGCGCATCGAACGGAAACGGCGCAATCTCCGGAGCATAGTTGCGGTAGATCGCGATCCCCGATCGCTCGCGCTCCACCAGCGCGATGGCGCGGTCGATGGTCTGCGTCAGGTCCGCCGTGTCCAGTTGCAACTGCAGCGGCCGGGCGAACTGGAGGAAGCGCGTGATCAGGGAGTTGGCGCGGTCCACCTCCGAAGCGATGAACCCGGCCACCTCTCGCACAATTTCATTCTCGCGGCTGATGTTGTGATTCAGCATCTCCGAGGATGCCTTGATGGTGCCCAGCGGGTTGCGCAGCTCGTGCGCCAGCCCCGCCGAGAGCTGTCCCAACGCGGCCAGGCGGTCGGAGCGCGCGACCGCCTCCTGGGCTTTCTGGATCTGCGTATTGGCCTCCGTCAGTTGCTCCGCCGTGCGCCGGTGCTTTTCGGACTGAATTCGCAGATCGTTCGCCAGGTTCTTTGCGAGATTGCCGATCATGGCCAGGAAGAGCACCGGCAGCAACTGTTCCACGGTCACCTCCGACCACCTTTGCAGCCACAGCGAAAAAATCAGGTATGCGGCGCTGGCCAGCACCGTAAAGGCAAGCAGGACGCCCCCGCCCAGCGTGGTTGCGGCCGAAACCACGGGCAGCAGCAACACTCCCCAGTAATTGCTGTAGATGCCACCGGTATAGGCGATGACCACGAATCCCAGGACGACTTTTACGGTGATCCATAGGACCCGGCCGCGAGTGGTGGCGAGCGCTGGAATCTTCGGTTCCAGAATTTGTGCGATTCCCATCCCCACCAGCGGGAGGATCTCCGGCGGGTCACCGGGGACCAGCGGCGGCGGAAGGAAGCGCAGCGTGATCAGCAGCCCGGCGAACAGCAGCGCCCACACGAAATCCTGCGGTCGGACCAGGCGGAGCCAGCGGCGCATCTCAGTCGGGATTATGCCACAATGTAAAAAGTAACGTCTCATGTCCAACCCAAGCATGCTGGATCAGGATCGAGCTACCGGTTCGGATCCCCAGCCCACCAACGAGTCCAACGAGTCCTTTGGCGACATCCTCTCGCAATACGAACAGGCTCATTCCCACCGCACCGAGGAAGGCGGAAAAGGCCTCGAGGGCACGGTCATTGCAGTGTCCGGCGAATCGGTATTTCTGGATATCGGCTTCAAGACGGAAGGCATCATTCCGCTGGCCGAATTCCAGAAAACCGGCGACCCAATCAAGCCCGGGGACAAGCTTCCCGTTTCTATCAAGGGCCGCGATCCCGAAGGCTACTACGAGCTCTCCCGCCTCAAGGTGGAGCGCCCCAAGGATTGGTCTTCTCTGGAAAAAGCGTTCGCCGGCAAGGCGGCGATCGCCGGTGTCATCACCGCCGTGGTCAAGGGCGGGGTCAGCGTGGACGTAGGGGTGCGCGCGTTCATGCCGGCTTCCCGCAGCGGAGCCAAGGACGCGGCCGAAATGGAAAAGCTGATCGGCCAGGAAATCCAGTGCCGCATCATCAAGCTCGACGTAGCCGATGAGGACGTGGTGGTGGACCGCCGCGCCGTCCTGGAGGAAGAGGAGCGCGCCTCCAAGGAGCGCCGCTACACCGAAGTCAAGGAAGGTGAGACGGTACACGGCACGGTGCGCAGCCTGACCGACTACGGCGCCTTCGTGGATATTGGCGGCGTGGACGCCCTGCTCCACGTGGCCGACATTTGCTGGGGCCGCGTGAACAAACCCGCTGACGTCCTCGCGGTGGGGCAGGAGTTGGATGCCAAGGTGCTCAAGGTGGATCCCGCCAAGCGGCGCATTTCGCTAGGCATGAAGCAGCTTCAACCGCACCCTTGGGACCTGGCGAGCGAAAAGTACAAGACCGGCGAACGGGTCCACGGCAGCGTCACCCGGGTCGCCGATTTTGGCGCCTTTGTGGAACTCGAGAAGGGCGTCGAAGGTCTGATCCACCTCTCCGAGATGTCCTGGTCGAAGAAGGTGCGCAAGCCGTCGGACGTGCTCAAGCCAGGCGAGCAGGTGGAAGTGGTCATCCTCGGTGTGAACCAGGCCGACCGCCGCATCTCGCTAGGACTGAAGCAGGCCCTGGGCGATCCCTGGGTCGAGGTTCCCCAAAAATTCCCACTGGGTTCGGTGGCGGAAGGCGCGGTGACCAGCCTGCAAAAGTTCGGAGCCTTCATCCAACTTGCCGAAGGTGTGGAGGGCATGATTCACGTCGGCGATATCAGCGCCGAGAAGCGCATCAATCATCCGCAGGACATCCTCAAAATGGGACAGGTGGTGAAGGCCCAGGTGCTCGAAATCGATACCGAAAAGCGCCGTTTGCGCCTCGGCATGAAGCAACTGGTGCCGACCGGCCTCGACGAGTACATCGCCGAACACAAAGAAGGCGACGTGGTCACCGGCCGAATGACAGACGTGTCCGGGGGCCGCGCCCGTGTGGAACTCGGAGAGGGTGTGCCAGGCACTTGCCGGATGGGCGCCGAAGCTCCCGAGAAGGAAGAGAAACCGGCAGAGCCTTCGGCCAATCTGACGTCGCTATCGTCCATGCTTGCAAAGAAGTGGAAGGGCGGCCAGGGCGGCGGCTCCCAACGCGAGGCCGCGCGCGCCGGCCAGATTCGCAGCTTCCGCATCGTCAAGCTGGACCCGGCTACCAAGAAGATCGAGCTGGAACTGGCGTGAGTTTGGTAGGTTCCAAACCTGCCCTGTTTTCCCGCGCCCTGAATCTGCCGGGTCGATGCCGCTTCGATCGGTCTCCACCTAAGGGATCGGAGTCCGCTTCTCAGACTACTTTAGGCAGACGTTGGCGGCGGGTCGCCCATTGCTCGCTGGTGAAGAGGCGCGGGCCGACCTGGATCATGCGCGGGAGGAGGGTAAAGAGGTCGCTGGGGTTCCATGGCTTGCCGGCGCGGGTCTTGAATCCGCGGGTGTTAAGCTCGTTGGCGACACGGGAGAGCGGACAGTCTTCGACGATCATGTCCAGGGCGATGGTCACGATTTCCTTTTCGTGAGGGTTTTCGACCAGGCCGTTGCAATCGGGGGCCACTTGCAGGCCGTAGGGGATTTCTTCGGCATATGGTTGTTCGGCCCCGGCGGGGACGATGTCGCGCTCCCACTCGATGGCCGACGGCCTCCATCCCATTTCGATGCGCTGCATCAGGTACTCGAGCGTCGGCAGACCGGTGAGCGATTCGCGAATGCGTTCCTTTTTGGCCATGGCAAACTCCGGGCGGAATTGGGCACGCGACTTGCCGTGGCAAGGGCGCGGGATTGCGTGGTTTTGGGGGCGGACAGTGTCCACCGGTGGGACAAAGTGTCCGGTTCCGAAGCGGGGACAGGGGAGGCTACTCTCCGCGAATCGCGATTTGCGGGCCCACGCGAGCGGCGCGGCGCGCGGGGAGATAGCAGGCCAGGAGCGCGACGGTGAGCATGAGGAGAGAAACGGCGGCGTAGGTCAGGGGATCGCCGGGGCTCACGCCGAAGACCAGGCGGTACCAGACCGTTTGTTCGAAGACGCCGGTCTGTTGCTGCCAGGCGGAGAACTCGGGAGGCGAGACGCCGAGCTTGGGATATTGCGGCAGGCAGGTGTCCCAGACGGCCACGAGCTTCGCGGAATCGCGGAACGGCAGCGGCTTCAGGATGACCGCATTTGCACCAGGCTGAAGAT
>JBGPKH010000360.1:0-8935 GCA_041485845.1 Bryobacteraceae bacterium
ATAGCCAGCCCGGCAGCGGCGACGGCGACTCCCGCCACGATCCACGGCAGCCGCTGGCGGCGCGTGCCTCCGGACATCGTCGCCGCCGCCTCCCCGGGTGAGCTTGCGATCCACTCCAACGCGCGACCGAAGGCGCTGGCCGTTCCATAATTGCAGCAATCACACTGGCCGCCGACGAGCCCTCAAAGGCCCGCTTGCCGGTCAGCATTTCATAGAACACCAGACCAAACGAGAAGATGTCGCTGCGCCCGTCGATTTCCCGGCCGGTCCCCTGTGCCTGCAACTGCTCGGGCGACATGTAGTACAGCGTCCCCACGATCTCGTTCTTGCCCGTGAGCGCCATCGTAAGTGTCGCGTCTCTGGGCGAATCGGTCGTTTGCCCTATGCCCGCGGCCGCGAATTTCGCCAAGCCAAAGTCGAGCAGCTTCACGCCGCTCCTGGTGACCAGAATGTTAGCTGGCTTCAGGTCGCGATGCGTGATCCCCTTCTGGTGCGCGGCACCCAGAGCGTCGCAAATCTGGACAGCATATTTCAACGCCTGATCGACAGCTAAGGGTCCCCTTAGAGGCTTTCCGTCGATGTACTCCATCACGAGATAATCCGGCCCGACATCGTGGAGTGTGCAGATGTTCGAGTGGTTCAATGCGGCAACAGCGCGGGCTTCCCGCTCAAAGCGCTCAGAGAAGTGTTCGCTCGAAACTTTCACGGCGACAGTCCGGTCCAGCCGCGTGTCGCGGGCCTTGTACACCTCGCCCATGCCGCCCGCCCCAATGCGCGCAAGGATCTCGTAGGGGCCCAACAGGGTTCCGGTGGTCAGGGGCATGAGTGTCAAATGATTCTACCGCGCCAGAACGTGGACATGGTGAGATCTCATTCACGGACCCTCCGGATGTTTGACAAGGAGGTCTTGGCGGCGGCTTCTTCCACCCAGGCGCCGCGGTATTCTTGCCAGCCAGGATCCGCTGGCGGAAAGTGGTCCTTCTTTGGATGGGCCAGTCTGACCGCGCGGGATGATGTGTGCTGCCGGATCGCTCCCGATACGTCCCGCTCACGTCAAGTGGACGAGAAACGCGCTACGCGCCGATCTGCCGATTCGCCGGCTCCGGGCGTATCGTCGCCCACTCGGACAAAGCTCCCCAAACGTTCGAGGAAGTCTGGCCCCGATTAGGACCGCCAAGTCGGCTTCGGTCCGCTGACGGGCTCGCAACCGCCACTTGTGTGTCAAGCGCCCTACTGTGGGAGGAGCGCTGAACCCCGGCGGTGTTGCTAGACTTTGGAATATGAGACCTGTTACGGTGATCGGTCGGGGTGTCCGGCTACCACAACAGGCAGGTGGTGTCTAAGATGAAACTGGCAGAAAGAATGAGTCGCATCGGAGTGGAATCGGCCTTCGATGTCCTGGTACGGGCTCGTGCGCTCGAGGCGCAGGGCCACAGCGTGGTTCACCTGGAAATCGGCGAACCGGATTTTCCAACTCCCGCCCACATTGTCGAAGCGGCCAAGAGGGCGCTGGATGAGGGGTGGACGCACTATGGCCCCACCCAGGGGCAGCCCGATCTGCGCGAAGCGATCGCCGCCACGGTTTCGCGTACGCGCGGAATCTCTGTCGGGCCGCAGCACGTTTCCGTCGTGCCCGGCGGCAAGCCCATCATCTTCTTCCCCATGCTGGCGCTGCTCGAGCCCGGGGACGAAGTGATCTATCCCAATCCGGGTTTTCCGATCTACGAATCAATGATCCGGTTCCTGGGCGCCATGCCGGTCGCGATGCCGCTCGAAGAGCGCCGCGGATTCTCGTTCGATCTCAACTTGTTCCACGACCGCCTCAGCGACCGCACCAAGATGGTGATCCTGAATTCGCCGCAGAATCCCACCGGCGGGGTGATTCCGCGCGAAGACCTGAAAGTCCTGGCCGACCTGCTGCGCGACCGCGACGTCATGATTTTGAGCGACGAGATTACTCGCGGATCTCCTACGATGGCGAGCCGCCGGTATCGATCACGAGCTTCCCCGGGATGCTGGAGAAGACCATCATCCTGGATGGCTTCTCCAAGACTTACGCCATGACCGGCTGGCGCATGGGATACGGTGTGATGCCGACGTGGCTGGTGGAAGCCGTGACCAAGTTGATGGTGAACTCCAACTCGTGCACGGCGAGTTTCACGCAGCGCGCCGGGATCGCCGCGCTAAACGGCCCGCAGGACTGCGTGGACCGGATGGTGGCCGAATTCCGGCGGCGGCGCGATGCCATTTGCAAAGGCCTGAACGAGATTCCGGGATTCCGCTGCGCGATACCCGGAGGCGCGTTCTATGCTTTTGCCAATGTGACGGGGACGCGTATCGACTCGAGGGAACTGGCCGATTTGCTGCTCAACGAATATGGGGTATCGTGCCTGAACGGCGGATGCTTCGGGGAGTACGGCGAAGGGTTCATTCGCTTCAGCTACGCGAATTCGCTGGCGAATTTGAATGAGGCCGTGAATCGGATCAAGAAGGCGGCGGTCCGCTGGGAAGCGGTAGCGGCGAGATAAGGCGGGTCGGGGACCTGCCCCACGGTGACAGACGACAAAAACCGATCGTCTGTCCCACTTACGATTACGAGTACGGGAACCAGCACGGCTCGATCTTCGCCAGGGCTCCGGTGGCTTCCTGGTTGCGCTGGATGAGGCGCTGGCGCAGTTCCTCGGCGACCTTTTGATACGGCACGCGGCCCGCCAGGTTGACGTGCTGCCAGGGATCGGCGGCGAGATCGTAGAGCATGTACTCCACGTAACGGTCGGCTGCGGCGACGGCTCGCCACCCGGGTTGTTTGGGCGCCATCGCCGCGTAGGTGTACTGCGGCGTGCGCAGGCCCCTGCCGGTGATATATTCCGACATTTCGAAAAAGACCTCGTTGCGCCAGCCCTCGGTGCGCCGGTCGAGCAGCGGTAGAAAACTGCGTCCCTGCACGGAGGCGGGCACAGGAAGTCCCACGGCTTCGAGGAGCGTTGGCGTGAAGTCGACCTGGCTCACCAGTTCCGGGATGCGCGTGCTGCGGTTGAAACCGGGACCCTCGATGATCAACGGAATGTGAATCGAGCTTTCGTGGGGGCTGCGCTTGTACTCCGCGTTGCGGGTTTTGAAGTGGCAGGAGTGGTCGCTGGTGAAGACCAGGATGGTGTTCTGATCGAGGCCGGTTTCGGCGAGGGTCTTGCGAATGGTTCCGACGGTCTCGTCCATTTTGGCGACGCAGGCGTAGTAGTCGGACAACTGGCTGGGCCACGATCCGGGAAGCGGCCGCAGGTCCGGCGGGATGAAGGGATTCGCATAGCGCCTGGCGTACTCCTTCGGCGGGTCGAAGGTGTCCGAATCGTTCTGATGATGCACTTCGAGATACGACAGCGTCAGCAGGAACGGCGATTTGGCGGAGCGCAGAAAACGCAGGGCGCGACCGGTCATGAAGTCGGTGCGATACTGGCCGGAGAAGTGGATCGGCTTGCCGTCGTTGTCGAAGAGATCGCCCTCATAGGCGTGGGAGGTGTGCTCGAGCGCATTCGCGGCTTCCCAGAGATCCAGAAATCCTCCGCGGTGCGCGGCGGCCACTGGTCCGGCATTGGCGACTCCGCCATCGGGCGCGAGGTGCCACTTGCCGATGTAGTTGGCGGAGTAGCCCTCGCGCCGCAGCACGGTGGCCAGAGTGGTGGCATTCTCGGGCAGGCCGATGGCATTGCGCCAGACGCCGTGGCGGCTGGGATACTGCCCGGTGAAGATGCTGCCGCGCGCCGGAGCGCAGACCGGCTGGTTGCAGATCGCCGATTGGAAGAGGACGCCGCGCCCGGCCATGCGGTCGAGGTTGGGCGTCAGGTTCATGGGATTAAGACCCATGGCTCCGATGCAGTCCCAGCGGAACTGGTCGGAGATGATCAGGATGATGTTGGGGCGCTTCCCGTTGCTGGCGGTCTGCGCCAGTGCGGCGGCGGAGGCCTGCATGGCGGCCAGCAATTCCCGGCGTGTGGGTCTCATTTCTAAGCAGTATGCCTGTTGACGAAGGCAATCGCAATGAGGTATACCTTACGATTTACCCAAATCAATTCGGGTGAACTCCCCCATTTGCGGGGGGCCCGTTCTGGTTTATAATCGCGTAATCTAGTAGTAGCAGGACCCGATGTAGTAATAGGACCCATGATTACGACAACGGCGCCGGAAATTCCGCAGCTATTCGAGCCGAGTCCTCACCTTAGCGATGCCGTGAACCGGAACATCGTGCAGTCGGAGATTGAAGGGGGCGTCCACCTGCGCGATGTGGAACCGGGGACGGTTCTGGAGATCGAAACCGAGAACCGGGCGTACACCATTCAGTATCAGGGTCTGGGCCAGGCGCTGATTTCCGGACATCCGGTGTTTTGCCCCGAGCCGATCCTGGTGACGATTCATGGTTCCACGTGGGGCGGGTCGATGATCAAGACGGGGTATATCGGGCGCGGCATGCGCCTGGAATTCGGCCATCCGGCGTACCTGCCGATCACCACGTCCATCATTCGCCAGGTGCGTGCAGCGGCGTAGACATTATTTCGCGCGGGTCACGTCCAGTTTCGCAGTCTGGGTTTCTCCGTCGCGCGTCGCCTTGGCGTCGCCCGTCATGCGATCGCCGTCCACCACCAGCCTGAATTGTATCGTACGGTCGCCGTCCGTGACCTCCAATGCAATCTTGCCACCTTCAATCTTGCCTTTCTGAATGGTCTTCTGGTCATCATCGTTCGGGCCGAGAGTGCCGGTGATCTCGGTCCCCGTTTGTTTCAGCACGAGAAGCGCCGCGGATGACCTGCTTTCTCCTCCGGGTCTGGTCATATCGAAGGTGCCGGTCCATTTTCCCGTAACGTTGACGTCGGCGGCGGACAGCACGAGCGCAGACAGCAGCAATAAACAGACGAATACTTTTTTCATGGAACCCCTCCGAGTTGAAGACGCTGCGACGGCGGAAAAGTTCCAGGATATTGGAAGGCTCCTACCGCGAGCGGAGCGCTTCCAGCGGGTCCACCCGCGTGGCGCGCCACCACGGGATGCAACTGGCTGCCAGGGCGGCCGCCAGGAACAGAAGCGGTACGGCGGCGAAGGTCACGGGATCGGTGGCATTCACGTGGTACCGCATGTTGGCGATCACCCGGGTCGGGGCTACCGCCGCCATCACCCCGACACCGATTCCCGCCAGGCTTAAGCGCAACCCCGGGCCGAGGAGCAGGGTCAGGACGCAACCGCCGCGAAGCCCGGAGTCTTGAGCGGCAAACGAACGGCGTAGCGGAGGGTGTGGAGCATACGGACTTGCTTTCGACTACAAACCCAACGTCTCGACGATTGCGTCCACGTCCGCATTCCGCACGCGCACTTGGTCTTTCATTTGTGCCGGGGCCGGGCGCTCGTCGAAGGCCTGGAAGAGTGCTATTTTGGCGATGGCGTATCGCTCCGTCGAAGAGAGCTCGCGCGCATGCGCTTCTTCCCATGAGCGGATGGCCTCGTCGCTCACCAGCACGGACGTGGTTTGCCAGGTCTTGCGGTCGGCGGAAATACTGAAGACAAATTCCACACCCCGGTCGACGCCTGAGCGGAAATCGCGGTGGCCTTCGTAGTAATACTGATACACGTAGCCGCTCTGAGCCGAGTAGGTCTTGAGGCGCCGCACGCCCGGCGTTCCCGTCAAGGGCGCGGTCTTTTTGGAAAAGAGGCTGCGAAACACGTTTTCGGTTAAGGTTAAGATCCGTGCATAAACCAGGGTCAGTACTATTGACAAGAATAGCAGGTGGGCGGAAACTGAAGGTGGAATCAAAGCCGGTTTGTGATTCCAAGAACGCCGTCGCTGTTAGCCATCCCACCCGGGTTGGCGGGAGGTGACATATAGAACCGGGCGAAGATGAGGGCGGCCTCATCTGCGGCGAGTGAACAGCTTGTACGGAGCGCTCTGAACGCTCGGAATCACCGATGCCACGCGATTTGTGGCTCAGCGCATAATGCGCATGTCGGATGACCGCCAACAGAACGTTTCAGTTCACGGATCGCAGATGACCGCCCTTTATCATTTTGTGTATCCTTCCGCGCGCCGCTCCCTGAATACGGCCCTCGTCCTCACCGGTCCCGTAACTGGCGGCCGGCTTCGTGTTCAGGGTCCACGAAGGCGCCGCGGCCGATCAAGTAGGCGGCCATCTCGGGGTCGCAGCCGTCCAGAACGCAGAAACTGCCGGCCCACCAGGCGCTGCGGGCGTGGATGCCGGCGCCGTATGCCAGGAGCACGTCGACCATCTCGCGGCGTCGAGTGGCGGCCACCACGATCGCCGGGCAGTCGAAGTGGAAGAGCGGTGCGTCGATCTTCGGCCGGAGGCCGGGATGGGATTCCAGCAGGTCTCTCAGTTTTGCCGCGTCGCCTTGGGATACGGCGGTCTGGAACTGTTCGAGCGCATCCATGCGCTCTATTCTCGCGAAATCCGGCCGATAAGAGTAAGCGAGTCATATGTTGCGACGATTGCGGTTTTCACGGATGCTGATCGCCTTGGCCCTGGGCGTATCGGCGGGTGCGCAGACGGCGCCCCTCACGCAGAATGCCCTGACCAACCAGGATGTGGTCACGCTGGCCAAGGCCGGATTCAACGAGGAGTTCATCATCGACACGATTTCGATGAGCCGGACGCGGTTCGACACAAGCGTGAGCGGGCTTGCCGAATTGGCCAAGGAAGCGCTTACCGAACGGCTCATCCGCTACATGATGACGGCGGGTGCGGCGGCGGCGCCGGCGGCAGCCACAGCGGCGGCGCCCCCGCCGGAAGCTGTAATAGCGTCCCCGGCGATGAGCGAAAGCGCCCCAGCCAAGGGCCGCATCTACGTGGTGAAGCCATCGGCGACCCGCCAGGCGCTCTCCACGCAGACGCCTTACTACGAGTGGACGTCGATGTTCTGGGGGCTGTGGAGAAAGAAGGTCGGGGTCGGCGCCATGCCGCGCGCAGAGCAGGTGGTTGCGCCTTCGCTGGGCGGCTTCTACCAGCAGGTGCGCGTGCCGGTGACGAGACCTGAGCCGGCGGCGGCGCGGCCCGGCTATCAATATGATCGGGTGGCGACACGATATGTGGTCCTGCCGTAAGACTTCGCTTCTGCTGGCGCTGAGCCCCACGCTATGGGCCGCCGCGCCGCTGCAGTTTCGCACACGGGAACTGCCGAGGGCGGTGATCGGCGCCGCATACCGCGCAGTGGTGCAGACCCAGGTGGATGGGCGTTGTCCATCGAGCGACGTCATCCTCGAAGTGGCGGGCGGGAGCCTGCCGCGCGGCGTCGAGTTGTCGGGCGACGCGTTGACCGGCATTCCCAAGGAGTTCGGCATTTTCCGAATCCGCGTGCGCGCGGCAAACGGGTGTGCCGCCGTCGTCGAAGACCTGGCACTCGAAGTCACCGGCAAGCCGATTCTGCGGGTGACGCCCGAGGAACTGGTCTTCGAGTGTCGGGAGGGCGATGCGATTCCGAAGCCGCAGGCCGTCCTGGTGTCGGGGAGTTGGGCCGATTTGGCGTATGCGGTCCGCGTGACCAGCGCCCCATGGCTGCGCTACCACGCCAACCAGGGCGCCACGCCGTACGCGGGGTCGCCGTATGCGGCCGATTCCGTGACGGTCGAGGTGCTGCCCGACGGCCTCGCTCCGGGAGTCTACCGGTCGGTGATGAGCTTTTCGGTGGACCTGGGAGCGAACATGCCGCGGATTCCGGTTACGTTCCGGGTGCTGCCGAAGGGCACTGTGAGTTCAGATTCCTCTCCGGCGCGATGATCTGACGCGCATCCGAGGCTCCAAAAACAGTGGCAGCCAAAGCCACTCTCTCCGGTCGTGGTTCCGTGGAGGCCTCATTCCTCCACATTTCCCTGCCGAGCCGCGAGGTTCCTGAAATTCCCTCACGAACCTGAATGCCGCTCACTGACGCGCGCGGCTCTGTTCGGAGCCACGAACGTAAGAAGCTGTGAAGAGTTATGGCCACATATGAACACGGACAAAAAAGCAAATCAGTCACTCACAGGTTCACATTGACCACTTCTTCAAAGATACTGTGCTGGATCTGGATCCCGGCCACGCGCAGCCGTTCCAGAATCTTCGGCATCACGCCGGTGGCCCGGAAACGGCCTTGCACTTTACCCGCGTCCGTCACACCCACGCGCTCGAAGGTGAAGATCTCCTGCAACTGCACCTTCTCGTCCCTTACGCCCAGCACCTCGGAAATACTCAGGATTTTTCGCGTCCCGTCTTGCAGGCGCGATACCTGGACTACCAGCTTGATGGCGCTCGTGAGCTGCTGCAGGATCACCCGCGTGGGGATTTCCAGATCGGCCATCATCACCATCGTCTCCAGGCGCGAAAATGCGTCCCGCGCCGTGTTGGCGTGCACCGTGCTCATGGATCCCTCGACGCCCGTATTCATGGCCTGCAGCATGTCCAGCGCTTCCGCTCCGCGGCACTCGCCCACGATGATGCGGTCCGGCCGCATGCGCAGCGCGGTCCGCAGCAACTGGCGCTGGTTGATCCCCCCCTCTTTGTTCAAATTCGGCGGGCGCGTTTCGAATTTCACCACGTGCCGCTGCTGGAGCTGCAGCTCCGCCGTGTCCTCGATGGTGATGATGCGCTCCTCCTCGGGAATGAACCGCGAGAGAGCATTGAGCATGGTGGTCTTGCCCGACCCCGTTCCTCCCGAAATCAGCACCGTCGCCTTCGACTGCACGCACGCCGCCAGGAATCGCAGCATGCCCGGCGTGATCGTCTTGTATTGCAGCATCTCCTCCTGCGTGATCACGTGCCGGCCGAACCGGCGGATGCTCAGGCAGGGCCCGTCCAGGGCCAGCGGCGGGATGATGGCGTTCACGCGCGAACCGTCCGCCAGCCTGGCGTCGACGATAGGCTGGGCTTCGTCGATGCGGCGGCCGACCTGCGAAACGATCTTCTCG
>JBGPKH010000361.1:0-8926 GCA_041485845.1 Bryobacteraceae bacterium
AAGCGCTGCGGCGCACGGTGGAAGGAGGAGACGGGTCAGCACATCGTACAGCTACGAGCCCTCGCCCTAAGTGATCGATGGGGTCCCGCAATCGAACTAACACTTCGCCCGCTGCGTAAGCCTGTCCGCGCGGCTTGACTGCTCAATGTCCAGTATGAGAGCCACACCCCGCCTGCCTCTATCTTGTAAACTCCCGCTAGCCCAACGCCTGGACCGCGTCCGCCAGGGTTGGGCAGACAGTTATGATCAGGTGAATCTGGGTCATCTTCAGGAGGTGCAGGACCCGGCCGCCTTCGGGAGCCACGACGATCAGCTTCCCGCCGCTCTCTTTCAGCTTGCCGGAACTGAGCGCCACCAGGCCGATGCCGGCGCTATCGATGTAGTCGACGGCGGTCATGTCCAGGATCACGCGCAACTGGCCGTTCTTGATGAGCTCGTCGACGATGGTTTCGATCCGTTGGCTCTCACGGCCCAAGGCCACCTTGCCGGTCAGCTCCACCACCGTGATATCCGGCTCGATCCGTTTTTCCTCAATTTGAAGCAGCATAAGATGTTGGTCCAGGATACCGCGCCGATCACGGCTCCACAAGCGAGAGAATGGTGGAGGGCGCGTTTCCCTCCAGGCGGTTGTTCACGAAAAGGAACAGGAACTCCTTGTTCTCACGGGCGCGGCCGATCAGCACGCGCATGGATTCGCGCGCTTCGGGGTTGGGATCCTGCACTTGGGTGTACGGCGCAAACGCCTCGACGGCGTTTTCGTAGAGCCTGCCGCGGCGCAGCAATGCGCGGCACACCTGGAAATCGGCGGTGGCGGAACCGGGGATGGCGATCTGGTGCTGCAATTCGGGCATGCGCGACCAGGCGTTGTATACGTGCGCCACGCGGCGGCTGCGCAGGCAGTCGAAATAGTCGCGCTCGAGGAACTCGGGGTTGCGGATCTCGACCGCGTAGCGAAACTCCGGCGGCAGGCCGGCGAGAAACGGATCGAGGCGGTCGAGGAACTCGGCCAGCTCGGCGAAACTTTTGCGGCCGAACGAGCCGAATTCGAAGATGAGGACCGCGGTCTTCTGGCGATAGGGGAGCAGGGGCCGCAGAAACATCTCCTGGAGCATGTGAACGTCGAGGAAGGCTTCGTTCTCACGGCCGGCCTGCGGTCCGTAGCGCGCGTGCGCCGGGAACACTTTGCAGGTGATTTGTTCCGGCACCTTGAAGGCGAAGCGGAAGGTTTCCGGTGTCAGGTGAAACAGGCGGCGCCAGAAGTCTTCGGTGGGGAACTGGTAGAAGGCGAAATCGCCGCACACCGCGGGGAAGGTTTCGGCGTACTCGCGCAGGCACTCGGCCTCGAACACTTTGCGCGAGAATTTTCCGCGCGAGAGGTAGCGGTCGCGGCTGTAGATCTGCCCGAGCCAGCCAGGGTACTTCCAGGAACTGCCGCCGATGTAGATATTGCGGTCGGCCAGGGCACGCAGCTTCACGGCCAGCCCGTCGCGGTCGAACGAACCGGGCTCATCGAACAGCGGACCTACCACGCCTGTGACGACCGGAAGTAGTAGGGGTCGGCGCCCGCTTCGATCATCCCGCTGGGGTTGAGGCGGACCAGCACGGGCGCGGCGCCGCTGGCATAGCGGCTGCGGATTTCGACCACGTGGCGCCGCCTTTGCAGCTCGGCTACTACGGGGGCGGGAGTGCGCTCATCGAGCAGCAGTGTGCCGGGACTCATGGCGTGATTGTCGAAGCTGGAAACCAGGTGCTCGGTCTGGAAGCGCGGAGCCTCCACCGCCTGTTCGGCGTTCATGCCGAATTCGGCGGCGTAGAACAGCACCTGAATCAGCGACTGTTCCTGATTGTCGCCGCCCGGTGTGGAAAACGTCAGAACGGTGTTGCCGGGACCCACGACCAGCGTGGGGCTCAAGGTCACGCGCGGCCGCTTTCCACCGGCGAGCTCGTTGGGGTGGCCGGGGACGAGCAGGAAGCTCTGCGCCCGCTGGGTGAGCGGAATGCCGGTGTCGCCGGCGATCAACTGCGGCATCCAGGCGCCCGAGGGCGTGATCGAAATGGCCACGCCGTCCTTATCGATGGCGTCCACGCCGGTGGTGTCCTTGGCGAGCAGGGCGTCGTCGATCTTGCGCGTGCCGATCTGCGCATAGAAAGGATGCTTCGGCGGGTTGGGGCCGATGCTGCCGGGGCGGAAATCGAGCGATGCCTCGCCGGTGATCTGTTTGCGGCGCTCCGCTCCGTATTCCTTGGAGAGCAGGCGCTCGGTGGGAATTTTGACGAACTTGGGATCGCCATAGTAGGTGTCGCGGTCGGCATAGGCCAGCTTGAGTGCTTCGACCAGAGTGTGGATGTAGTCGGCGGAGTTGAGTTTGAGGTCGGCCAGGTTGAAGCCCTCGAGAATGTTCAAGGTCTGGATCATGGCGGGGCCCTGGCTCCAGAAGCCCGGCTTGTAGACGGTGTAGCCGTGGAAGGTGGTGGAGACGGCCTCTTCGGGTTCCACATGGAACGCCGCCATGTCTTCATAGCGCAGGAGGCCGCCGTTCTGTTTGGAAAACTCGCCGATTTTGTGGGCGATCTCGCCGCGGTAGAAATAGTCGCGCACCGCGTCGATGGCTTTGGCGCGGTTGGCGCCGGAGGCCAGCGCCTTCTTCTCCACGTCGGCCATGGAGCGCAGGGTGCGGGCGAGGTCGGGCTGGCGGAAGATGGAGCCGATCTGCGGGGCGCGGCCGTTGGGAAGGAAGACGCGCTTGGACGTAGGCCAGCCCTCGAGGTACTTCATGCTGCGATCGAGGGCGAAGAAACGGAGCTCGTCGAGGGGGAAGCCGTCGGCCAGGTCGATGGCGGGCTGCACGGCTTCGGAGAAGGATTTCGTGCCGAACTCGCGCAGCGTGACCAGGGCGCCTTCGACCATGCCGGGGACCAGCGCGGAGAGAATGCCGGCCACGGGCACCCAGTCTTTCAGGCCTTTGGGTTCGGGAGGATCGACGATTTCGTCGGGCTTGAGCTTGTGGTTGCGAAAGAAATCGGCGGTGGCCAGTTTGGGCATGGTGCCGACGCCGGCGATGGCGTACACCTTGCCGGCCTTGGTGCGCACCAGGATGGGGGCTTCGCCGCCCAGTCCGAAGTGCGAGAACTCGGTCACGGAAGCGGCCAGCATGGTGGCGATGCCGGCGTCCACGGCGTTGCCGCCGCTGAAGTACATGCGCATGCCGGCTTCGGTGGCATACTCGGTGCCCGCCGCGACCGCGCCGCGGGTACCGCGCGAAGGCAGCCGCACGGGCCTGTTCGGGGGTTGGCGCTGGGCCGAGGCTGCCATCACCACTACCGCTGAAAGAACCGCCAGTCTGAGTTTCATAACGATTGCTCTTATTGTAGGAGATTGGAAGACGGCTGCGGGCGGTATAATCCCTTCAGCCATGAAGGACACCGGATCGGAAAAGCCGGCAGCGCGCAAGGACGAGAGCGAGCCGATGTGGTACTGCCCGGTGTGCTCCACGCGCCTGACGGAACGCAAGTGCAAGCTGTTTTGCGAGCGGTGCGGCTACTACCTGAGCTGCGCGGATTACTACTGAGTGAGGGTCATGTCCGAGATTCCATCGTTACTGGAACGTTTCCGCCGCGGCCCGGAGTTGTTGGCCGTGGTTCTGACCGGGGTCTTCGGAGAGGAGGAGGATTTCGTGGCCGCTCCGGGCAAGTGGAGCGTCCGGCAGATTGTGGCGCACCTGGCGGATGCGGAACTGGTGGGCGCGCATCGATTCCGGCAGGTGATTGCGGAAGACAATCCCACGCTCATCGGGTACGACCAGGATAAGTGGACGGCCAACCTGGATTACCCGCGCCGCAAGCCGAAGACTTCGCTCGAAACGTTCCGGCGGATTCGGGGTGAGAATTACGAATTACTCAAGGGCCTGCCGGAAGAAGCATTCGAGCGGGCGGGCAACCACACCGAGCGCGGCCGCGAGACGCTGCGGCAGTTGCTCGAGGGGTACGCCGGGCACGCGGAGTCGCACGCGCGGCAGTTGCAGGAGATCCGGGAGGAGTACAAGAGGGTGAAGGGGAAGAAGTGAGATGGGGGGCGGGTGGGCGGCCACTAGACCACGGCAACTACCGTCGCAAAGCTCGCTGAACCAACTGTCCGGTAAGCGCGTTGGGCAGTACCAACTGTCGGGGCGAAAGGCCTCTAAGTCTAAGGTCACATGAGCCGCACGGCGCGACGGTCCAAGCCGCGACGTCGATTCGATGGATATGCCACGCCTACTTCCGGAAAATTACATACGGGCCATTCATTTCCACCAATTTCCAGCCTGCCTTGGCATAGCCATTTAGAATTCCTTCTATTTCCGCTGGTTCTGACGCCCGGCTAATGTTGAGCACCCTATATTGGACAACGCCTTGAGCCTGGACGCTCAACAAACCGTGTGCCGGAGAGCTAGAGCGGGGGCCGCGGTCGAATTTGGGACCGGTTGACAACTATACGCCAGGGGCGTAGCATGAGTTGGTGTTCGAGTCTATCGAGTCGGCCGCGTTCGATCGTGCGCGGCCTTACTACCTCGATGACGACGAATACGCCGAATTGCAGCAGTTCATGATGCGCAGTCCGGAGGCGGGGGCGATCGTTCGCGGCTCGGGTAGTGTAAGAAAACTTCGCTGGCGGCGTGTGGATGCCGGCAAGCGTGGCGGTTTGCGCGTGATCTACTACGTGCGTTATCGGCCGAACGAGTTCTGGATGCTGACCTTGTACGCGAAGGCGAAGCAAGAGAACGCGCCGGCCCATGTTCTGAAGCGACTGAAGGAGGCGTTCCGAGGTGAGTAAAAAGCTCAGCCCGCGCGCGCGGGCACGATTCGAGGCTGATCGTGATATTTGGCAAGAGGTCCAGGATGGTGTTCGCGAAATCAAAGCCGGCGGAGGCAAGCGGACTGCGGTGGAGCCCCGTTCGCCCATCGTGCGCGCTCGCTTGAAGTCCGGCCTGACGCAGGCGCAGTTCGCCGATCTTCTCGGTGTCTCGAAGCGGACCTTGGAGCAATGGGAGCAGGGGCGCCGTGTGCCGAGCGGAGCGGCAAAGACATTGATCCGGGTCGCCGAACTACATCCCGAAATCCTGCGAGAGATCGCGGCCTGAGAATCGGCAGGTGGTTGAGCGAGACAATCCCACGCTCATCGGGTACGACCAGGATAAGTGGACGGCCAACCTGGATTACGCGCGGCGCAAGCCGAAACAGTCGCTGGAGACGTTCCGGCGGATTCGGGGCGAGAATTACGAGTTACTCAAGGGACTGCCGGAAGCGGCATTCGAGCGGGCGGGCAATCACACGGAACGGGGCCGCGAGACGCTGCGGCAGTTGCTCGAGGGGTACGCCGGAGGACTGGCAGTCCAAGGAGGCCCGTCCTACCGCGATAGCACCAGCACTCCCCAGGGACGATTGCCCACCTTGACTTTCTTGGTCACCGTCCGCGTTGCCAGGTCTACGATCGAGACGTCGTTGGAGGGGCCGTTGGCCGTGAAGAGGAGTTTCTCGTCCGGGGATAGAGCCAGGCCCCAGGGGCGATCGCCGACTTCGAACGTCGCCGCAATGTTGTCGGTGGCGGACTCGAGGACCACCACCTTCTTGCCCCGGCCGGTGCTGACGTACAAGCGTGAGCCGTCGTGCGACACCGCCAGACCCATGGGCTTCATGCCTTCGCCGAGCGGGATGGTCTTCGTGACTTCCAGCTTCGCCGTGTCGATCACCGAGAGCGAGGCGTCGTTCTCGTTCGTGACATAGGCGCGGGAGCCGTCGGGCAGGAAGCCGATGCTGCGGGGACGGCGGCCGACCGGGATCGTCTTGACAGCCTTGGCTGCTGCGACGTCCAATACGGTGACGGTCCCGGCGTCTTCCGAGGTGGCGTAGACAAACTTCCCATCGGGGGTGAGGGTGACGCCTTCGGGTTCCTTGCCGGTGGTAATTGTGGTCAAGACCTGGCCGCGGGCGGGATCGATGAAGCTGACGCCGGCGGCATCCTCGTTGGAGACGTACAGCATCCCGTCCTTAGCCACGGCGAACTGCTCGGGGTCGGAGCCGCCGGGAATTCTGCGGAGCATCTTATTCTGCGCGACGTCGAAGACGCCGATGCCGTCGGCGCTCTTATCGGGCGGCGGCAGCGTGCTCTCGTCCACGCCGGGGGGCGCAAACGGGGAGCCGCTCAGGGCCACGAAGATGAGCTTGCCATCGGCGCTGGGATGGATGCCGCGGGCGCGCTTGCCGAGCGGTACGGTGGCGAGCGCCTCCATCTTGACCGGATCGATCACGGTGATGTCGCCCGAGGCTTCGTTGGTGATGTAAACACGATAGGATGGCGCCTGGCTGCAGCCCGTGAGGAGGGCCAGCAGAGGCAGGGAGAGGAGCGGTTTGGAGATGTGAGTCATGGTGGCCGCTTAGCGATAAGTGAAGTTTACCGCGGCGGTCCCGGAGGCGGCAACGTGGATCTGCTGGGTCTGCCCGCCGAGTTTCTCGTGCCAGGCGGCCACGGTGTAGTCGCCGGGTGGGAGGTTCTTCAACTCGAAAGACCCGTCGGGGGCGGTGACGGAAAAGTAGGGGTGGTCGACCACTCCAACGTACGCGCGCATCCACGAGTGGACGTTGCATTTCACCGGAATCATGATGTCGACGCGCGGGAACTTATGTTCGAGATCCGGAGACTGCGGCGACTGCTGCTCGTTCCATTCCCGATTGTTCGCGGGCATGGGATGGATGTTGTGGGAGACGGTGTCGCTGTTCTTCACGGCGAGCGTCTGTCCGGCGCGCATGCCGATCACCCGTGGAACGAACACGCATCCGTGCTGATCGAGAGCCACTTGCTCTTTGGGGAGCTCGAACTGTTTTCCTTCCAATCCCGACTGAATGTAGACGAAGGCGTTGGCCAGGCCGCCGTTGCGTCCGACGACCACCGATTCGTCATAGACGGGATGCCCGGCGTGCGCCTGTTCGCAGCCGGCGTCGCCCGCCATCGAAATCAGAGTGCGTGGAGGTTTCGCGCCGCGGAATACGATTGTGCCCTTGAGGGCGCCCGCGGTGGACGCATCGACGTGGAAATACTCGACGGGCTTAGGGGCCTCGACGGCGGCCTTCTCCGGCGGCTTGTTCTGGCCGCAGGCGGCTGCGAACAAGGCCGCGGCGAGGAGCAGGTTGCGCTTCATAAAGGTCGCGCTACGGGCGCCTGGGGGTTGCCGGGGCCAAAATGCTTGAGCAGAACCAGGTCTTCGGAATCGCTGCGGTTGGTGACGGCCACGCCGTTCCTGGCTGCGTCCGCGCTGACGAATAGCTCGTCCTTGGTCATTTGACCGTAGCGGATGAGGGTCGGGGTTTCGACGCCGTGTTTGCCGATCGTGCCGTGTCCCTGTGTGAGAATCAGGCCGTACGCCGCGGCGTCGCGGATGGTCGCCGAGCGCCCGGGAAAGACGGTCAGCTCCTTCGCGGAATAGTAGGGCGTGGTGTAGACGATCCACTTCTCGCAGAAGCCGGCATCGGCCATTGCCGCAAGCGGGGCGACGGGCGCCGGTTCGAAGTGGCGGTGTTTGCCGAACTCGGGATCGATGTTGGCGTCCCAGTCGAGCATGTCCAGCAAGTAGTCGAGGTCGTGATGGTGCTCGGGGGGAACGTCTTTGATCAGGAGGTCCCAGGGAACCGTGCGGCCTTCGACCAACGACTGGAACATGGCGAATACGTCCGAGTTCACCTGCGGCTCATAGGTCACTAGCGAACCCGGCGCGTGGAGGATGCCGGGGTCGATCTGCCAGCCGGTTCCAGGCTTCAGCTTGTAGGCCTTGGAATGGTACAGAATTCCGTTGTCGCCCTGGTTCCAGCGTTCGAGGCAGCGCCGCACATCGTCGCGCACGGTGCCGGGTTCGAGGCCCATGAAGGTGTAGGGAAAGTTGTTGTCCTTGAAATTGTATTGCGGGGGGAAGTAGTAGGCCTCGGGCTTTCCCTTCTGGCCCACGCGCGCGGCAAACTCGCCGGTCTGGTGAAGATGGTGCGGGATCGGACCGAGGTTGTCGAAGAATTTACAAAGCAGGTTCCAGCCGCCTTCACGCTGCATGACGTCGGAGCCGAGGAAGAGGTCGCCGGAGGTTTCGATGGCTTCCTTGAAGAGGACCTTTTTCCCCTGAAATTCGATGTAGCTCAATCCTTCGTCGTCGGCGGTGAGAGGTCCGTTGGCGGCCTTGGTAGTGGAGGAAAACCAGCGCTCGTCGATCCCGCCGCGATGGCCGCCGAGGATGTAGAGGTCGCGGGGGTCGAGTTTCAACCGTCCGCCGGGCATGAGGAAGGAACGCGGCACCCAACAGGGGGCGAGGCGGACCACGCCTTCGCCCGCCCCGAGGGCCTCTTGGATCACGTTGGAATTGGATGCTAGGGGGGCGGCTTTCTCGACCTGGGGGATCATATGGCGTACCAGTTGATGAGCCTTTGTAGCGTACTCGCTTCGTAAAGGATCTGTCAAGGTTGTTCCCATTGTTTTCGGGGTTACGGCGGTTGCGCCCCGATGAAAATATCCCCTTTTCGCCTCGATAGAAATATGCCCTGATTCCAGAGGCGCCGCTCCCCCCTCCGGCGCGCGCAAAGACGGCGCGGCCTTGACCGAACCCGCCGCACGCCATTTTTCCCGACAAGAGGGAATGGGATCTCTTGGACTGCGCGCAGGGGGACACTTCTACCAAAGTAAGGCAGGGGACATTTCTAGCGAGGCACAACATTTTGCGGGTTTTCCGCATCGTTGAGCAGTCTACAGGGTCTTGACTTACGGTGCCAGTGGATTTAGAGTTGTAGATAACAGCCCCAACGATAGCGTCGTTGGGCCGACGACCCGGTCTAAAAGCCGGGTCGTTTCTTTTAGGGGCCATCCTTCCCGAAGGCCCGTTATGGCAGACGATTATCGTCGCCGAAGCATCCACAT
>JBGPKH010000362.1:0-8904 GCA_041485845.1 Bryobacteraceae bacterium
CTCTTAGCACTTGTTCCGAAACAACCGTGCCAACCGCTCCCTGGCTCGCCAAAGAGCGAGTACGGCCGCGGCTCCGATGCTCGGTTGCCGGCGATTGACCTGGTTATTTCCTGACACTCCCTTACCTCACCGAACCATCAAGGTCCTTGTAGTAGACCTTGGCCCCGGTGGCCATGTACGGCTTCAGGACATCCACTTTGTTGTCGCGCAGGAACGCATGCACGGGGTCCCGCGGGTTTTTGAAATCCACCAGTTGGCGCGCGCCGGTGGGGCAGCTTTCGCAGCAGGCGGTAGTAAGGCCCTGGGTGATGCGGTGGTAGCAGAGCGTACACTTGTCCACCGTCTCCTTGTCGGGATGGAGGTAGCGGCAGCCGTAGGGGCAGGCCTGCACGCAGTAGCGGCATCCGAGGCAGTAGCTTTCGTCGACCAGCACGACGCCATCGGGGCTGACGAAAGTGGCGCCCACGGGGCAGACCTGCACGCAAGGGGAATCGGCGCACTGGTTACAGAGCTTGGGCACGAAGAAGCTCTTGACGTCGGTGCGATCGGAAATGGGAAAGCCGTCGATTGCGCCGTTGGGCGATTCGACTCTGGGCGGCTTGTCCTCTTCCACCTCGTAACGCTCCACCCAGGTGCGGAAGAAGCCGTCGGGCACGGCGTTCTCCTTGGAGCAGGCGCGCACGCAGTTGCCGCAGCCGATGCACTTATCGATATCGACGATCATGCCCCACCAGTGCTCGGCCATCTTGTAGGTCTCGGGGGCGGACTCGGCTCCGGTGATCTGCTCGAGGGTGGCTCTCACGGAGCCGAGGACGAGGAGCTTGCTGCCTATGGTGATGAGATCGCGGCGGGTCATTTGCATGTTCATCCCTGGCTTACAGGTGCGGATTGTGCGGCTGGTGGCAGGTGTTGCAGAGGGCCCCGCCGGAATGTTCTTCGGTGACCACCTGGGGGAACCACTTGGGTTTGGCCGCATCCTTTTCATGACAGCGAACGCAGAGGGTGGAGACCCGGGGCAGTTTCGGCTTTAGGGCGCCGGGGTCGTTGGCGTGTGGGGCGAGCGGGCCGTGGCAGGCTTCGCAGGCCACGTGGGCGTGTTTGCCGGCCGCGCGATTCTTGGCGGGGTCGTCATGACACATCACGCAGGTATCCTGCCCGGCGAAGGAGATGGGGCGCTGGCGGATGGCGGCGAGCGCGCCGGGGCGATAGTGGCCGTACTGGCCGAAGTCCTTGGGGATCACGGCGCTGCGAATGGCCAGGAACAGGCCGAGCGCGGCGAGCAAGACGATTGCGGGTCGAAGCAGGTGTCCGGAGTCATGGAGCAAACGACGCAATATCAACCCCCTTTTTCAGTGGAGGATAGGCAATATAATAACCAAACGGTCCTTTACTCTGAAATAAGGATTTGTGTTGGAGTTTTCTGCGATCTGTGGCTGAATTCTACGATTGGTTGTGGGGTAAATGGCGCAAGAGGGGGAAAAATGGACGGCTTGGGCGTCAAGTGGATGCCATGCTCGATCTGTTGCAACCGGGCGGCGACGCGGCTGAGGACGGTTTCCAGGCGGTCCCGATCCTGGGCCTGGCACTGCTCGGGCGCAAGCTGCTCGAACTCGGCCACGATGGCGTCGCAGCGGTGGTCGAGATCGGCCAGGCGTTCTTCGATGGTGGGCTCGGGCTGCTCCTTGGGCGGCATGGTGCGGCGGAGTTCGACGACGACGGCGGCCACTTTCTGGGCGTTCTGGGGATCGAGCTCGATGGTGACGTCGAAGGGGCGGAAAAGCGCCGAATGATTTCGCACGAGATCTCCCGATTTTACTATCAGATGTGATAGCATATCGATGTGACGGCGAGCGAGTTGAAGCGCAAGTTGGCAAAGCTTGGGTGCACCTTTGAACAGGCGGCCCGGCACCTCGTCGTCCGCTACCAAGGGAAACGCACCTTGATGCCGCGTCATCCGAGCCAGGAAATCAAGACGGGGACCTATCGCGGTATCCTCAAGAAACTTGGGATCGAGGAGTAACAGTCATGGAGTATCCAGCATCGTTCGAGCCTTCCGAAGAGGGGGGATTCGTGGTAACGTTTCCGGACTTCGATTGGGGGATCACCCAAGGGGACACGGAACAAGATGCCCGGGAGATGGCGATGGACGCCCTGTGCACCATGATTCGGGAACACATCCGTAAGGGAGAGGTTCTACCGCACCCGAGTCATCCGCGTGGCGGGAAATACCGTATGATCCGATTGCCTGCGCTCCAGGCAACGAAGGCTGCGTTATACCTGGCGTTTCAGGCCTCCGGCATTCGCAAGGCCGAACTAGCGCGCCGTTTGGGGATCCCCAGCGCCAACATCGACCGATTGTTCGACTTGAACCACCACTCCCGGCTAGATCACATCGAAGCCGCATTTCGAGCCCTCGGCAAGCAGTTGGCGATCGAAGTTAACGACGCGGCGTGACCGTACCACTACGACGTCACCGCTGACCGGTGGCATGATCTCTAACCTAACTTCGCGAGATCTGACTACGCCCCGAGCACGCTCGACATCCAGAAGGTATCGAAGACGGTGGTCGAGCCAGCGTGTCCACGGTTGGGGGTCACGGTGAGGGGATAGCTGCCGGAACCCCGGCACCCTCGACTTCGAGGCACAACTCAATGGCTTCCCGAATCCTCTCCGTAACTGCGTCCAGGGAGCGCGCTTGCGTGTGGCATCCGGGGATCTGCGGGACAGAGGCGATATAGTAGCCTTCCTCATCACGTTCGATGAGGACGTCGAATTGGCGTTGCAATGAAGTTCCGCGTTCTTCATTTTAGGCGGTCTTGCGGCGGGCGGTTGGTCCGTGCATGGTTGTCCCGGCGGTTCAGTCCGGTATCATGGTCTCTGCCGATGGCCGGAGTTCGGATTTTCGTTTCTTACGCCCGCAGGGACGGGGCGGAACTGGCGCTGCGTCTCCAGAAGGATTTGACGGCGGCGGGGTTCGAGGTGTGGGTTGACACGCAGCGGATCGGTGGCGGGGCGAGTTGGACGGTGGAGATCGAAGAGGCGATCGATCGGGCGCACGTGGTTCTCGCGGTGCTGACTCCGGGTTCTTATGCTTCCGAGATTTGCCGGGCCGAGCAGCTTCGTTCGTTGCGGTTGGGCAAGTGTGTGATTCCTTTGCTGGGTGCGGCGGGGGCCGACCGTCCGCTGTATTTGGAGGCGAGACAGTACCGCGACTTCACGTCGGACTACGGTGGGAGCTTTCAGTTACTGCTCGGGGACATTGAGGGGCGCAACGGGGCGGCTCTGGCTGCGGGGTATCGCACCACTTACGTCAGTGCTCCGCCGATGGTGGCGAACTACATTGCGCGGCCGGAGGCAGTTCGTTCTCTGCGGGACACATTGTTTGGGGCCGCTGGGCATGTTGCTTTGACGGCGCTCGAAGGCATGGGCGGGATCGGGAAGACCGTCCTGGCGCGGGCGCTGTTTGAGGACGAAGTGGTCCGGGCGGCGTTTCCCGATGGGCTGGTTTGGATTACGGTGGGCCGGGAACCCACGCGGGATGTGGACGCGAGGTTGCGCGAGATTGTGAGGATGATTGGCGGCCCACGCGACGAGACTCTTGCGGCGGAGACTCTGTACCGGACCACGATCGCCGGGAAGGCCGCGCTCATCGTGATCGATGACATCTGGAGCAAGGCGGACCTCGAACCCTTTCTGGCCGAGTCGGCGCGATCGCGGTTTCTGTTCACCACGCGCGACGCTTCGATCGCGCGGTTCAGCGGCGCGCGCCCGCATCGCGTCGATCTGCTGGGGGAAGCGCAATCGCGCGAACTGCTGGCGCTTTGGGCGGGACTCGAGGTGGGGCAACTTCCGCCCGCGGCCGATGACGTCCTGCGCGAGTGCGGCGGGTTGCCGCTGGCGTTGTCCACGGTGGGCGCGTTGCTGCGTGGGGCGGCGCCGGCGGAGTGGGCCGATACCGCCGGACTTTTGCGCAATGCAGATCTGGGAGCTATCGAGGAACAGCTTCCACCGGGACAGGCGAGTTTCTTCCGTGCCATCGACGTCAGCGTGAAAGCTCTGCCGCTGGAGATGCAGGAGCGGTACGGAAGGTTGGCCGTTCTGCTGGAGGACATGCCGGGCGCGCTGCCGGTTCTGGAGACGCTGTGGAACGTAGGGGAGGCCGAAGCGCGGCGTATCGGGCGGCGGCTGGCGGACCGGTCGCTGGCGCAGCGCGATGGCGAGAGTGGGATTCGGCTGCACGACCTGCAACTGGATTACGCGCGGGCGCGGTATGGGCGCGCGGAGGCGCTCGAATTGATCCACGGCGCGGTTCGATTATCCTCGCACGTGATCGAGAAGGATCCGCGACAGTTCGCGTCGCAGATGGTGGGGCGGCTGTTGGCTTACCGGGATGCTCCGGCGATTCAGCATTTCATCGACGAAATTGCCGCAGGTGCGCCGAAGCCTTGGTTCCGGCCGCTGCATCCCGCGCTTCACCCTCCCGGCACGCCGCTGCTGCGCACGCTGAAGGGCCACTCCGATCTGGTCAATGGCGTAGTGGTGACGCCGGACGGGAAGAGTGCGGTTTCCGCGTCTCAGGACCAAACGCTGAAGGTGTGGGACCTGGAGACCGGCCGCGTGCTGCGTACGTTGGAAGGCCACTCGGATTCTGTTTTTTGCGTGGCCGTGACGCCGGACGGGAAGTGGGCGGTTTCCGCGTCTCGGGACGCAACGCTGAAGGTGTGGGACCTGGAAAACGGCGGCGCGTTGCGCACCCTGGAAGGCCATTCCTCTTATGTCAATGGCGTGGCGGTGACGCCGGACGGCAAGCGGGCGGTTTCCGCGTCTGAGGACCACACGCTGAAGGTATGGGACCTGGAAACGGGCCGCGCGCTGCGCACGCTGGAAGGCCACTCTGCTCATGTCGAGGGCGTGGCGGTGACGCCGGATGGCAAGCGGGCGGTTTCCGCGTCCGGGGACGGGATGCTGAAGGTGTGGGACCTGGAGATCGGCCTTGCGCTGCGCACGCTGGAAGGCCACTCGGATTGGGTCTATGGCGTGGCGGTGACGCCGGACGGAAAGCGGTCGATCTCCGCATCTGGGGACAAGACGCTGAAGGTGTGGGACCTGGAGACCGGCCTTGCGCTGCGCACGTTGGAAGGCCACTCGGATTGGGTCCATGGAGTGGCGGTGACGCCGGATGGGAAGCGGGCGGTTTCCGCGTCATGGGACCACACGCTGAAGGTGTGGGACGTGGAAACGGGCCGCGTGCTGCGCACGCTGGAGGGCCACTCTGCTCATGTCGATGGCGTGACGGTGACGCCGAACGGGAAGCGAGCGGTTTCCGCGTCATGGGACAACACGCTAAAGGTGTGGGACCTCCAAACCGGAGGCGCCCTGCGCCCGCTGGAGGTCCACTCTGATTCTGTCTTTGGCCTGGCGGTGACGCCGGACGGGAGTCAGGCGGTTTCCGCGTCTCGGGACCGCACGGCGAAGGTGTGGGACCTGGAGACCGGCCTCGCGCTGCGCACGCTGCGGGGCCACTCTGATGCGGTCATTGGCGTGGCGGTGACGCCGGACGGAAAACGGGCGGCTTCGGCGTCTGGGGACAAAACGCTGAAGGTGTGGGATGTGGACACCGGCCGTGCGCTACGCACGTTGGAAGGCCACTCTGAGTCTGTCTATGGTGTGGCAGTAACGCAGGATGGGAAGAGGGCAGTTTCCGCGTCTGAGGACCAAACGCTGAAGGTCTGGGACCTGGACACGGGCCGCGCGCTGTGCACGCTCAGAGGCCACTCTGCTCTTGTCTATGGCATCGCAGTGACGCCGAACGGGAAGCGGGCGGTTTCGGCATCTTGGGACGGCACGCTGAAGGTGTGGAACCTATGCACGGGCCGTGCGCTGCGCACCCTGGAGGGACACTCCGCCCATGTCTTTGGTGTGGCGGTGACGCCGGACGGCAGGCGTGCCGTTTCGGCGTCCGACGACACCATGCTGAAAGTGTGGGACCTGTACACCGGCCGCGCGCTACGCACGCTGGAAGGACATTCTGCTTCAGTCTATGGCGTCGCGGTGACGCCGGATGGGAAGCGGGCGGCTTCCGCGTCTGAGGACCACACGCTGAAGGTGTGGGAGCTGGATACAGGCCGGCTCGTCGCTACATTCCATTGCGATGCGCCGGCGCTTTGCTGCGCGTTCGTCGATGAGCGGCGCATGGTTGCGGGCAGCCAAGGCGGACGCGTGTATTTTCTGGTGCTCGAGGAAGGGACTCGCGCGTGCGAATCTTCTTGAGCTACGGACACGACGAGCATATCGGGGTCGCGCTGCGCCTGAAAGCCGATCTCGAAGGGCGCGGGCACGAGGTGTGGTTCGCCGTCGACCGGCTCCAGCCGGGCGCGGATTGGGAACGCTACATCGAGGAGGGCATCGAGTGGGCCGCGTCTGGAAAGTTTGTCCTGCTGCTGACTCCGCATTCGGTGCGGCGTCCGGACGGTTTTTGTCTGAACGAGTTGGAAGCGTGTGGTTTCCGCCTCTTGGGACCACACGCTGAAGGTGTGGGACCTGGAGACCGGCTGCGCGCTGCTCACGTTGGAAGGCCACTTTGCTGATGTCTATGGCGTGGCCGTGACACCCGACGGCAAGCGGGCGGTTTCCGCATCGGAAGACCAAACGCTGATGCTGTGGGGGCTGGTCACCGGCCGCGCGCTACTCACGCTGGAAAGCCACTCTGACACTGTTTGGGGCGTGGCGGTGACGCCGGACGGTAAGCGGGCGGTTTCGGCGTCTGCGGACAAAACGCTGAAGGTGTGGGACCTGGACACCGGCGTGCCCGTCGCCACGTTCCATTGCGATGCGCCCGCGCGTTGCTGCGCGTTCGCCGGCGATCGTCGCATCGTTGCAGCCGACGAAGGCGGACGGGTGTATTTCCTGGCGCTGGAGAGTATAATTTAAGACAAGCAGGTCTCGCAATACGGACTGATGGTGATGTAGGGCGCAGCCCGTACTCATTCCTGGCGCTATCCATGTTCATGGGGTGAGGAGGTTCATCGTGATTCTCCGATTGACCGTATTGGGTGTCGTCGTGTCGGCGCTGGCTTGCTCCCAGGAATACCGGGCGCTGCTATCCGGACAGGTAACCGATCCTTCGGGAGGCGCGGTCGCCGGCGCCAGGATCGTGGCGGTGAATACCGCCACCAACGTCAACATCAGCACGAGCACCGGGACGGACGGACACTACGTCCTGGCGCAAGTGCCTACGGGCCTCTACACGGTGGCCTGCGAGGCCGCCGGGTTCAAGAAATACACGCGGTCCGGCGTGACCCTGGAGGTCGGGGACCGGGCCACCATCAACATCACGCTTGCCGTGGGCGTGCAGACCGAGAGCGTCACGGTAACGGCTGACCTGGCCGCGGTGGACACCGACCGTTCGGTGCTCAGCCAGTTGATGGGCAACAAGAACGTCAGCGAATTGCCGCTCAACGGCCGGCAAGTCTTCATGCTGGTGCAACTCTCGGCCGGCACGATTTTCACGCAGCAGTCGTTCGGCGCGAGCGGCTTCTCCGGCACGCGGGCGTGGGACACCAACGGCAGCGTCACCATGCACGGGGGCACCACCAGCAGCAGCCAGTTCAACCTCGACGGCGCCTCCATTAATGCCGGCACCGGGGAATGGAAGTTCGCCCCACTGGTGGACGGTATCGAGGAGTTCAAGCTGAGCACACCGACGACCGACGCCTCGCTGGGCCTCTCGGGAGGCGGAGTCCTCAACATGACCATGAAGGGCGGCACCAACGAGTTCCACGGGACGGCGTCGGAATACATACGCAACAACATTTTCGACGCGGTGGCCACGCAGACCAACCAGTCGTCGATCCGCGCCACGCAGCACCAGTGGAACGATTTCTCGGGGCTGGTGAGCGGTCCCATCCGGCGGAACAAGATGTTCTTCTCGGGCTGGTACGAAGGATTCCGCGAGCGCGTGCCCTTTCCGGTGACGCAGAGCGTCCCTAGCGAACTGGAGCGGCTCGGCGATTTTTCGGACACGCGCAACGCTTCGGGCGCGTTGATCGTGATCTACGATCCCACGAGCACGGTGGCCTCGGGCAGCGGATTCGCGCGCACGGCGTTCCCGGGCAACAAGATTCCGGCCGCGCAACAGAGCACGATTTCGCAAAACCTCATGCAGTTTTTTCCGCACCCCAACACGCCGGGGAACCAGTACACCCACGTCAACAACTACGTGGCCACGCCGAACATCGGCAAGTACGGTTACAACGCGTGGTATTCGAAGTTCGACTACGTGTGGAACAATAACCACCGCACCACGGGCAGCGTGAGCCAGAATTGGGGCTTCGAATACAGGTCGGGGAACGGCATCCAGAACAGCCCGGCGAAATCGGGCAACGATCCGCTGCGGCGGATCAACTACGGTTCCACGCTGGACCACGTGTGGACGGTCAACTCCACCACGGTGGTGGACATTCGCGTGGCCTGGCAGCGGTACATCAACTACAGCGCGCAGGAACAGGCCGACAGCTTCGACGGATCTGCGCTGGGGTGGAAGGTGCCCATCGGGTCGGCTCCCACGGTGCACTTTCCGCAGCTCGGATACTCGGGTTACCTGACGATGGCCACCGGCGGGTACTCCGCCAACCGGATCTTCTGGCCCGACCAGGCTTACACCTTCAGCGCCTCGGTGTCCAAGACGCTCGGGCGGCACTTCCTCAAGTTCGGGACGGCGATCGCGGACACACGTCCCAATCGCTACACTTCGGGCTGGACCTACGGCAACTTCTCCTTCGATGGCGGCTTCACGCGCCGCGACCCGCAGGTTTCCGACAGCACGTCGGGCAACAGCATCGCGTCGTTCCTTCTGGGCGCGGTGGCCAGCGGCAATACGGACGTGAACGCGTCGAGCGCCGCCAA
>JBGPKH010000363.1:0-8897 GCA_041485845.1 Bryobacteraceae bacterium
AGGGCATGAAGACGCGGCCGGTGCGGGCTGGGTATTTTCGCCGGTTCTTCGCCGCGTCTTCAACCGGGGTCCCGATGGGCCGCGGCGGCCCACCAAAGGGCATGAAGACGCGGCCGGTGCGGGTCGGGTATTTTCGCCGGTTCTTCGCCGCGTCTTCAACCGGGCGGTTTTCGGAACGGCTAGATCGTCATCGAGAGAAAACCGCCGTCCACGCGCAGGACCGTACCGGTCACGAAGGATGCCGCGCGGCGCGACGCGAGATACACGGTGGCGCCGACCAGTTCCTCGGCTTCGCCGAAGCGCTTCATCGGCGTGTGTCCAATGATACTGGCGACGCGTTCCGCGGTGAGCAGTTTGCGGTTCTGTTCCGCCGGAAAAAAACCGGGCAGGATGGCGTTCACGCGAATGTTGTGGGGAGCCAGCTCGCGCGCCAGGAAGAGGGTGATCTGGTTGACCCCGGCCTTGGCGACCCCATAGGTGAAAACCCGCGAGAGCGGCGGGCCGGACGATGCCGAGGTGACGTTGATGATGGAGCCGCCGCGGCCCGCATCCACCATGGCCTTGCCGAAAACCTGGCACGCCAGGAAAACGCCCTTCAGGTCGATATCGAGAATGCGGTGCCACTCCTCTTCGCCGATTTCGAAAAACGGCGTGGCCGAGTTCACGCCCGCCGCGTTAATCAGAATGTCCACCTGGCCGAAGCGCTGGAGCACCGTATCGAGCGTTCTCTGAAGATCGGTCTTGCTGGTGGCGTCGCACTGGATGCCGATCGCCTGCCCGCCCTGCGCTACGATGGCTTGCGCGCGCACGCCGGCGTGCTCCTGGGTGCGTCCCACGATGGCGATGCGCGCTCCCGCCTGCGCCAGGCCGGTGGCCATCGCCCCGGCGAGTACTCCGCCGCCGCCAATCACGACTGCTACTTCGTTATCTAAAGAAAAAAGTCCGTCTGCCGGCATGTTTGAATGGTAACAACATGGAGAAACTGACTGCGCTTGCCGTAACCGCCATCACCGATTTCGTCCTGGCGGGCGAAGTGTTGTTCCTGGCCGGGTTGATGGCCGGAATCAGGAAGGCGCGGTTTTCCGCCGCCTGGTACTGGGCGGGGACCATGCTGCTGCTCGGCCTGGGCGCGTTGCTGGGGGGCATCGACCACGGATTCTTCGGGCCTGCCGGCCTGCCGCGCTACTTCATTCAGCGCGCCAACTGGATCGTGCTGGGCGGCATGACGTTCTGCCTGCTGATGGCCACGGCCAAGCAGTTTTTTTCTCCCGCGATCGAACGCGTGTTTCTGATCGCCGGGATCATCCAGTTCACGGCCGATACGATGGCCGTCCTGACGATCGATAGCTTCCTGGACGTCATTCTGAATTACTTGCCGGTGATCGTTCTGCTGCTGGTCATGAGCTGCATCGGAGGATCGTGGCACATGATCGCCGGGATTGTGATTCAGTTTGCTGCGTCCGCCATCCAGGCGATCGGCGTGGATGCGCTCAGCCCGCTCGACCACAATGGGCTTTACCATGTGGTGTCGATGGTGAGCGTGGTGCTCTTGTATCTCGGCGGGCGGCGGCTGAAGACGTAAGTTCAGCCCACCACGGCTTCGGCCAAATGAGGTTGATAGGTGCAGCGCGGGTCTTCGGCCAGGAAGTCCCCGGTGAGAGCGTAAGCCCGCGAGCGCGACCCGCCGCAGATCTTCTGGTATTCGCAGATGCCGCACTTGCCTTCGCGCTGGGTGGTATCGCGCAGGGTGCGGAACAGATCGGAGTTCCGGTAGACGTCGGTGAGCGAGTCCTGGAGCACGTTGCCGCCGGTTAGTGGCAGGAATCCGCTGGGGAAGATCTCGCCTTGGTGAGAGACGAACACGAAGCCCTTGCCGTCGCTCACTCCCGCCGTGCGCCACGCCACGCCCTTGGCGTTTTCGTTTTCGGTGACGCCGTGCTCGGCCTTGATGCGCTGCGCCACGTAGCGGCGATAGTGCATGGCCTCGGTCGTTTTGACTCCGAATGGAGCGGTCTTCGAGAGGTCGTACATGAACTCGAAGACCTGCTCGTATTCGGAGGCTGCGAGGTCGTCACGCTCGGCCGCGCGGCCGGTCACGATGAGGAAGAACAGGCTCCACATGCGGGTTCGTACTTCTTTGGCAATCTCGGCCACCTCCGGCAGGCGGGCCATGTTGCGCTGCGTGACGGTGGTCTGAAGCTGGGTATCGAGGCCGATGTCGCGGGCGTACCGCAAAGCGAACATGGCGCGCTCGAAGGTGCCCGGGATGCCGCGGAAATCGTCGTGCGAGGCGGCATCGGGCCCGTCGAGGCTGATGGCCATGCGGGTGATGCCGGCGGCTTTGAAGCCCGCTATCGCTTCGGCGGTCAGCAGGGGGGTGGCGCTCGGTGTGACGTTGGTGCGCAGGCCGATCTTGACCGCGTAGCGGATCAGGTCGTAGAGGTCGGGGCGCTTCAGGGGGTCGCCGCCGGTGAAGACCATGAGGGGCTCGCCGAAGGAGCGGATTTCATCGAGCAGGCGATAGCCTTGTTCGGTAGTCAGCTCGTTGGGGTTCCGCTCCGGTTGGGCGGAGGCCCGGCAATGCACGCAGGCCAGGTCGCAGGCCTGAGTTACTTCCCAGATCACCAGCATCGGGGCTTGGTCGAAGTTCATTTCGTGACTCCTCCTGCAACACCGCTCCCTTTGGTTGCGGCTCGGAAACGCTTGCTGAGCCGCGACTCGGAAACCCTTGCTGAGCCGCGACTCGGAAACCCTTGCTGAGCCGCGACCGGAGCGGTCTTGCCCGCTGCATTAGACGAAACTGAGTTGCATTTCACGTGCCACTTAGAATCGAAGCAAAATACAACACTTATCGCTCTGCATCTCCAGCATTGGGGCAAATGCCCCAGCGGGGCGGGGGAAACCGGCGGCAAGACCGCCAGCGCTACGGCTACAATGTGGGTTCAGCGTGAAACCAGGTTTATTCATCACCTTCGAGGGCATGGACGGGTCCGGCAAGACCACGCAAATGCACCGGCTGGCCGACCGGCTGCGCGCCCAGGGCCGCACCGTGCTCGAGACCGTGGAACCGGGCGGTCCGCCCATCGCCGTGAAAATAAGGCGGATCCTGCTGGATTCGGCCAACCAGGAGCTTAGTCCCACGACCGAGTTGCTCCTCTATTTCGCCTCCCGCGCGCAGAATGTGGACGAGTGGATTCTGCCCGCGCTGGGCCGCGGCGAGGTCGTGCTCAGCGACCGCTTCACCGATTCGTCGCTGGTCTATCAGGGCTGCGGCCGGTCGCTCGGCGCCGAAGCCGTTATGGCGATCGACCGCATCGCCTGCCGGGGATTGAAGCCGGACCTGACGATCCTGGTGGACGTGGACGCCGAATCGAGCCTGGCCCGCGCCCGCGCCCGCAACGTCGCCGAACCGCACTGCGAGACCCGCATGGACGACCAGTCGATCGAGTTCCACCGCAAGGTCTACGACGCCTACCACGCACTTGCCGAGCGCGAGCCGGACCGGGTCAAGGTGGTCAACGGGCGCGCCGGAATCGACGCCATCGAGCTGGAAGTGTGGAGCATCGTGAGCGCCTATGTTTGACGACTTCTGGGGCAACCCCAACGTGACCCAGGCACTGGAGCAGATGCTGTCGCAGGGGCGCCTGGCGCAGACGCTGCTCTTCTCGGGTCCGGAGGGCGTGGGGAAAGCGACGCTGGCACGACGCCTGGGCGGGCGCCTGCTGGGCCGTGCCGAGCGCATCGAGCAGGACGATCTCAGCCTGCCGCACAACCTGGAAACGCTCGTGGCGCACGAAAAGCTGACAGCCGACAAGCGCAATGACGATCCGCTGATGTTCGCCAGCCACCCGGACTTCGTCACCTTCCCGCCCGATGGGCCGTTGCGCCAGATCTCGATCCAGCAGACCCGTATGCTCAAGGACCTGGCCCAGTTTGCGCCGCACAAAGGGAGCCGGCGCGTCTTCCTGATCGATCACGTGGACCGCGCCAACGACCAGGCCGCGAACTCGCTGCTCAAGACGCTGGAGGAGCCGCCCGACCACCTGGTCCTCATCATGACGGCCGAGAACGCCTACGACCTGCTGCCCACCATCCGCTCGCGCGCCGTGCCGTTCCACTTCACGCCGCTTTCGCGCGAGGAGATGCGGGAATTCGTCGGCGCCCGCGCGCTCGACCAGCCGGAGCGCCGCATCGCGCTGGCGGCGGGCAGCCCGGGGCTGGCCGTCTCCATCGATCTCGAGGCTTACGACAAACGCCGCGCGGCGATGCTGGCGCTGTTGAAGGTGGCGGCCGGCGTGGCGCCGTTCGGCTCGTGGGTGCTGGTTTCGGAGGCCATCGGCCGCAGCAAGAGCGAGAAGCTCGATCTGTACCTGAAAGTGCTCTACGAGCTGCTGCGCGACCTGCTGCTGTTGCACCAGGGGACCGGCGAGATTCGCAATCAGGACATTCGCGGCGATCTGGAGGCTCTCGCCGGCAAGCTCGAGTTCGCGTGGATCCGCAAGGCGGTGGTGCGGGTGGACGAGATCGCGCAGTTCGTGCGGCGGAATATACAGAAAACCATCGCGCTGGACTCGCTAATTATCGAGCTGCGCGCAGCGTGACAGCGTTTCCCAGAACTCGGGAAAGGAGACCGACGCCGCTTCGGCGCCGTGGATGACCGAGTCGCCATCGGCGCGCAGTGCGGCTACCGCGAAGGCCATGGCGATGCGGTGATCGCCGAAGGAATCGAATTCGGCCGCACAGAATTTCTGGCGGCCGGGGACCACCAGCCCATCGGGCAGTTCTTCGGCCGCGACGCCCATGCGGCGCAGGTTGTCCACCACGGTGCGGATGCGGTCGGTTTCCTTGACGCGCAACTCGGCGGCGTCCTTGACGGTGAGCCCTTCCTCGGTCGCGGCTCCGAGAACCGCCAGCACGGGGATCTCGTCGATCAACGCGGCGGTGAGTCCCTGGTCGATGATGCCCCCGCGCAGCGTGGAATGCTCCACCACGATCTCGCCCACCAGTTCGCCGTTGCGGCTTTCGAGATCGGGAATGCGGATCTTCGCGCCCATGCCGATCAGGAAATCGAGCAGCGCCGAGCGCGTGGGATTCAGTCCCACGCCGCGGATGGAAAGTCGGGATCCCGGCACGAGCAGCGCGGCCACTAGGAAGAAGGCGGCGGAAGAGAGGTCGGAGGGAACGGACAGATCGCGTCCGGTGAGGTGCGGGCGGCCGGCGAGTGAGATAGTCTGGCGGTTGATCGTAAGGTCCGCGCCGAATTCGCGCAGGGCGATTTCGGTGTGGTCGCGCGACTGCACGGGCTCAGTCACCGAGGTTTCGCCGTCGGCGAACAGTCCGGCGAAGAGCACGCAGGTCTTCACCTGGGCGCTGGGAACCGGCAGTTCGTAGTGAACGGGATGCAGCCGGGCGCCTTCGATTTCGAGCGGCGGAAACTTGTCTTCGCGCGCGCGGATCTGCGCGCCCATCTGCGACAGCGGTTGCATGATGCGCTGCATGGGGCGGCGCGAAAGCGATTCGTCGCCGAAGATGCGGGTGGAAAACGGCTGTCCGGCGAGGATGCCCGACAACATCCGAATGGTGGACCCGGAATTTCCCGCATCGAGGCCGGCGGCCGGCCGGCGGAGACCGTCGAGGCCCTGGCCGTGAATGACGAACTCGGCGCCGGAGCCTTCGACCTCGATGCCCAGCGCGCGCACGCACCCGAGCGTGGAGTGGCAGTCGGCGCCGGTGGAGTAGTTGGCGATGCGGGTGTCGCCTTCGGCGATGGCCGCGATCATGGCGTAACGGTGGGAGATGGACTTGTCGCCAGGCAGGGCGATCGAGCCGGAGAGAGGGGGGGCGGGGGAGATGCGTTTTTGCATGTGGGCTGCTATTTCACCGGCCCCAGGTAGCGGTCCAGCCAAGCTAAGGTTTCCTTGATCAGGTCCGTTCTTGGTATGGCGTGGCCCGTATCGAAGATGACATGCCGCTTGTCCTCTTTAGGCGCCCCTAGGAATTGAAACAACGGCTTCTGCGAGGTCTCGACCGGGAAGAAGAAATCATACCGGCCGTTCAGCATCAGAACCGGCGCTGTAATTCGCGGCGCGAAATTGACTGGATCCACCTCGGGCAGCGATCGCTGGAAGCATAACCCGCCGAGGCCAAGGACCACTGCCTTGACTCGCTTTTCCATCGCCGGCAGAAGTGCACCCAACGCCGCGCCCCAACTGTACCCCAGGTACGCGATCTTCTCCCGGTCGCATTCCGCGCGCGTTTCGAGGTAATCGAGCGATCTACCCAAATCCTTCGACCACATGATCACGTGGTCCCGATAAAAGGCGCTAGTGTTGGGGTAATCCGTATCTAACTCGTCTCCTCTCTCATAAGTGCTCTTGTAAATGGGGTAAACCACCGCGCGGCCGCTCTTCACTATGAAATCGATGGCATCGGTCCGCACCAGGTCCTTGCTGGAGCGCAGGTGGATCGCACCGGATCCTGGAAAGAAGACCACGGTCTGAAACGGCGGTTTTGATCTCTTGGGCAGATACAAATACAGGATCAGACGCTCATTCGCATAGGCGGCGTTCAGCGCAACTTTTTGTTTCGTCCAGGATTCGCCGGTGTCGTCAACGGATTCCACTACCGCGTTCAGAGGCGTTTTGTCGTAGGCATAAAGACTGCGGTAGGCCTGGAACACGTTGTCGGGTACGGGCTTCTCCTTGCTGTAGTCCCGTTGGGGGTTGAGCACAGGCTCCCGGGCGTTCTTCGAGGTCGCCTCCGGTGAGGTCTCTTTCACGCATCGAAAACCGAACGTCGCCGAACGCGTGAACGGGGCCTGCGCATCCTGGTCATTGAACATGTAGACCGGTTCATTCCACGCGCCACCCAGGATGTAGCGCTTACGGTCTTCGCTTTCGTTCCAACACCATTCTTTGACGTTGCCTGCTACGTCGTACAACCCCCAGGGGCTGAGCCCCGCCAGACTTCCGGCACGAGCCAGACCCTGGCTCCCGAAGTTACTCAGCGGGACGATTTGGGATGCAAGAGGCGCGCCGGCGGCTTTACTCCAGTGGTAAATCGTGGGGAGACTCTTACCGGCAAACTCGGCATAGGCGGCCGCCTCATACCAGCTCACTCCAGAGACCGGATACTCTCCCTGACCCCGAGGAAACTCACCCATCTCCCAGGAGGCCGGCCCGGAGCGGTTGGTGCTGTCGCGGAAAGCTGTCATCGCCTCCTCCCAGGGCAGGGTGCGGCCATCCTTGATGAAGGAGTGTTTCCAGTACTCCCGCTTTTGATAGCCTCCTGAGTCGACAAACTGCTTAAACTGCCGATTCGTGACTTCGTATTTGTCGATCCAAAAATCCGCCAGTGAAACCGGCCGGAGATCCTCAAAGCCAGGGATGGCCAGCGAAAACGACGATGCGCCATCCACGCGAACCATGCCGGCTGGAACCTTTGCCTCTTCGTCCAGTCGGATTGTCAAATTCCCCACGCCGGCAGAAGCTCTCTCTACCTGTGCGAATCCCTTTTTTCTGAACTGCCAGCGAAAAAATCCCAGCGGAACTCGAATCTTCTCGATAGGAGTCTGCCCGAGATATTGCCAGCCGCTCTCCGGGGTCTTGTAGTCCTTGTCATATACTTCGGCGCCGGGCGGTTCTGTTCTGATGGAGATCGTACGGGAGATCCGCGGCCAGAGGCGGGTTAAGGCAGCGTCTCCGGGAATGTACTTTTCGGATTCGCTCGCCAATGTAAAGGCGGCGTTATACCGCTCCTCGTCAATCAGCCGGTTGATCTCGGGGATCGCCTGTTCTTTCGCCCATCGGACCCGGGAGCTTCGGCGGAAGCCCCAACCCGCCAGCGTGCAAATTGCCAACAATAACAGGACTGCTGGAATGGCGTACTTCGGTCTCTTCGCCGCCTGTGAAATCAGCTTCAGATCCACCATGCGGCTCTGGCCCGCCGTGATGGTTTCCCGGTAACGGGTGAGATCGCTCAAGAGCTCTGCCAAGGAGCTGTAACGATCCTGGCGCGCCTTCTGCAACGCACGGTTCACAATACGTTCCAGGGCGGGCGGAATGCCGGGCCGCAACGACGTCAGGGGCCTGGCGCTTTCGTTGAGGATCAGATGCATCACCGTCGCCATGTGGTCGCCGCGAAATGGGCGCTGGCCCGTCAGCATTTCATAGAGCACCACTCCGAAAGCCCACACGTCCGACCGTGCATCGACCTTCTCGCCCCGCACCTGCTCTGGCGACATATAGGCTGCCGTGCCCATTACCGTGCCCGGCTGCGTCTGCGTCACCGCATCTTCGCCCGCCAACGACTGCGTAGCGTCCCGCTTCGCCACGCCAAAATCGAGAATCTTCACGCGGCCGTCCCGCGCGATCATGATGTTCTCCGGCTTCAAGTCGCGGTGAACAATATTGCAACTGTGGGCCGCGAGAAGGCCATCGGCAAACTGGATCGCGATTTCGAGCGCGCGGCCGACCGGCAGCGCCCCGCGGTCGATCAGCGCGCGCAAGACTTCGCCTTCGACCAATTCGGTTACGAGGTATGCAATGCCATCCGCGGCGCCCACATCGTGAACACCGATGATATTCGGGTGGTTCAGCGCGGCGATGGCGCGAGCTTCCTGCTCGAATCGTGCCCGCCGCGACACGTCACCGGCGATTTCCGGCGGCAGGACCTTGAGCGCCACGTCCCGGCCGAGGCGGCTATCGTGGGCGCGGTACACGTCGCCCATGCCGCCGGCGCCCAGCAGACCTCGTATCTCGTAGGGTCCCAGCATGGTCCCCGTGGCTAAAGGCATTTCACCCGTCCAGTCCTTTTAGAGCGCCGATTACGGAGGATTAATCCCTACTGAGTTTACAACGTCGCGGCAACAGGCTGAACTTGCCCTCAGAGCCCGGCGG
>JBGPKH010000364.1:0-8894 GCA_041485845.1 Bryobacteraceae bacterium
ACCACCACCGCCACCAGTCCGCCGCCCTCCCGTAACGGTTTGGGAGGCCATTGGTGACCTGCCCATCCTGCGCAACGGCGCCACGACGGATACATTGCCGTACCGCCGCGATCCGCTCTCAGCGTATGCGCGACGCTTGCGCGGTGACCGGACCAAGTGCACGAACCACCTGGTCACCAAGAGCATGCCCAGTATTCTCGAACGCTACACTCACGTGCCGCAAGGCGGGAACTGGAGCAACATCCCCCAACGATTGATGAGCAACTACGAGGACCGCGAACGCTGCCACACCGGCATCTATCGGAGACTCATCGCGAACGAGCCGTCGATCGTGATCGGGAATTTCCGCAAGAACATGCTGATACACCCGACACAAGACCGAGGCCTCTCCGTCAGGGAGGCAGCGCGCTTGCAGTCCTTTCCGGATTGGTACGAATTCACCGGGTCGATCGGATTCCAGCAGCAACAAGTTGGCAATGCTGTCCCACCACTGCTCGCCAAGGCGGTCTTCGCAGCTGTTCGGCGAGCACAGGAGCATGCTTGAGCAACGCGGCCGATCAGCGAGTAACGTGTCACTCATGAAACTGAATGGAAAGACGCTCGTGGAGTGGTTGGCGAAGCGGCCGGCAAGCGCGTTTCCCGGACGGGGCACGGTATCGTACTATCGGCGCTTCGAACAAATTGACGAGTACCTCAACAACAACGTGCACCCACACGTAACCGTCAGCGCCAACGCGATCGACGGGGGAACACTCACCGACCACGGTCCCGAGCACATTAAGACTGTCATTATTCGGGCGTCCGAACTTCTTGCCGCCAAAGGGGACCTCACTCCATATGAGGTTTACCTGTTGCTCGTGGCTATTCATCTTCATGACGTGGGCAATCTCTTCGGACGCGACACCCACGAGCTCAACAGCGAAGAGGTCATCAAGCGCCTCGGTCTGCTGATGGGTGAAGATCAGGTGGAGCGCAAAACCGTCTTTCAGATCGCACAAGCGCACGGCGGCAGCATCGCCGGCGACAAAGACAAGATTTCACTCCTCCCGCGTGGCGAAGCCGTATTGGGGCAGCCGGTGCGAGAGCAGATGCTCGCCGCAATCCTGCGCTTTGCTGACGAACTGGCGGATGAGCGTTCCCGCGCAGCAGGATTTCTGCTCCAGCTATCCAAGATCCACCCGACCAGCGAGGTCTACCACAAGTACGCCCACTCCCTGCAATCCGTCATGGTTGACGCCCAAGGAGGAGCCGTCGACCTCCACTTCGACATGCCCCTCGCCGATGCCTGCAAGACCTTCGGAAAAGGAGACCAGCAGGTGTATCTGCTGGACGAAATCTACGAACGCACCATGAAGGCGCATCGAGAGCGGACGTACTGCATGCGCTTCCTACGCCAACAGATCTCGATTGAACGCATCGACGTCGAAATAAAAGTGTACGGGAGCGAGTACAACAAAGAGCTGGCAACGATACCCTACCGCCTAGAGGAGAGCGGCTATCCTGAAGCGTTGCCTGGTGGCGTCCACGCGTGCCCATCGTTCAACTCCCTAGCGTACGGGAACCCCCTCACGGGACAGGCACTCCACGAGTACTTCACGAAGGATCAAGCGCGATGAACAGCACTGAACTGCGGAACCCGTTTGCTGTCCAAACCCCGGAAGACATCTCCGCCGAAGACATCAAGTCGCTTTTCGTCGATGTCTTCAACGACTTTTACAACATCAAAAAACCCGGACACACATTCCTGCACGGCCCGCGAGGATCGGGCAAGAGCATGATGTTCCGGTACCTCGAACCCGATTGCCAAAAGCTCGTCCACAACGCCGGCTTAGACGCCCTACATTTTTTGGCGGTCTACGTTCCAATCAAAAACACCGAGCTCAAGCTAACCGAACTGCAGCGACTCGAAAATCAACTTGCGAACATCGTGCTCAACGAACACTTCCTGATCACGTACGTGGCAGTTCGTCTTTGTATATCACTCCTGAAGGCTCGGGTAACCGACGAAAACGGCGAAACTGCCGCTCGCTTCAAAGCCTATTACGACACGGACCTGCGCCGGGCATTCCTGCGATGCGGATGGACGGACCCGTTGCCCGAAATGCCCCCAACGGCGACGATCGACGGCTCCTTTAGACTCCTGCAAGATATTTTTACTGACCAATATGCTGCACTCCTTGCCTACTTTCGCCGCCTTGCGTTTACATCCGGGCCGGTCACGTACACGGGGCCACTGTGCGGCTATTTGGATTTCTTGCTGCCGCTGATGAAAAAACTGAAAGAGTTTGCATTCATGCCATCTGGCCCTCTCTTCCTGCTCATGGATGATGCGGACAATCTCAACAGGGTACAAACGGCCATTCTCAACTCCTGGGTCTCGTGCCGGACGAGTGCCGATGTGAGCATCAAAATCTCAACGCAGTTCAATTACAAAACGTATCTCACCATCAACGATCGCACCATCGACACGCCCCACGATTTCTCTGAAATCAACATTTCCTCAGTCTATACATCAAATAAGCGCGGTTACTACGATCGGGTCAGCCAGATAGTGCACAAGCGATTGACTATGTATGGGATCGACCAGATGCCCGAGCAGTTCTTTCCACCAGCGCAGGAGCAAGAAGACAAGATCAAAGCGATCGCGCAAGAGCTCAAGGCCAAATGGCAGGCGGAAGGCCGAGGATTTCGCGCCAGTGACGACATGGTCCGGTACGCACGGCCCACCTACATTGACAGCCTGCTCGGAACGAGCAAGTCCGGGTCAACGTACAAATACGCGGGGTTCAATCAACTCGTTCATATCTCCTCCGGGATTGTCCGCTATTTTCTTGAGTCCGCCTCCCTGATGTACGGCGAGATGCGCTCGCGGCACGGTCAGGTCACCGAGATCTCACCCGAGATCCAAGATCAGATCGTCCGCAGCCAAGCGGACCAATTCCTGTTTAGTGAATTCGATCGGTGGTCTACGAACGAAGCGGACAAAGAGGAGGGCAACAGCGCCAAGGTACTCGACAAGACCCGAAGGCTCCGCAACCTCATCCAAGCCCTCGGCGGCACGTTTCATCAAATCCTCCGCTCTGACGCATCCGAGCGCCGCGTCTTTTCCGTCGCACTCACGGATGAGCCGACCCCAGACGTTCTGGAAGTTTTCGATCTCGGCGTCCAATATGGGTACTTTCATCAGTCAACGATCGGCAACAAGGAAGGAACCGGACGCACCCGGCTGTATGTGCTCACCAGACGACTCGCACCATTTTTCATACTCGACCCCACCAGCTTTGCGGGGTACAAGTTTGTGACCAACGACGCACTACGCGAGGCCATGCACAAGCCAAAGACCTTTCTTGGGAAGGTTCGGCGTGACGGCGTGGACTCCGTATTGGAAACAGGCCAGCTCGCGCTATTCGAGGAAGAATGAGTATGCCCAAACCCGCCAAGATTCTGCTGACCAATTTACGAGAACAGGTTCACCCGGCCGATGTTTTCGTCTGTTGCGCTAGCTTCGAAGGCCGCAGCCAATCCGTCCCGGAACAACTAGAGGGCGTGGCGTTTACCCGTGTACTCATCTGCGCCAATGAGAACTTCCCCCACGTGATCAAGCAGGGTGCAAAGCAGCTGCAGCACCGCTTTGGAAGCATCGCACGATTAGTATCGCTCAACACGAATGATCCCCTGCGCACCGCCGATAGCCTGCAGGAGGCGATCGACAGTGCACTGAGTTCCAACCTCAACCGGTTCCTCGTCGATATCACGACCTTCACTCACGAAAGCCTGCTCATTCTGCTACGCATCTTTCAGCTCCGGGCAGTCAACTCCATCAAGTTTCTCTACACGACCGCCAAAGAATACTCCGTCGGCGACCCGGACGATCAAAAATGGCTCACCAAAGGCATCGGAGAAGTCCGCTCCGTCCTCGGGTACCCAGGCAGGGCAGTACCCTCCCACAAATTGCACCTCATCATCATGGCGGGATTTGAAGCCGACCGAGCGGAACGGTTACTCCAAGAATACGAGCCGAGCAAAGTCTCCCTCGGCTTGGGCGACCCGGACGATTCCATCAGCCCAGATCACTACAAAGCCAACAAGCTCTTTCATCAAAAGCTGCTCGAAAAATATGCGAACGTGCTCGAGTTCACCTTCTCCTGTTCCGATCCTGAAGCAACGCGCGATGCGCTCCGTACGCAGGTACTCCGTTTGCCGAAACACAACGTCCTCATCGCAGCATTAAATACGAAAATCTCGACACTGGGTGCCGCACTACTCGCCCTTGAAGACGACGCAATCCAGCTTTGCTACGCCACGGCACACCAATACAACGAAACCCGGTACTCGACCCCCGGCGATCATTGCTATTACTTCGCAACAGCATTACCTGCAACGTCGCCAACGCACCAGACCGTCGGACCGTAAGACAGTGCAACTCGCACCGCTGCTGAGCGCGGAAGTGGGGGGCCGGCCGGATTAGGAACGATAGTCGGCTTCGGTCCGCTGACGGACGTCGCAACCGCCACTGTCCGGTAATCGCCCTCGTGTGGAAGGCGGCCAGGAAAATGGATGGTCGGACCTGGTGAAGCGCCGCTTCTTAAGTTAGCGCTTATGGGCTGAAGCCCCGCGCAGGCTGAAGCCCACACTGCCCCGGATGTGAAGTTATTGTTGCGCGGGCCTTTATCGGATCACGTGCGCCGCCGCGAACGCGCTCACGTACGCCAGCACGCTCATGTAACTGAACTGGAGTATCGGCCACTTCCACCCGCCCGTCTCGCGCCGCACCACGGCAATCGTCGAGATGCACTGCATGGCGAACGCAAAGAATACCAGCAGGGCAAAAGCCCCGCCCGGCGTCAGATCTGCGCGGATCGCCTTCTGCAAGCCCAGCTTTTGCGTTTTCTGATCCATCCCGTAAATTGTCCCCAGCGTGGCGATGATGGTCTCGCGCGCGGCCACCGCCGTCAGCAGCCCGATTCCCACCTTCCAGTTGAACCCCAGCGGCTTGATGGCCGGCTCGATGGTCCGCCCGATGGTTCCCGCCAGGCTCGACTCCAGCAGGGGAGGCTTGCCATGCACGTACGGAATGTTCATGGTGATCCACAGCAGCACCGTGACCAGCAGAATCACCGTTCCGGCCCGCCGCAAAAACACCTTGGAGCGGTCGAACAGCCGCAGCCCGATCGACTGCCAGGTCGGCCATCGGTAAGACGGCATCTCCAGCAGGAACGGCGAGCGCCCGCTCTTCAGGATCGACGACTTCAGCACCCGCGCCGTGGCCACCGCGGCCAGGAATCCCAGAAGGTAAAGGCCCAGCATCGCCGCGGTGCGCTGGCTCAGGAGCCTGCCGAGCACCGGGCGGTCCGGAATGAATGCCGCGATGATCAGGCTGTACACCGGCAGCCGCGCCGAGCAGGTCATGAACGGCGCGATCAGGATGGTGGCGAAGCGGTCGCGCTTGTTCTCGATGGTGCGCGTCGACATGATGGCCGGCACCGCGCAGGCATAAGCCGAAAGCAGCGGGATGAACGATTTCCCCTGGAGCCCGGCCTTCGCCATGGTGCGGTCGGCGATCAGCGCCGCGCGCGCCAGGTATCCGGAGTCCTCCAGAATCCCGATGAACAGGAACAGCAGCAGCACCTGCGGCAGAAACACGATCACCGAGCCCACGCCCTTCCACACGCCATCCACCAGCAGCGATTTCAGAAGGGAATCGGGAAGCACAGATGCAACCCAGTTGCCGGAAACCCGGATCAGCCAGTCGACCGCGTCCTTGGACGGATCGGCGATGCTGAAAATGGTTTGAAATACCGCGATCACCACGAACAGAAAAACCAGCGGCCCAAGCACCGGGTGCAGGAAGACGGAATCCAGGCGGCGCGTCCATTTGGGCGGAATCGGCGCGAGGTAGGCGGCTTGCCCGCTCATCCGCCCGGCCCACTCCCGGCACTTCGGCACGTCCTGCAGGACGGGCAGTTCCTTGGGCGCCGGCTTGGGCATCACGCCCGCCAGGAAATCCACCACCTGGCCCATGCCTTCGCCATTGCGCGCGCTGATGATCGCTACCGGCGCGCCCAGTTCCTTGGAGAGCGCGGCCGCATCGATCCGCCCGCCGCGGCTTCGCAGGTCGTCCCCCATGTTCAGGATGATGAGCGTCGGCACTCCCAGAGCCAGGATCGGCGCCGCCAGCATCAGGTGCCGGCTCAGATTGGTCGAGTCGAGCACCAACAGGATGGCTTCGGGCTGGGGTGTGTCGGCCCGGTTGCCGGTGAGCACATCGTGCGCGATCTGCTCGTCTTCCGAGCGCGGCGAGAGGCTGTAGACACCCGGAAGATCGATGATCCGAAGCACGCGGCCGTCGGGAAGCTCGGCCATCCCGGTGTGCTGCTCCACCGTCACTCCCGGAAAGTTGGCCACCTTCTGCCGCAGGCCCGTCAGGCGATTGAACAGCGTCGTCTTCCCGGAGTTCGGCGGACCGATCAGGGCCACCGCCTTGGGAGTCGCGGCGCCGCCGTTCCTGGGGAATTCCACCACCGCCGCAGGGGCGCAGGCGTGGCAATCGCTGCATTCGCTCATGAATGCCTCGGAGTCCTGCCTTTTCGATCCAACCTTTTATTATCCAACTTTACCGTGAGCCGCCTGGCGGTCTCCCGCCGCAACGCGATTTCCGAACCATCCACCTGGAAGACCCGCGGATCGCCCCCTGGTGCGCTCAAGCCGGCAGTCACCCGCGTGCCCGGCAGAAAACCCATCTCCATCAGCCGCCGCGCGTCATCGCCCGGCAGGTCGATGCGATCGAGGATCGCGGCGTCGCCCTGGCGCAGATCCACCAGCGTAGCGAAGATCGCTTCCGGCTGGATCTTGTTGCCACTGAGTTGCATCTTGATTTCAGTATGCGCCGGTCCGAAATTCCTGTCAATAGGCGGATTGTGTTTCTTTTGTTTTTTTACCGCCACCGGCTTCCGGTTGCCTCCAAACACGCCAAAATAAAGGATACCAGAATGGCTAAGCAATATTCCGTCCGCAAAATACGTGCTTCGGACCTCGACCGCATTCTCCGGATCGAACACGCCAGTTTCGGAAAAGATGCCTACGATCGCAACTTGTTTGCAGAATTCCTCCACAAATGCGGGGACCTGTTTCTGGTGGCCGAACGCGGGCGGCGTGTTTGCGGGTATATGGTTACCTGCATTGGCGGGAGGCCCGGCCGCGCGGAGCTCGTCTCCGTCGCGGTGGACCCGGACGAGCGCGGCAAGGGAGCGGCTTCGGCCCTGATGGCGAGCACCCTACGCCGCTTGCGGCTCCGTGGCGTGGAACGCCTGAGTCTCATGGTCAGCGTGACCAACCGCCAGGCCCTGGCGTTCTACGAAAAGTATGGCTTTCATAAGATGAGGATCGTGCGCGGGTACTACGAAGGAAAAGCCGACGGCTGGCTCATGACCAAAACGCTGTAAGGAGAAAACGTGAGTCACAAGTTCTGGCGGAAAATTTTCTGTTTAATTTCAATCACTTCCGGACCTGATCCCCCGCAATCGAATCGACAGCATGGTACCTCGGAATTAGGAGAAGATCATGCCGAAATCCTCGATCGCCCCCACCCGCGCGTTGGCGAGCCTGACGGCCATCGCCCAGAGCGCCGAACCTTTCACTTCCTTCGACGGCCAGGCCTTCGTCCGCTTCCCGGTCCCCGCTTCCGGCGGTTTCTACATCCTCCCCCTCCGCTCAAGCGCTTTTCGCCATTGGTTCTTCTACGAGTTCTACGGCCGCTTCGACACCCTCCCCTCCACCCAGGCCTTCCACGCCCTCCTCAATCTCCTGGAAGCCCAGGCCAACCTCAAAGCCGACAACCAGCGATTCACCGTCGACCGCCGCGTCACTTCCCTCGGCCCCCGTATCGCTCCTCAAAAAATCCTCCTCGACCTCGCTGATCCCCACGCCCACTTCGTCGAAATCTCCCCCGGCGCCTGGAAAGTGACGGCCGGTCCCGGTGTCCTCCTCCAAACCTCCCGCTCCACCATCTCCCTTCCCACGCCCGTCCCCTCCGATGCCGGCGCGCCCTCCCCCCTGGACACGCTCCGCTCCTGCCTCAACCTCCCCTCCCGCTCCGCCTGGCTCCGCTGCCTCGCCTGGCTCCTGGCCGCCTGCCGCCCCTCCGGACCCTTCCCCTTCCTCATCCTCCAGGGCCCTCCCGGCTCCGGCAAAACCTGCGCCGCCCGCATCCTCCGCTCCCTCATCGATCCCACCACCTCGCCCCTCACCCCGATCCCTTCCACTGTAAACGCACTCCACACCGTCGCCCGCCACAACTGGATCCTCGCCTTCGACCACATCTCCAGTCTCTCGCCGCCGCTCACCGATGCCCTCTGCCGTCTCTCCTCCGGCGTCGGTGCGTCCGTCCCGGAGACCGCGGGCCGCGACCCCGAACCCCTCCAGCAATACTACCGGCGGCCTGTCCTACTTACCGTCACCGAGGATTGGTCCTGCCCTGCCGCGATGACCGAATGCGCCCTCATCGTCGATCTCCCGCGCCTCCCGCCCGAGTGTCGCCGCATCGAAGCCGGCCTCCTCACAGTCTTCGAGGATGCTTGGCCCGCTATCCTCGGGGCGCTCTGTTCCGCCGTCGCCACCGCCCTCCAGCGCATGCCCCAAGTGAACTCGCCCACCGGGCGATGCGCCGATGCCCTCGCCTGGGCCGTGGCCGCCAGTCCCGAGCTGGGCTGCACCGGGGAGGAAATGCGCCAAGCCTTCGACCCGCCGCCGCCGCCCCACGCCATGGTCGTAGCCGTCCGCACCCTCATCGAACAGCGTCGCCGCTGGACCGGCACCGCCACAGAACTCCTGGAACTTCTGGGCCCGGCGCTCTCCTGCCCCACGCCCAGGGTCGTCTCGCATCAGCTCAGAACCTG
>JBGPKH010000365.1:0-8892 GCA_041485845.1 Bryobacteraceae bacterium
CCAACGAAAGCAAGAAGGCCAGGGTTGATTCCGCTCCCTGGTTCCGGTTGACCCGATCTACATGCAAGCCATCGTGGCAGCCGCCTGACTCGGGAGAGTAGAGTTCCAGTCCGAGATCGTTCCAGCCGATGAACCAGTCGAAGGCACGTTGCGCGTGTTCGTACCACCAGAAGTCCGATGTGGCGCGATAGGCTTCCAGACAAGCTGAGACCGTTGCTTGCGCCTCAACGGGCTGCTGGTCGAAATTGGCGCGCGTGCCGCCACGGCGGTAGAAGCCATTGCTGCCGATGGGTCGAAAGTGACCCTTCTCGGACATTTGCAGTTCCGTCAGCCAGCGTAGGGCCTTCAGTCCCCGCTCGAGCACCGCTGGTTGTCCGGTTGCTTGTCCGCTCACAATCAAGGCGCACGCGAGCTTCGCGTTGTCGTACGACAGTTCCTCTTCAAACCATTGCCAGTCCAGATGCGCACTCGCTTCGAAACGCTCCATAAGCCGGCAAGTCAGTGTCTCCCGGGTTTGGTTGACCAGGCTGTCGCCGCTCAACCGGCGCAGATATTCATGGATGCCGATCAGGCCGAACGCCCAGGCCCGCGGCGAAGTAAACCCCGTCAGCGCAGGCAAAGCCAGCGCGAAGAGCTGTCCAGCCATCATCTGGAAGCTCCGAAAGGGCGAACGCCCCACGCCTATGCCCAGCGCCCAGAGCGCCCTCCCTTGACAGTCCTCCGATCCCTGTTCGTCCAGCCAGCGCCGGTCAAAACTCAGGTGGTTGCGGAAGCGTTTCGTTTTGAGATCGAAAGCGTGATGGAGGAAAGCTGCGGAGGTGGTGGCCAGTGTCCGCACGCACTGCGGATCCTCGCCCAATTCGGCGAGCAGCACTGCGAGGATAAAGGCGCGGGCGTTGTCGTCGGTGCAATAGCCTTCGGAAAAATTCGGGACGCTGAAGACAGCGTGTTGGAAGACTCCGGTGGAATCGGTCATCCGCGAAAGATGACTTAGCTTCATCTTCGGCAGTTCCCGGGGCTTTTGGTCGAGCGTCTTGGTAGCGAGAGATTTTCGCGGCGCCGCCACTTCCAGCCGGGAACACTCGAAGGAACGCATATACATCTGTGCCACGTTGCTCCAAACCATTTCGCGGCCTAGCCTGTAGGCGTTCTTGCGAATGGCGTGCCGGCGGGTGTCGTCCCGCAGCAACCCGATCACCTCGCGTGCTATGGCCGGCGCGTCGCCGAATGGCACCAACACACCGCGGTCTTCCGCCAGCAGTTCCGCAGCGTGCCAGTACGGTGTGGAAACCACTGCTTTGCCGGCGCCAAACGCGTAGGCTAGCGTGCCTGACGTGATCTGCGCTTCGTTAAGGTAAGGTGTGATGTAAATGTCCGCTGCGCCTATGAACTCCTTGAGATTCTCAAGGTCCACGAACTGGTTGTAAAAGATGACGTTCTTGTCGACTTTGTTCTTCCTAGCGAGAATTTCGAGACTGAGCCGGTAAGCTTCACCGTGCTCCCGCAGTTCGTTAGGATGGGTGGCGCCGAGGACAATATAAACAACCTCGGGGAACCCCGCCAGAATTTGCGGCAGAGCATTGAGCGCATATTCGATGCCCTTGTTCGGCGAAAGCAGGCCGAACGTGAGCAGCACCACCCTTCCTTCCACCCCGAACTGGTCCTTGAAATAAGTCGGATCGACGAAGCCTACGTCGGGAATGCCGTGCGGGATGAGATCGATCCTGGCCGGCGGCGCCTGGTAAATGCCCTGCAGCATCTGGCGTCCGCGCTCAACCATGACCACCAGCCGGGTAGAGAGTGAGATTAACCCCTCCATCACGCGCCGCTGGTCTGCTTTCGGCTCACGCAGAACGGTATGAAGCGTTGTGACCACGGGCATTCTCAATTCGCGCAGGAGTGCCAGGATGTGACCACCGGCGGGCCCGCCAAAAATTCCGAACTCGTGCTGCAGGCAGACGATGTCCACGTTGCTGATGTTGAGGAAGTCCGCGGCACGCAGATAAGACGACAGGTCCTGTTCCTCAATCTCGAAGCGAACCACTTCCGGGTACTCGTAGCCACCCGGAATGTCGTTGACCGACACGGCGAGGCACTGGCTTTGGGGATACGCGTTTGCGACGGCGGCAAGCAGGTCGGACGTGAAGGTGGCAATGCCGCACTTGCGTGGCAAGTGGTCGCTAACAAAAGCGATCTTGCGGACTTTAGAATTCTCTTTCATGAGGCATTTCCAACCCTTTCGGCCCGAACGATAAACCTGTCGGGGCCGAAACCCACGAAGTAAAACGGGTAGCAGGTGGCTAGGGTTAGTATCTCATTTCCGCTGGGATCCAACACCGGCACCGTATGGATCCACTACCTTGCTGGATTCGACGCGATAACGGTACTCGCCGAGCGACGTGGTGGGCGTAATGATATCGCTCTGCCGAATGTTTCGCAACGGCCGCAAAAAAGTGTCGCGGCGCCCCGTTTAGCTGGAATGGTCGTGAATGATCTTCCAGCCGGAGGGGGCCTGCCGCAAGACCAGGGTGAAGCGGCCGGATGCATCCCCTCCACCAGCGGCGGTCCTCTTCAATGCGTACTTGCCGGTGGCTAATGCCAGCCCTTCGGCGAGCGGACGCACTTCGATCTCGGAGAACGTCAGGGTTCCCATGGCCTCGGGAGTCGGGTAGGCGCGGCGATACCGGTCGAGAATCGCCTGGGTCCCGCCGCGGACCACTTCGCGTCCGATGAAAGTGGTCTCCGGGGAGTCCTCATAGTAGGACGCGAACGTCACCAGGTCGCCGCGGTTCCAGGCGGTTTCCGAATCCTTCAGGATGGTGCGGATTTCGGCGCTTTGAGCAAAGAGCAGAGGGGAGAAGGCAATCGGAACGAGCCAGCGGAGCATGCCGCCGATTATAGTTCAAAAAACAAAGGGAAGGAGATGACTGAGGTTTCTACTGCGACACGCGGGCAATTTCCTGCTGAATGACGCCGATGACATTCTTGGCGTATTTCGCTTCGGTCAGGTCGGGGTTGATCTGGATGACCTGGCGCAGGTGCTTGATGGCGGGATCCAACTCCGCCACACTGTTGTCGGCTTCCGCTTTGCGTGCGAAGGACAGGCCGATGGCGTAGTGCGCCAGGGCGTCCTGGGGATCGTAACTCAGCGCCTGCTGGCAATAACGGATGGCCGTCGGGTAGTTCTTGAGCAGCCTCTCGGCATCGCACAGGCCATAGTACGCCAGGCTGCGCTGCTGTTTCCAGATATCCTCCTCGGCGGCGCGCTTCTTCTTGCCCATACCCAGGGTGAAGCCGAGAACGTAATAGTTCAGTTGTCCCCCCAGCTTGCTGTTGAGATTGCTGAGCTTGAGGTACTGGATGTACTCGGCTTGCGCATCCGCGTGTTTGCCGCTGAGCCGCAGGCTGTCCCCCAGCCAGAGGTGCGGCTCGGCAAGGGTGGGCTGGAGTCGAATCGCCTTACGCGCCGCCTCGATCGACTGTGCGTAGAGCTCCTTGAAACGCAGCGCCTGGGCCTGCTGCGTGAGCGCATCCACATTGTTGGGATCGCGAACCAGCACCGTATTGATCTGGATCAGGGCTTCGTCCACACTGCCGGTGTCCAGGAGCATGCCGGCGTAGTTCGCCCGAGCCTCGACGTAATCGGGATCGATCTGGAGGGCCTTCTTGAAATACTGTTCGGCCTTGGGCTGCTCGAATAAGGCATTGTAGGACCGTGCCAGGTAATAAGCCGCCTGGCTGTATTTAGGGTCGATTTGGAACGCTTTTTCGAACGACCCGGCCGCTTTGCGGTAGTCGTGGTCTTTCAGGTACTCCTTCATCCCCTTGTCCAACAGGTCCACCGCTTCCTTCTTGCGCTGGCGGGGGACGAGGATCCTGATGCTGACCGGGTCCTCGCGCCCCGGATAGACGGTCACCTGGCGCGGTCCATCGGGTTCGTAGCCATTGCGCACGCCCTGTACCGTGTGCTGGCCCGGAGCCAGGCCGGGGACCGGAATTGGTTTCCCTTTGGTCAGGACGCCGATGGAATTGCCGTCCAGGAAGACCTCGACACCGTCCATGTTGGATTCGAAGACCAGGCCGCCAACCTTGGGCGCGGGCGGGACCGCAGGATCCGCATTGGCGGGCACATAGGAGAGCATTATGTCGGGATCGTAATTACCTCGATCGGACGTGGGATTTTGTTGCTGGCCGCCGCCGTGCTGCTGCACGTAGTCGCGGACCTGCGTGTGGACGTACTCCTGCAGTTCGTCGGCCGTGACGATTCCATCGCGCGAAACGTCGGCGGCGCCTTCCAGGCCCTTCACCACGTAGTACGTGAAAACTCCGTGGCCGCCCTCGAGCTCGGGCGTCTCGAAGGAGCTTTCCCGCTGTCGGCTGGCCGTGAGCGAGAAGAGCGACTTAGTCAGATCGGTGAGCTTCTGATTGATGTTCTGGGAATCGTCGGGCGAGATGGCGCCGCTATGACAGGCATCCGTAAAGAGAATCTTGGAGGTAGCCTGAATCTTGCCCCCGAACACCGAGCCCAATTCCTCCATAGGGTAACCGGTCGCGCCGATGTTCCGGGGGTCGATATCGTACGGCGCCAGGTAGCCCCGTCCGTTGTTCGGATCGATGAACCCGTGACCCGCAAAGTAGATGAGCACCCGGTCGCCATCCTTGGCTTTGGAAGGCAGCCATGTGCCAATTTCCTCCCGCACCTTAGCGAGCGTGGCATTGGGGCCGATCAGAACGTGAACATTCTCTTCCTTGAAACTGCCACCCTCGGGGTTGATGAGAATGGTCTTGATGGCCTGGGCGTCCCGTTCCGGAAACTGGAGCTGCTGCTTGGCTGTCAGATTCTTGTATTTCGCGATGCCCACGATCACCGCGTAGCTTCGCGGGATGGTCACCGCCTTGGGCGGTGTGGCTTCGGTTCCGAGCTTTTCGATGGTGAGGTCGCGTTGCTGCTGTTGCACGGGCCGGGGAGGCTGCTGCTGGGCCGCGGCGAGCGTGGCGCAAGCGACAACGGTTGCGATTCGTATGAATGTCATAAGGATCACCGGTGAGCCAGGCGGAACTCATAGACTACCGGACCGGGCAGTGGCGCCGGCGACGAGATCACGGCCTTCTCGTTCTGGCGCATGAAAAACAGATCGCGGCTGGTCTTATCGGCGGCGCCGGCGAGCGACTGCGGCAGTTGTTCGCCGCGAGGCACCAGCTTGGGGCCGGCCGAGTTGTCGATACAATCGCCGCGAGCGCGCCAGATCGTGTCATCGCAGCGCGGAGTGAGAGTGGAAGGTGCGGTCTTGTAATCCTTGGGAACCGGCGGAGTGCGCGGCGGCGCCTCGGAGAGACGCGCGGGCGTGACCAGCCAGTACACGGTCTCATAGCCCGCCGGGCCGGCAATGGTGAAGACCATCTCGGTGGCGGGCACCTGGTAGTCTTTGCCGGCGGTGATGTGGTTCTCCTGCCCGGTCTCGCGGAGCGGGAACAACTGCTGGTACGCGCCGGAGCTGTTCTGGTCGGTGACGTATAGATAACCGTCGAAGTTGGTTCGGAAGCGGAAGCGCACCTGGTCGCCCTGGGCCAGTACCAGTCCGGGATCGATGGTGCGCCAGCCGGTGCTTTCGTGCCGCTCCAGCATGATCTCCATACGGTGAGGGCCCTGGGTCATGGTGCGGCTCGGGGAGACGGGTTTGCTCTGGGGGAAGGCCGTGGAGAATGCCGCCAGGAGGCAGGCGAAAGCGCCTGCCCCACCTTGCCGGTGGATCATTGGTGCACCAGGGAAATATCGGCCACCAGACGCGAATTGGGACTGCCGGTAGGATTCACCACGTACATGGCGAATTCCTTCTTTTCCACTTTGTCGCCGGTGGTGTCGGGATTGACCCTCTCGATGATCAGATCACGCGAATATAGGGAACGCATCTGCTCGATTTTGTTGTCTGGAATATTCAGCCGGGCCTCGATGATCGCCGCCTGGCGGAGGGGGGCCGCTTCCGGTTGCGCCGCCGGCTTGGGCTTGCCGCCCTGGAGACCGTAGATCTGGTCCTGGATGTCGGGCACGGGCTCGCGCGAAGCGATCACGAACAGCTTCTCGGTGCCCTTGGGATCGTGGAAGGTAAACGCCTGATCGTTGCCGTCGCGGTCCCTGGGCGGGAAGTAATAGGGGCGCATGGCCTCCACGCGGTTGCTGCCGGGGGCGTCGTCGGAAGGGACCTGTACCTTCCAGGTGCCGCTGGAGCCTTGCGTGATGATGTACAGGTAGGCCGGCTGGTTGGTTTCGATCCTGACCTGAACCTGGTCGGCGTTGTGGAAGATGGCGTCGGTGGCCACTTCGGCATCTTCCTTACCCTTTTTCACGATGGTGTAGCGCAGGCCGAGCGCCGGTCCCTCGGTTGGGGCGGGCTTGCGAACCGCCGCCTGGATGATGCGGCCGCTTTCAGGCAAGGTTTGAGGTGGAGTTTGGGTCTGAGGAGTGGAGGTAGGAGTCTGGCCGGCCGGCTTGTCCCTGGCGGTGGCGACTTCCACGGGTGCGCGCGTGGCGCCACTCTTGCCCTTGTCTGCCGGAAGAGTCTTTTGCGGCGTTCCGCCGGAGGCGGACGCCACCCTGACCGGGTGATAAAACATGTCCCGCGCGCTGAGCTGTTCGGGCTGATTCGTACCCTTCTGTGCGGTAGCGACGGAGACGATTGCGGCAGCGGCGCACAATGGAATGAGAAAACCTGCGGTAATCGACATATCGTTACGATCCGGTCCCGCGGGACCAGCCCCCATATGTATTACGATAGCACCCGCCTGGACGGATGGAGACCTGGGGGCGTTGCATTGGCAGAAGTCGCCGGAGATTCCGTTGACAATTCACCGGATCGGTTCGGTTCCCTCGCTCAGGATCGCAAGATCGGCATCGGTCCACGAAAATGACCCGACCCAGATTGGCGCCCATCCCGGTGGATCCCGGTGGATGCGGTGCGGCACGCAAAACAGACCGCTGATGGTATATTGGTATACTGATGGCGGCTAAACAAAGGGGGCCCTTGCGACCGCTCAGATTCAAGAATCTCATCCTCCTTTTCATGACTTGTGCGCTGCTCGCGCAAGAGCCCATGAGTAATGAGGGCATCATCAAGCTGGTGAAGTCCGGCATGACGGAGGACTTGATTATCAACGTGATCCAGCAGCAACCCGGCACTTATGTTTTTGGCGCCAACGATCTCGTCGCGCTCAAAGAGGCGAGCGTTTCCGAGAAGATCATCGCCGCGATGCTGGCCAAGGGAAGAGGTGATACAGTCTCGGGTCTTCCCGCTGCTTCCGGCAAGGCAGTTGCTCCCGGCCAACGTTCCTCGATCTCCGGACCCGGTCTCTATTACAAGAAGGGTAGCGAATACTTTGAGCTTCTGACCGAGGAAGTCGAGTGGAAGACCAGCGGCGCGATGAAGAACATCGTCAGCGCCGGCATCGTCAAGAAGGATCTCAACGGCACGGTCTCCGGTCCGAGCAGCCGCAACTTCCTCACGAACCCGATGGAGATCATCCTGTCTCCGCCAGGTGGCACGACGGTGAATTCCTACATTCTGCTCCCCATGAAGCCCGACAATGGCCTCCGGGAATTCAAAGTCGGGCCGGTTAATCAGAAGAGTGGCGTCGCGAAGGGAGCGATTCCGTTCGGTGTGGAGAAAGTCGGCGAGGGCAAGTTCCGTATGGTATTGCAGACTCCCTTGGCGCCTGGTGAGTACGGCATCCTCACGGCGACGCCAGCGGATTCCTCCACCGGGACCAGCAAGATGCACACGTTCCGTATCCTGCTGTAGTCTTCGTTCAGCCCCACCTTCGGGACTCGCCCACAATTCCGTCAATCGTCGCCTGCGCGATCGGATGGTACCCCGCCCGCGCCCTCGCATAGATCGACTCCGCGCGCACTTGCCCCTCCGGCGTCTTCATCAGCTCCGTGTAAATCGGCTTCAGGAACTTGCGCCGGCCCACCGAGCACAGAAACCGCTCCACCCGATCAAACGCCGGCTCATAATTCCGCCGCACCGCCATCAGCAGCCATTGATGCAGGATCTCCGAATTGCCGGAGTGCGTCAAATCGAATTCACTGTCCAGCCGCTCCATGTCGGGGTTCTTCTGCGACCGCAGAAAATGCAGCCACTCGTGGGTGCTCCAGCCGCGGGTATCCTCCGGCCAGCCCACCTCCACCCGCGAGAAGGCGTCCGAGTGCGGCTCCGCGGCGCCCGCCGGCACGCCGGGCCGATAGATCCATTCCTCCAAATCCACCGCGTTCGGCAGTTCCCGCCGGATGTACTCCAGGAAATCCGCGGTGGTGATGCTGCGGAAAGCAAAGTGGTCGAAGTACGATCGCAGGAACTGGTCGAAACGCTCCCGCCCCACCGTGCGCTCGATGGTGCGCAGCAGCAGCGCGCCCTTCTCGTACGGGACCAGCGTGCATCCTTCATCGGGATCGCGACCCGTCAGGTCGATGTGCAGCACGCGATCCGCTTCGGGCAGCCCGGCCATCTCGGCGTCCAGTTGGCGCCGGCCGAGCACGGCCTCCATGGCCTCTCGCGCACCGCCGTAGACCTTTTCCAACACCCGGCGCTCCACGTAAACGGTAAAGCCTTCATTGAGCCAGAAATCGCTCCACGTGGCGTTGGTCACCAGGTTGCCCGACCACGAATGCGCCAACTCGTGGGCCACCAGCGAAACCAGGCTTCTATCGCCGGCCAGCACAGTGGGGGTGGCGAACGTGAGACGCGGATTCTCCATACCGCCGAACGGGAAGCTCGGCGGCAGCACCAGCAGGTCGTAGCGCCCCCAGCGGTACGGCCCGTACAACTCCTCGACGGTCGAGATCATCGCCTCTGTGTCGGCGAACTCGCTGGCGGCCGCCTCCACCACCGAAGGTTCGGC
>JBGPKH010000366.1:0-8861 GCA_041485845.1 Bryobacteraceae bacterium
CCTCAAAAAGGAAGCCGCGGAATTTCAGCGTCAGGAAGCCCACGTCGCCACGCCCGAGCAGAAGGCCAAAGTCCTGGCTCTCGCCAGGGATCTGCCGCGATTGGGGCACGCTCCCACCACGCAGTCCAAGGACCGGAAGCGGATGTTGCGACTGCTGATCAAGGACATCACCGTGGAGAAGCCAGCCAATCAAAAGCAGCTCCTGGTGCATATCCGCTGGCAGGGCGGCGCCTGTAGCAACGTCTCTGTGCAACTCCCGCCCAACATAGCAGACCGCGTGCGCTACCCTTCCGCGGTGGTCGACAAAATTCGCGAACTGGCTCGCGACTTGCCCGACAGCGAGATCGCCGATCAGCTCAAAGGGGAGGGACAGGCCAGCGCCAAAGGTCGGCCGTATACGGCGAAAATCATCCAGTGGATCCGTTGCCGATATCGGATTCCACCTGCTGAGCTCAAGCGGCCTGAGGAGTTGGCTGTCCAACAAGTGGCCAAACAGTTTGGCACGAGCGATCAAGTCGTCTATTATTGGATCGAGCACCGGGTGATCCCGTCACGTCGAATTAGCCCCGGAATGCCGCACTGGATTACCCTCAGCGCTACAGACGAACAGAAGCTTCGAGAATGGGTACGCAAGTCATGCAGAATTCAGCCGATAACCTGAAGGTCATTGGAGGAAGTGCATTATGAAACCACCGTCCCCACGGTACGCGATCGAGTGGTCCAGATGGCGACCCTGTTGATCCTGGAGCCGATATTTGAGGCAGATTTCCTGGATTGTTCGTATGGGTTCCGACCGGAGCGCTCGGCGCACCAGGCGCTGGAGGAGATACGCGGTCATTTACAGGCCGGGTATCAAGCCGTGTATGACGCGGACCTGAAAGGCTATTTCGATTCGATCCCGCATTCTCAACTGATGGTGTGCGTGCGCGCCCGAGTCGTGGACCGGTCGGTCCTGAAGTTGATCCGGATGTGGTTGGAGGCGCCAGTGGTGGAGCGGAGTGCGGGGGAGGGGGGAGGCAGTAAATGGAGCCGGCCGAAGAAGGGAACGCCACAGGGCGGGGTAGCCTCGCCTCTGTTGGCGAACCTGTATTTGCACTGGTTCGACGCCCTGTTTCACGGTCCGGAAGGGCCGGCTCGAAAGGCCGATGCCAAGCTGGTGCGCTACGCCGACGATTTTGTGGTGATGGCGAAACAGATGGGATCGGAGATCGTTGAGTACATCGAATCGCGGCTGGAAGGAAAGTTCCAGTTGGAGATCAATCGAGACAAGACGCGAGTGGTGGATCTGCGGGAGAACGGGGAGAGTCTGAACTTTCTGGGGTACACGTTCCGGTATGACCGCGACCTGAAAGGGCGCGATCGGAAATACCTGAATGTGTTTCCGTCGAAAAAGGCAGTCCGGCGGGAACGGGAGAAGCTGCACGAAATGACGGACAGTCATCAGTGCTTCAAGCCGATTCCGGACCTGATTGGGGAGCTGAATCGGCACCTGAAAGGATGGGCCAACTACTTCTCCTTGGGGTACCCCACGAGCGCCTACTGTGAGATTGATCGCTATGTTCGGGACCGTCTAATGCAGCATTTGCAACGGCGCAGCCAGCGACCGTACCAGCCTCCGCAAGGAGAATCCTGGCTCGGGCACCTGGTGCGCTTGGTGCTGGTCTGTCTTGCGGAGCTTGTGCATGCCTGAGGCGAGAGCTTTCAGGAGAGCCGGACGTGGGAAATCTGCATCTCCGGTTCGACGAGGGGAGAGGGGGTCGCGTCGCAGTGGCGTCGCCCTCTCTCCTACTCTACCGGCTCTGTTCGGAGAACAACGCCGCACACCGAGCCGCGACCGTACTCGCGCTTTGGCGAGCCAGGGAGCGGTCCTTGGTTCGGCAGAAACTGTCACCGTGCCATCCGGGCCAACTTACCGCTTCAGGCCGGCGGTCCAGTGGAGCACCGCCGTGATGGGCGCGGAGGCCGTTTCTTCCGCCTGGTTGTCGATCAGGAACCGCTTTCCATCGGGCGCCGGGGAATAACGAAAATTGACTAAACCCGCGCCGCCACCGAAGATCCGTGTCTGGAAAAGCGCCTGGGGAACGCCGTGCTCGAACTGGGGCCCCGTTTTGACTTCCGCAGCCATCAGTTTGCCGTCCGGCGCAATATAATAAATCTCCTTGCCGTCGCGCCGCCACCTCGGCTGCAAACCGCCCTCCGAGGAGATCTGGAATTTCCCGGCCGCCGCGGAAGCCGTTTCCAGAAACGGCTGCACGTAGATCTCGTTGCGCCCGGACTCGTCGGAGCTGTAGGCGATCCATCGCGGGGTTCCCGCCGGACCCGGCGAAAACTGTCCCTGTGACTCGTTATAGGGAGTTGCCAGAAACGGCCTCGGCTTCTGCTCGCCGGATGCGCCGACGGGTTCCGGCAACACCCACAGATCCGACCTGGTCTTTGGCTCGGACACGGAATAGAGAAGGTACTTGCCGTCACCGGACCAATCGTACGAGCGTTTTTCGAGATTGCTTTTCAGGAGAGGCTCTTCGCTGCCCGTCCCGCCGGCGCCTTTCTGATACAGGTTGGCAGCGCCGTCTCTGTTCGACGAAAAGACCACGCGGCTGCTATCCGGCGACCAGACCGGAAAGGCTTCCTGGGCTGGATCGAACGTGAATCGCGTGGGGACGCCGTGTGCTACGTCCAGCAACCATATGTCGAGGTTACCCGACTGCGGTTCCGCCTTGCGGACAGCCACCCGCTTGCCATCGGGCGCGAGAGCCACGTCGTTGTACACACCGATCGGGCCCACCGTTCCCAGCGGCTTGCCCTCGCGATCGAACCACGCCAGTTGCGTATTGCCACCCGCCCCGCCGCCGCGATAGACCAGCACGCCATTGGCCGAGGCCGAGATGAACGGGTAGCTGATGACCGACCCCACCTGCTCGGCCACGGGAAACGCATCGCCGGCCAGTTCGAAGTTCCCGGCGTCCAGCGGCTGCGCCATCAGGGTGCCCTCCCGCAGAAACAGCAGGTGGCCCTTTTCCCCGCTGCCGGATAGCGGCGCATACACTGCGCCTTGCCTGGCCGCCACCAGGCGCTTGCGGTCCTTCCCGTCGAGCGTACCTAGAAAGATACCGCTGTTCTCCGTCGTGGAGTTGACGTAATAAAGGAAGTGCCGGCCATCGGGCAGAAACCAGGGCCGCCCCTGGAAGCTCTCCCCGCGGGACGCGTCGAGCGTGGTCACCGGCGCGGCGGCCCCGCCGGCTTGCGGCACGCGGAACAGTCCGGTGCTGTTGGTGCCGAAGACAATCACACCATCGCGGCTCCACGAGCCGCCAATGCCGGTGTTGGGCACGTCGCACAGTGTCTGTGGAGGTCCGCCGGAGGCTTCGACTTTCTTGAGCTTCCCCACTCCAAAGAAACCGATGAAGCGGCTGTCCGGCGACCAGAAGGGAAAAGCCGCCCCGTCGGTGCCGGGCAGTGGCTGCGCGGCCAGCGAATCCAGCGGGCGGACCCACAACATCGTCCGGCCCTCGGCGATCGCGACGAAGGCCAAACGCTTGCCGTCGGGCGAGACCGCAATGCCGTTGCCGTAGCCGGCCTTTTCCGGCGCTGGAATCTGGAAGCGGACGGCCGCCGCCTCCGGCGCCTTTTCGCTGAAATGGATCGCGGACAGTCCTGCCAATCCCACGGCCAGCACTACGGCGGCGGCGGCCGGCCATGGCCGCATGCGCCGCGCCGCCGCGGGCGCGGCCGCCGTCTTCTCCAGCCCATCCGGTTTGGCCAGATACTCCTCGATGGTGATGCGCGCATCGCCGATATCGCGCAACCGCATTTTCGGGTCCTTGCGCAGGCAACGCGCCAGCAATTCGCGGATGCGCCCGGGCGTGTTGGCGGGCAGGGGCTCCCAATCCGGCTCCTTCAGAATCACCGCCGCCAGCATGTCGGAAGCCAGCTCTCCGCTATAGAGTTGCCGGCCGCAGAGCATCTCGTACAGCACCACCCCGAACGCCCAGATGTCCGCCCGCCGGTCCACCACCTTGCCGCGCGCCTGCTCGGGACTCATATAGCCGGCAGTGCCCAGGATCATGCCGGCGCGCGTCGCGGAAATGGTGAGCGTCGGCGACATCGCCGGATTGCCCGCCGCGCTCTCCGGTTCCCGGGCCTTAGCCAGGCCGAAGTCCAGCACCTTGACCTTGCCCTCGCTGGTGAGCTTCACGTTCTCCGGTTTGAGGTCACGGTGCACGATGCCCTTCTCGTGAGCCGCCTCCAGCGCCTCGGCGATCTGGTGCGCAATGGCGAGCGCCTCCTCCAGCGGAATCGGTCCGGCGCCGATGCGCTCCGCCAGCGTGGGCCCTTCGACCAGTTCCATCACCAGGTAGTCTGGTCCCACGTCGAAGAGCGTGCAGATGTTCGGATGGTTGAGCGCGGCGACGTTGCGCGCCTCGCGCTCGAAGCGCTCGCTGAATTGCTCGGCGGAAACCTTGATGGCGACCGTGCGGTTCAGGCGCGAATCCCTCGCGCTCCAAACCTGCCCCATTCCGCCTGCACCGATGGGAGCGAGGATCTCGTAAGGTCCCAGGCGAGTCCCAGCCGTGAGCGCCATAATTGTCTAGTGATTCTACTACACCCGGTCCAGGCGGGTGAAATGGGCTCGTCACCAAACAACTGTGCCAACCGCTCACAACCAGATGCGGAGCCGGTGCTGCTGCGCGACTGCGGCCAGGCGCTGGCCGCCTTCTGGCAGGATATGGGCGACCGTATGGCCGACGTCGCGGTGGTCCCCATGTCGGAGTTCGGACGCACGGCACACAAGAACGGCAACCGCGGCGCCGATCACGGCCACGCCAACTGCATGTTCGTCATGGGTGGCAGTCAAGGGCGGCAAGGTGTACGGGAAGTGGCCCGGCCTGGAAAAGGAGCAACTCTACGAAGGCCGCGACCTGGCGCTCACCACGGATTCCCGCGACGTCCTCGGCGAGCTGGTGTCGCGCCACCTGGTGAATCCCACGCTCCAGAGCGTTTTCCGGGCTACGAGCCGAAGCTGCTGGGACTCGTGTAGCGGGGCCGCGCCGCACGCTATAATTCGATGAGAGCGTGCGGATGTGGCGAAATTGGCAGACGCGCTGGATTTAGGTTCCAGTTCCCGCGAGGGAGTGAAGGTTCAAGTCCTTTCATCCGCACCACTCCTACGAGCACGTGGCGTATTGCGGAACACGCTTCATGATTACACCGTCCAATGCGGCCCGAAGCTCTTTGAATTTCGCTTCCAAATCCGCTTTTTCGTCGCGCGTCAAGCCCTCGATCCTGGGCAGCAGCCTTCTGACCTGTTCGCAATCCCTCTCGGCCTGCGCATACAGGGGCGACCCTTTGCCGGCTGCCACGCTTGCGAGTGTCAACGCGCGATCCAGTTGTTTCCGGACCACAATCAATAATTGCCGATTGGTCCTGGATCTTAACTCTGCAAGTTTGGTAGCCATGGCAGCACTCATATCAGTTAGACGTTCCAGTGGAGGATTTGGTTCAAACTGTGTATGCTGAACCTGACGTCATGACTCACCCCAAGCCGTTTCTCCTTCTGGTGTTGCTGCTGGCGCCGGCCGGACTCGCGCAGAAAGCCAGCGCGCCGCCGGACGCCAAAGCCAAGGTCGACAAGATCTTCGCGCGCTTCAACCGCACCGACAGCCCGGGCTGCGCGGTTGGCGCCAGCATCGGGGGAGCACCGGTGCTCAGCACCGCGTACGGCATGGCGGACCTCGAGCACGACGTCGCCATCACGCCCGAGACCATCTTCGAACCGGGCTCGATCACCAAGCAGTTCACGGCCGCCGCCGTGCTCCTGTTGGCCCAACAAGGCAAACTGTCGCTCGACGACCCGGTGCGGAAATATATCCCGGAACTCCCCGACTACGGCGCCCCGATCGCCATTCGCCACCTGCTCAATCACACCAGCGGGCTGCGCGACTGGGGCAACGTCGCCGCCATCGGTGGCTGGCCGCGAACCACCCGAGCTTACACGCATGCCCACGTGCTCGAGATCGTGAGCCGCCAGCGCGCGCTCAACTATCCGCCCGGCGCCGAATACTCGTACACCAACTCCGGCTACAACCTCGCCGCGATTCTGGTCAGCCGCGTGGCTGGCGAATCGCTTCCCGCATTCACCCGCGAAAACATCTTCACCCCTCTCGGCATGGCCTCCACCCAATGGCGCGACGACTTCCGGCGCATCGTTCGCAATCGCGCCATCGCTTACTCTGGAGGCGGCGCCACTTTCCGCACGGACATGCCGTTCGAGGACGTCTTCGGCAACGGCGGCCTGCTCACTACGGTGGGCGACCTGTTGCGCTGGAATCAGAACTTCACCGAAATGAAGGTAGGCGGCCGCGCGCTCTTCGATGCCCAGCACGTGCAGGGTCGCCTGACCAGCGGCCGTACCATCGCCTATGCGGCCGGCCTAATGGTCCTCCACTGGAAGGGACTAAACGAAGTCAGTCACAGCGGCAGCACGGCGGGATACAGCGCGTGGCTCGGCCGATATCCGGACCAGGGTTTCTCGGTAGCCGTGCTCTGTAACCTGGCCGGCACCAACGCCACACAACTCGGGCGCCAGGTGGCCGACATTTACCTGAGCGAAGCGATCCGGCAGCGTCCACCGGAAACGCCGGCGTCCCTCGATGCGTCGACGCTCGCCGCGAGGGCCGGGCTCTACCGCAGCGTGCGCGACCACCACACCGTCTCGATCGACCTCCAGGACGGCCAGTTGCGGCTCAATCGCCAGGGCGCGCTGAAGCCGGTCTCAGCCAACGTCTTCAATCTGGGTGAAGATGGGCAGCGCGCCGAGTTCGAGACCGATGTCTCGGGCAAGGTTCTCCGGTTGAAAATGGCCGTCGAGTCGGATCCCAACCACCTTTACGAAAAGGTGGAGCGCGCCAACCCGGATCGCGCCGCCCTCGAAGCCATGACCGGCGAATACGCCAGCGATGAGGCGGAGGTGACTCTGAAGGTCGATCTCGACAACGACCACCTGGTGGTGCGCCGCCGCCCCAACACCATCATCCCCCTGACCCCCACCTACCAGGACGGCTTCAGCTCTTCGCTCGGCAGCATTCGCTTTCTCCGCGATTCCGCCGGCCGCATCACCGGGTTGAGCTTGGGCGAGTCGCGCGTCTGGGACCTCCGCTTTCGCCGGCTCCGCCCGCCCGCTGAAGGAAAAAATGGAACTTTGCGGGTGATTGCCCGGAACCCTTACAAGGTGTACGTAACAGTTCACGTGGGCTACCGAGGTTGAGGGAGCAGGGAGGGGGCAGGCTGATGACAGCGGTAGCGGACGATCGCTTCAGTCAGGTACCCCAATGCGTTGCGGCCTTGCATTCTGCAGGTTTGGGTAACCGTGAGGAGACGTGCCGTCGCCACCTCCCCTTGGGCGCTGCGATTGCCAAAAATGATCTTGCGCAATTGCACGGCAATGCGTAAGGCTTGTTCCACACAATTATTGGTGGGTTCCACGCCGGGATGCTCGATGAAAGTGAACAGCCGGTCGCAGTGCAGGAACAGGGCGGTGGCCAGGTTGCGCACTTCATTGTCGTCACTGTCCAGGTACTGCTCGGCGAGCGCGAACCAGCGCTTTTGCAGCGGAATCGAGCGGACGATCAATTGGTCGCGGTCGATTAAGCTGCCCTGGAACTTGCGCCAGAGGCGAAACAGACGAGCATACAAGGCCAGCGCGTCGCGGCAAAATCGCGTTTTCGCGTTTGAGGCGTTCGATCAGATCGGCGAGTTGCGGCGTGATGGTGCGGGATTGCCCGCGGTCTTGCCGCGGTTGGGGGGCCAGAGCTTCGAAACCGCGCTGGCGGTAGCGCAGCGCCCAGTCCAACAGCGTGTCCACGCACACCGAGGTGCGTTGCGAACTGGGGATGTCGTAATGGCGCGCGGCAATCTCCTCGGCGCGTCGGGTGAGCTCGCCGCGCGGCAGCGGAATCGAGAAGCGGAGATAAGGCAAGGCGAACTGCGGCAGCAGCGACACCGTGCGCTTGCAAGCGTGCGCCAACAAAAGCCGTGTGCGGTCAGAGGACGATTGGCAACCTTCCCGGGCAGGTAGCGCTCGCCGCCGCCGTTTGCGGCGTTGATCGCCATCGTCACTGGGAATTCACATTGAGAGCCGGCGCTGACGCACGGTCCCTTCCATCGCACGCGGACTTAATCTGAGAAAAACGACTTTCTACGAGGGAAAAAAGCCTGGCTGGTTACACAGTAGTGAGGTTGACCGGATGACCGCCGGAATAGATCAGGGCCCGAAATGTGGATTACCGGAAAGTTGAGCGGTCCGTTCCACGCGGCGGCTGGGCCAGTGATGGGCTAGTACGGTGTTCGGACGCTGTTCCGATTAGTGGCGGTAGGACAGCCGAAATCACTCGACCGTCGATTACGCATCGACGCTTGTGGAGACTGAGTCGTTCTGTTCCTCGCCACTGGTTTTGACGATGCGATCAGGCAGGCCGAAAACCAGGCCCGCCGCTAGCAGGCGCTTTCTCGATGAGCGATAACGAACCCCGGGCTGGTTGCGAAGTGTACTCATCAACGTCGGTTGCAGGCGAATGATGCCGCCGTCGGCCCCGCTTCATCCGACGTGATCAGCCTGCAAACCCGGCTGGGAGCCTACTTCGCCGACATGCGCCGCATCGTCCCCAGCCTCGCCGTAAGACGCGAGGACGCCCCCATTCGCGGCCTCGTCACTTACGCCATCGACCGCCTGCGCGACATCGCCAGGTACTTCGGACACAGGTGTCCCTACTCGATCACCAGCAGCAGATCCTTGGCCTCCACGTGTCCTCCCGGATGCACCAGCAACTGTTTCACCGTCCCCGCGACCGGCGCGTACACCGTGC
>JBGPKH010000367.1:0-8823 GCA_041485845.1 Bryobacteraceae bacterium
ACCTGTCGCGGCCCTACCCCAAGGTTACCCCTCGACTACACTCCTCTCTGCTCCCCCTGCGCTCGAACCACGATAACGACACCAAAGCCACAAGCCCCCACCGGCCCCTTGGTTATCCTCAGCGCCTCGGCGCCTCGGCGGTTAATCTAATCCTCTCCGTGCCTCCGCGGCTCCGCGTCAGAACCTGAGTCCTGTTTGGTCGCGGCTTTACCGCGATGTAAGGGACGGCCCCAAAAAGTGGCGATCCCCTCTACAGAAATACGACCCGCCGCCGATCATGGGTCTGAGACTCAAATGCCACCGTGCTAATGAAGTGCATACGTCGCGTTGATTCTGCCCGGCTGATGGTGCGTGCGGCAAACGCACGAAACGAGAACCGATACTGATCGCAATCGAGGACGATCCACTATGAAGTCAATCACTCTGCTGCTACTATGCGCTCCCCTGGCACTGCCCCAAGTTCGTGGAGTTCCAGTGCCGGAGTCGGTGCTCAACCTGCCCGCCCAGAAAATCGGCCCGAGAGACCTGATTGCCATCCAGGTATATGACTCTCCGGAACTAACGCGCACGCTGCGCGTTGGTGCGGATGGCATGATCCGCCTCCCCATGTTGAAACAGCGCATCAAGGCGGAAGGCCTGATGCCCAACGAGTTGGAAGGCGCCTTTGCGAGGGCGCTCGAGGAGGAAGGGATCATCGTCGAGCCGCTGGTCACCATCACGGTTGCGGAATACAACAGCCGGCCTATCAGTGTGGCGGGATCCGTCAAGAGCCCGCTGACCTTTCAGGCCAGCGCGCCGGTGACGCTTCTGGAAGCGATCACTCGCGCCGGCGGGTTGACGCAAGATGCCGGCTCGGAAATCCTCGTCACCAAACCCCAACCGGGGCCGGATGGTGAGCCCACCTCGCTGATCCTGCGCGTTCCGGTCAAGGCCCTGATCGATTTGGGAGATCCCGAATCCAACATCAAGCTGACGGGCGGGGAGGAGATCCGCGTACCCGAAGCGGGCAAGGTTTTCGTTGTCGGCAACGTGAAAAGGCCCGGCGCCTTTCCGGTGCAGGACGGCGCCGAGACCAGTGTGCTCAAAGTGCTGGCATTGGCCGAGGGACTTGCGCCTTTCGCCGGAAAGGAGGCCTACATTTACCGCCGCGAAGCCTCCGGATCCAAGAACGAAATTCCTATCGAGCTGCGCCGGATCATGCAGCGGAAGGCCCCCGATGCCACCCTTCTTGCAAACGATGTTCTTTACGTCCCCGACAACCACGGCAAACGGCTGGGGCTCGCGGTACTGGAGAAGTTATTGATGTTCGGTTCAACCGCGGGTGCCACCGCTCTCATTTATGGCCGGTAACAGAACCATGGAGAACCAGCTCACTACCAGTTTGCCGGCGCCGGTCCTGGACATGCCGGGACGGAACCTGCCGGTTCCAATGGAGGTCTATCGCACCTCCAGCTTCATGCCCGAGGTCGAGGCTTCACCCACCTCGGTTCCGCTATTGCACTATCTCTGGATTCTCAAACGCCACTGGTGGAGAATCCTGCTCTTTGTGGGCTGTGCGGTTGCTGCCACTCTCATGATTTCCAGCCGGCTCGTCCCGATCTACGAGTCGACCGCCACGATCGATGTCGACCGCCAGATGCCCAGCGCGATTATTGGCCAGGAATCCACGCGCACGGTCGTTAACGACTCCGATCAGTTCCTGGCAACGCAGGCCAAGCTCATTCAGTCGGACTCCGTACTGCGGCCAGTGGCTCAGCAATACCGGCTTCTGGAGTCCGAAGCCGAAGCCTCTGACGCGGCTCAGGCGAGGGCCACTGGCGCCGAGGAGGCCCCGGTCCTTTTAAGAAACCTCAAGGTCACGCGGCCGCCGAATACCTATCTCCTGCTGATCGGCTATCGCTCCGCCGACCCCCGGCTGGCGGCGGACGTCGCCAATGGGGTCGCGCGCTCCTACCTCGAGCACACGTACAACATTCGCTTCAGGTCCTCTGCCAGTCTCTCCGCCTTTATGGAAAAACAACTGGAGGAACTCAAAGTGAAGATGGAGGGCTCCAGTGGCGCTCTGGTGCAGTTCGAGCGCGAGCTCAATGTCATCAGTCCGGAGGAGAAGACCAGCATTCTATCGGCGCGCCTCCTGCAGTTGAATACCGAGTACACCAATGCGCAGGCGGATCGGGTCCGAAAGGAGGCTGCCTACAAGTCGGTCGCCGGCGGCTCGCTGGAGGCGGCCCAGGTGTCCACGCAGGGCGAGGCTCTCAAGCGCCTGTCGGAACGGTTGGATGAGACGCAGCAGAAATTTGTGGAGATCAAGGCTCATTACGGCCCCAACCACCCGGAGTACCGGAAGACCGCCCTGCAACTGGCGGAATTGCAGCGCCAGTTGCAAAGCGGGAAGGAGAACATCGGTCAGCGGGTGGAAGTGGAATATCAGGAAGCGCGGAACCGGGAATCCATGTTGCTCAAGACGGTCACCGAGACCAAGGCGGAATTCGACCGCTTGAACGCTCGATCCTTCGAGTATCACTCGCTCAAGCGAGAGGCCGATGCCGACAAATCACTCTATGAAGAACTGGTCCGCAAAATACGCGAGGCGAGCATCAACTCCGGCTTTCAGAACAGCGCGATCCGCATTGCGGATCTCGCCAGACCGGGGGCGCGGCCCGTCTTCCCGAACATCAAGCTGAACCTGCTGCTGGCATTCCTGCTCGCAACCCTGTTGGCGGTCGGGACTGCCATCAGCGCCGACTTCCTGAACAATACCGTCCGCGACCCGGAACAGGTGGCGCGCAGCCTCTCCACGGAGGTCATCGGCACGCTTCCGGCTGTAAAGGAATGGCGGGGCAGAGTGATTGCCGCAAGCGAGCCGGGTACCGAGCTGGTTCCCCACGATCCATCCCGCAGTTCCGGCCTCAGTGCGTTCCAGGAAGCCATCCGCACACTGCGAAACTCCATTTTGTTGACTGACTTCGACCGGAGAATCCGCAGCCTGATGGTCACCAGTTCCGGGCCAGCCGAGGGAAAATCGACTACGGCCGCCCACCTGGCTCTGGCCCATGCTCAGCAGGGCCGTAAGACCCTGTTGATCGACGGAGATTTGCGGCGGCCCAGTATCCACCGGCGCTTTGACGTACCCAGTATCCGGGGGCTCTCCAACGTCCTGACTTCAGGAGTTCCGTGGCGTAGCGTTCTGGTGCGCCCGGAGGGGCTCCCCAACCTCGACATTCTGCCGGCTGGCCCGCCATCGCGACGCGCTGCAGACCTGGTTGGCGCCGAACTAACGGCGCTCCTGGAAGATGCCTGCGGGGAGTATGATCTCGTGGTGTTGGACTCGCCTCCCCTGCTCGGATTCCCCGAACCGTTGCAAATGGCTGTATCCGTCGACGGCGTGCTCACGGTCGCGCTGGCCGGACGCACCAACCGCAAGGCGCTTGGATCGGCGATCAACATGTTGAAGCGACTGAGAGCCAATACGGTAGGCGTGGTCATCAACGAAGTCAAGGCAGATAGCAGCGACAACTATTATTACCATCACGACCACTCCAAATACTACAAACAGTACAGCGCGGAAGCGGAGACGGAAAGCTGACGATCGGGCCGGGTCGCCGGCGCACCCTCGGAAACCGGTGCGCCGCCCCCCGCCAATAGGGTGGTCCACTCGTCGTCACGCCAGGTCTCCAGCGCTCTGAAATTCGAGCACTAGTACGGTAATATCGTCCGATTGCGCAGCGCCCTCGGTGAATGCGGCAACCGCCTCCTGAATGGCGTCGTGGATCACGGTGCAGGATTCCCGGGCTCGTGCCGTCACAATCTCTCGCAGCCGCTTCCTGCCAAAAAACTCGGCGGCAGTGTTCTGGGCCTCGGTCACTCCATCGGAATAGATCACGACCTTGTCGCCGGGAACAAGATATTGCTCCGCTACCGGGAACTCCGCCGATTCCATCAGACCCACGGGCATGCCCGTCGCGTCGAGCGTCAACTGTTCGCCTTCCGCTCGCACCAGAATGGGCGGGCAGTGCGCCGCGTTCACATAACTGAGGCGGCCGCCCCGGTCCACCATACAATAAAATAAGGTGGCGTATTTCTCACTCGCGGTGCGATCGATGAGAAATCGGTTCAGCCGCGCGATGCGCCGGCCCAGCGCATGGGGATCGTGGTTGGCGGTGATCAGCGCTCCCTGCAACAGCGACGCCAGCAACGCAGAACTTACTCCTTTTCCCGAGACGTCCGCCACCACCGCGGACCAGCAGTCGGGGCCGACCTCGGTCACGTCGTAATAATCCCCGCCTACTTCATGCGACGCCACGCTGCTCCCGCACGCCCGCAGCCAGCCCTCGGCGGGCAATTTACCGGGCAACAGACTCTGCTGGATGGTCCGTGCCAGCCGCAGTTCTTCCTCCATCTTGTGCTTGGCACGCTCTTCCTCCAGGAGGCGGGCATTCTCCAGCACGGTCGATGCTTCGATCGCCAGCGTCTGCAGCAGCTCGCGATTCCCGCCCGCCAGGTCGGCTGCCATCACGCGCGAATCCATGTAGAGCACCCCTACCGTCTCGCTTCCCGAAGAAAGCACGCTGGTGACATCGCCCTGACCCGCCCGGATGCGGACCAGGGGAACGCAGATCACACTGCGCAGCTCCAGGTCCGCGATGCTGTTCTGCGGCCGTGTGTCTTCCGCACCCATCGGATCGAAGTTCATCGAAAGCAACTCGCGCCGGTGTTGCAGCGCGCGATGAATCACCTCGCGCGGCACCCTAAGGTCGCTTTCGCGCAGGTGGTGGCCGCTACGATGCCGCGCGATGCGGGTCTCCAACCCGTGGGCCGCGCGCAACATCAGGAAGCCGCGCTCCGCTCCCGTGATGGCCAGCGCGGTGTCCACCACGGATGCCAGGACATCGTTGATCGAAAAAGAACTCTGCAGCGTGCGGGCCAGGTCCAGGATGGCGCGCAGTTTGCCCAGGTTGCCGCCGACCCCGGGCGCCGGCGCCGACTTCTCCGACCCCGCCACCTGATCCATCAGCCGCTTCAATTCCTCGCCGTCTAGGGCGAATACCAACTGGTAGCAATCCTGCGCACCGAACTCGATCTTGTCGCACTTGCGCAGTGGCTCCCGGGTGATCCGCCTTCCGTTCACGTAGGTGCCGTGGCGGCTGCCGCAGTCCTCGATCGCGTATTCGCCGTTGTCCTCCAGAATGCGCACGTGCGTGCGCGAGATGCGGCTGTCGCGAATGATCAGGTGGCTCTCCGGCTGGCGGCCGATATGAAACGGCAGAGGCTCAATCGGCACGCGTGTGCGATGGCCGTTCGGGTCGATCACCACGAGCGACGCCGGTTGGGCGGTGGAGGAAGAGGCGGCCGGGGATTTCATTCAAGGGCGCCGCACGCGCGAGCGCCGGGCGGACACTGGGGGGCGTCCGCGGCGCTTGCCGGGTTCCGCCGGCTGGCGGCGGAGTTCTTCTACTTCGCGCGCCCGCAGCGTCTGGCAGTGCGCACAATAGCCGCCGACTTCCGTCCGCGCCAGCAGCACTTGAAAACCGAAGTGGCTTTCGATCTGCTTCCGCAGACGCTGCAGCGGCTCCCCGAAAAACTCCTCCACCTTGCCGCAGCGGAGGCAGATTACGTGTGCGTGCTCCTGCTTCAGGCGAGTCTCGTAGTAATGCTGGTCGCCCCCGTAATGCATCAGGTCGAGCTCGTCCACCAGGCCGCCGGCCTTCAGCATCTTCAGTGTGCGATACACCGTCACCCGGTTCAGCTTCGGGTCCTTTTCCTTGGCCAACTGGTAGAGGCGCTCGGCATCCAGATGATCGCCGGTCTTGTCGATCAGCTCGAGCAGTATTTGGCGCTGCCGCGTCAGGCGCACGCCCCGCTCCTTCAGCGATCCTTCAATCGAGTCGAGGGCCATAGGGACTCTCTAATTATAGCCAAGGAAACCCGGCGCCTCGATCTGTAAGCCAGTGGCTCTCGGCTTCTGCGGGCCAGGACTCATGGATCGGTGCGCCGGCACGCCGTTCCGGGGACTCTGGGGATGCTTTCCCGGTTGGTTCGCCGCGGTTCGCCGCCCTCCCTCGCCACCAGACGTCCCCCCTGTGTGTTATTCTGTATGACGTACCTAAACGAGATTAAGAGAAGACAAGGAGCATTACCCCTAGAATGGCACTGGCGATTGAAACCAAGCGGCAGATATTTTCCACCAATCAGCGCCACAAGACCGACACCGGGTCGCCAGAAGTACAAATTGCCCTGTTGAGCAAGCGCATTTCGCTTCTCACGGAGCACTTCGCGACGCACAAGAAAGACCACGGCTCCCGCAAAGGTTTGCTGACCCTGGTTGCCAAACGTCGCCGGCTTCTGACCTACCTGCGCGATACTGACCCGGAGCGCTACAAAGCTGTTCTGCAGCGTTTGGGAATTCGCCGCTAGTCCATTCGTCGGAAGCAGCCTCGCAATCCAGAAGTACGGCGGGGGCTTCCGAACTCGCCAAATTGGTCCTGACGGTTCTGCGGCGCGTGGCCGGGAGACGCCAGTGGCTACTCATCCTGTCAACTTTGGTCTCGATCGGGCGGTCGTAAGATCCGCCATTTGGTGACTGGTCCGGAATCCCCCAGGGATCGATCGGGCCGAAGTTGGAGACTTAAAGAATGTTACATACAGTTGAAGTTGATCTGGGCGGCCGCAAAATCACCCTGGAAACCGGGAAGATGGCCAAACAGGCGAACGGCGCCGTTGTCGTTCGATCGGGTGACGCGGCCGTTCTCGTCACCGCTTGCATGGCCAATGAGCCCAAACCGGGAGCCGGGTTTTTCCCGCTCACCGTCGACTATCGCGAGTACACTTACGCCGCCGGGAAGATCCCGGGCGGATTTATCAAACGCGAGGGACGTCTCTCCGAAAAGGAGGTTCTCACCAGCCGACTGATCGATCGTCCGATCCGGCCGCTGTTCCCCGAGGGCTTCCTCCACGAAACCCAAATCATCGCCATGGTCCTTTCGGCCGATCCCGAACAGGACCCCAACTCCCTGGCGATTGCGGGCGCGGCAGCCGCGCTGGCCATTTCCGATATCCCGTTCCCCTACGTGCTGGGCGGTGTCCGCGTCGGCATACGAGACGGGCAGTACCTGGCCAACCCCACCTACACCGAGGGCCGGGAATCCAAGCTCAACATCGTGGTCGCCGGCACCGAAGACGGAATCGTGATGGTGGAAGCCGGCGCGCGGCAGGTGTCCGAAGCAGACGTTTTGGGGGCCATCGAGTTCGGTCACGATTGCTGCAAGAAGATCGCTGCCGGCATTCGACAGTTGGTCGCGGCGGCGGGCAAGCCGAAGCGCGAGTTCGTAACCCCGGCGCTTGACCAGGCGATCTACGATCAGGTCTCCGCGCAGGTTCGTGAAGAGCTCACCGACGCGCTCAACACCGGGAAATACGAGAAACTCGAGAGCTACGCCCGCGTGGCCGCGCTGAAAAAGCGCGTGCTCGAAGCGCAGACCGAAGACGACAAGAAGGAAGCCGCCGCGAAGTGCTACGACGCCCTCAAGGAGCGCGTCTTCCGCGACGAGATGCTCAAGAACCACCGCCGTCCCGATGGCCGCGCGTTCGACCAGATTCGTGCCATCACCATCGAGACCGGAGTCCTGCCCCGTACCCACGGGTCCGCGCTCTTCACCCGCGGGGAAACCCAGGCCCTGGTGACCGTCACGCTCGGCACCAAAGAAGACGAACAACGCATCGAGTTGCTGGAACCGGGTGAGACCTCCAAGCGCTTCATGCTTCACTACAATTTCCCGCCGTTCAGCGTCGGCGAAACCGGCTTCATGCGCGGCCCCGGCCGGCGCGAAATCGGACATGGCGCGCTGGCCGAGCGATCGCTCGCCGCGCTGATCCCTACTGAGGAAGCCTTCCCGTACACCATGCGCGTGGTCAGCGACATCCTCGAATCCAACGGGTCGAGTTCGCAAGCCACCGTCTGCGGCGCCTCGCTGGCGCTGATGGATGCGGGCGTGCCGCTGGCCTCCCATGTGGGCGGTATCGCGATGGGCATGGTGATGGAGGGCGGCGATTACGCCATTCTCACCGACATCGCCGGGGCTGAGGACCACTACGGCGACATGGATTTCAAAGTAGCCGGCACGCGCGAAGGCATCACCGGTCTGCAGATGGACATCAAGGTCACCAACGTGACCACCGCCATCATGAAGGAAGCGCTGGAGCAGGCGCGCCGCGGGCGGCTCTTCATCCTCGACAAGATGAACGAGGCTATCGCGCAACACAAGGCCGCCATTTCGCAATATGCGCCGCGCATCTACACCCTGCACATTCCGACCGACAAGATCCGCGACGTCATCGGGCCCGGCGGCAAGGTGATCCGCAGCATCATCGAGCAGACCGGCGTCAAGATCGATGTCGAGGACGATGGCACGATCCATGTGGCCTCGGCGGACGAAGCGTCGGCCAACAAAGCCATCCAGATCATCTCCGATCTCACCGCTACCGCCGAGATTGGTAAAACCTATCTGGGCAAGGTGGTGCGACTGGTGGATTTCGGCGCCTTCGTCGAGATCTTCCCGGGCACCGATGGGCTGCTGCACATCAGCGAGATCGCTGAGAACCGCATCCGCGACGTCCGCGACGAGTTGAAGGAAGGCGACCAGATCCTGGTGAAGGTCCTGGCGCTCGAAGGCAACAAGATCAAGCTGAGCCGCAGGGCGGTTCTCAAAGAGCAGCGCGAAAAGCTGAAGCAGGGGAGCAAGCACTAAGGGTCAGCCAGCCCGGAAACCGAAAACGGCGCCGGAGAGTGCCTGCAACACGTTCGGCTAGCCCTCGGCTGGCCCAACT
>JBGPKH010000368.1:0-8792 GCA_041485845.1 Bryobacteraceae bacterium
ATCGTGGTGCAGGCCGATGTTTGCCGGACGGAAGAAATCACGCGCATGATCCGCGAGGTGGGGTCGGCATTCGGGTCGCTGGATATCTTCGTGGCCAACGCGCGCCCCGAGGCCTCCGAATTCTTTACGGGGCCGCTCGACATCACGCTGGGGCAGTGGGATGCCGCCTTCGATTCGCAAGCCAAGGCGTTCCTGGTGGGCGCGCGCGAGGCCGCTGCCCTGATGCAGGACGGCGGCAGGATCCTGGCCCTCACCTACGCGCAGGGAAGCCGCACCGGCGGATTGCAGCCGTGGGCGGGGATGGGATCGGCGAAGGCGGCGCTCGAGTCGATGGTCCGTTATTTCGCGGTGGCGCTGGCGAAGCGCGGTATCACGGTGAACGCGATCAGTCCGGGGTGGACCGAGGACAGTGTGCTCAATTCGTTTCCGGAGCAGGTGCAAGTGCTCCTCCGCAACTGGCACTCTCGCGGATGGACTCCGATGGGCCGCCTGGGAACGCCCGAGGACATCGGCAATGCGGCTGCGCTTTTGTGCTCCGAAGAAGCCGGCTGGATCACGGGGCAGATCATCTACGCGGACGGCGGCGCGTCGCTCATGACCCCGGAAGTGCCGCCGGAGATTCAGTTGGGCTAGTAGGACAGGCCTCCCGGCCTGTCCACCTCAAAATACCCGCCGCTTCAATCGTTCGACGGTGAACTTGGCGGTGTCGGCGACTGCCATGACGGTCATGACGCCGGCCTGCACGGGATCGGTGACCACCAGGTCGGCGGCGTCGGGGACGCTGCCGGCCATGTTGAGACTGACGACGAGGAGTCCCTGGCGGCGGACTTCGCGCACGGCGGTTTCGATATCGCCGCCCATTAGGGAACCGGCGAGGACCAGCGCGCGGGCTCGCGGCAGGCGCGCCACGGCGCGTACGGCGTCGGCGAGTTTCTGCTCGCCGACCAGCGGAATGGTGTCCACCGAAATATGCTCGCCGCGAATGTTGTGGCGGTCCGCTTCGGAGATCGCGCCAACCGCCACCTGCCCCACCTGCGCGCCGCCGCCGGCGATGATGATGCGCTTGCCGTAGATCGCCTGGAAGGTCTTCACCTGTTCCACCTGGCGCACAATGGGCAGTTGCCTCATGTCTTCCAGGAGCGCGTCGGCGCCGCCGGGCAGGACCACTTCAAAGTACGTGCGGGCATCCTCGGGGAGGTTCGACAGAATCTCGACGGAGGTGATGTCTCCCTCGTGCCGCGCGATCACTCCGGTCAACTGGTGCAGAACGCCGGTCCTGCCGACCGCGTGCACCAGGAGCCCGATGGTTGGGTTGTCCATGAATTCAGTGTAACTGCGAGGCGGTTGATAGAATGAAACTATGCCGCGTCCGGAAGCGAGCCGAGGGCACCCGTCCGTGGAGCGCTTCTTCCAGTTTTCGCTGCTGGGCCTGGTGGCCAGCGGTTACCTGGCGGTGGCCGGATCGGGATACCTGGATACCCCGACCATCGTGCTCACGGCGGCGGGCCTGCTGCTGCGCGGCCTGCTGATTTACGGGTTCGTGCGGCTGGAGATCTCCGAGCGCGCCTCCACGCTCATCACCATCGGCTACACGGGCTTCTACCTGCTCGATTATTCTCTGCTCTCGCACGAGTTCCTGCCCGCCACCGTTCACCTGGTGTTTTTCCTGGCGGTGATGAAGATCCTGACGGCAAAGACCAATCGCGATCATCTCTACACGGCGGTGATCGCGTTCCTGGAACTGCTGGCCGCGGCCATCCTGTCCATCAATTTCAACTTCTTCGTGTTCCTGGCGCTGTACCTGCTCTTCGCCATGGCGGCGCTGACTTCGGGCGAGATCCGCCGCTCCATGAATAAGGCGCCGGCCACGGCGCGCAGCGGGCTGAAACGCTTCCACACGCGCCTGGCGGCGCTTTCCGTGCTGGTGACGGCGGGCATCCTGGCGCTGACGGCCGGGCTGTTTTTCCTGCTGCCGCGCACCGCCGATGCGGCGTTTTCGCACTTCACTTCGCGCCGCATTCACATTCCCGGATTCACCAACCAGGTGATGCTCGGCGAGATCGGCGAAATCAAAAAGATGTCGCGGCCGGTGATGCACATCAGCGTCATCAGCGCCGAGCCGCCGGGCGGTTTGAAGTGGCGCGGCGGAACGCTGGTGGATTTCGACGGTAAACGCTGGTCCAACCCCAACCCGGGGCGGCAGACGATTCCGGTGGAGAACGGTCAGGCCGATTTGAACCCCAACGGGGGCCGGCCCGCCGGACGGGGCATCAGCTACCACGTGGAATACGACGAGCTGGAGACCGATGCCCTCTTCTTCGCGGGCATTCCGGAAAAGGCCATGTTTCTCCGAGTGCCGAGCCTGGTGCGCACGGAGGGCGGGAATTTCCGGGCGCCGCCGTTCCATCCGGCGGGGCAAGGATTCCGGTACGAGGCTTACAGCCTGCTGGAAGAGCCGCCTGAAATAGCGCCCGCGCGGTACCCCACGCCGATCCTGCCGCTGCCGGACCGGGAACGTTACCTGCAACTGCCGGCGCTCGACCCACGGATTTCACAAAAGGCGCGCGGAGTGGCCGCGGGTCTGGCGACCGACCTGGAGCGGACGCGCGCGGTGGAGCGCTATCTGCGGGGCAGCGAGTTCGGCTACACGCTGCAACTGCCGAGCCGCGAGATCGCCGATCCGCTGGCGTATTTCCTGTTCACGCGCAAGAAGGGCCATTGCGAATTCTTCGCGTCGGCGATGACCGTGATGCTGCGGACCCTCGGCATTCCCGCGCGGCTGGCCACCGGGTTTCAAAGCGGCATCTACAACCCGATTTCGGAGTTGTGGCTAATACGGTCGTCGGACGCGCACAGTTGGGTGGAGGCGTGGATACCCGGGCACGGCTGGACCACGTTCGATCCCACGCCGCCCGACCCCAACTCGCCGGGCCTGGCGTTCCTCACGAAACTCGGCTTGTACCTGGATGCCGCCGAGACCTTCTGGCAGCAGTGGGTGGTGGGCTACGATTCCGGACAGCAGGGCTCGCTGGTGGATCAACTGCAACGGGGCGCGCGCCGTATGGGGTTGCGCTGGTTCGACTCGATCAACGGGTTCGGAGCGGATTGGTGGGACGACCTGCACGCCGGGGATTGGATCCGGCGATACGGAGTCCGGATCGTGCTGGTGCTGGTGCTGGGATTCTGGATCTGGCTGGCCGGCCCTCCGCTGATCCGCCTGTTCCACATTCGACTGCGAGTCAAGCGCGTGCGCCAGGGGCAGGCGAGCGTGGCGGACGCGACCTTGCTTTACGGGCGGATGCTGCATATCCTGAAGCGCCGCGGCTTCCGCAAGCCACTGTGGTTCACACCCGCGGAGTTTGCCGCTTCGCTTCCCTCCGGCGAGTTGGGGCTGGCGGTGGCGGAGTTCACCGCCGCCTACAACGCGGTGCGCTTCGGCGGCCGGACGGAAGTGGGGCCGCGGCTTTCGATTCTGCTGGAGGAACTGGAGCAGCGGCCGTGACTCCGGAGGAGACGGCGCGGCTGGAGGAGATCAAGCGGCGCCTGGCTCTGCTGGAGGCCACGGTGGGACTGCCTGGGGCAAGCGCGCGGCCGGTTCCCCAGTCCGCGGCCGGCCCGTGGCCGCCCCGCCTGCGGGCGCCCAAGAGACTGATTCACGAGAGGGAAAGCCGGTCCAGGGGGACCCGCGCGGACCGGGGAGTCCGCCCCACGCGCTCGGGGAACGGCAGGCCGAGCCCGGCGGTGCGGGAAGGCCGGACAGAGGAGAAGAGCGCGGGGCAGATGCGCGGCCGGTGAATCAGGGTGGGCAGGTCGGGGACCTGCCCCACGGACCAGGGAGTCCGCTCCGGAGTCCGCCCCACGCGCTGGACTCTGTAGGGCACGCATGGATGGCCGTCAGGAATCCCGGCGCGGCCGGGATGGGTATGGTCCGTGGACAATCACGTTTCCATTGGAATGATCGAAGTTCGTGATGTTGCCCGATTCCTCGCGGAAGGGAGGATGCACTTCCCAGCGCAGGCCCAGATCGGGCGTCACCCGGCCCGACAGGTCTGGACGGGAATGCTCAGCAGCAGGTGGCAAACGCGTTTCCGCTAAATGCCTTGCGGGCGAAATAGACGGTGGGATCGCCCCCCTACCGGCCCCGCCGCCGCTTGTGCGCCACCGGAGTGGCGGCCGGTGGCCTCGAGCTACGCGTCGCGCTCGGGTCCAGCTTGCTCAGGATGCGGTCGTGGATCCAGTGCTCGTCCCACCATTCGCGCGGATTGATCTGCACGCCGTCGATCTGCATGCTGAAGTGTACGTGAACGCCGCCGGCCAATCCGGTCTGGCCCGCGATCCCCATCTTCTGCCCCTTCCTGATGAGGTCGCCCACCTTCACATCGATCTGCCGCAAGTGGCCGTAGATCGATTGCAGCGCGTAGCCGTGGTCCAGCACGATGCAGTTGCCGTAGATGCCCAGGTCGGAGGCCCAGACCACGCGGCCGTCGTTGGCGGCATTGACCGGGGCGTTCTGGACATCGGAAAGGTCGAAGCCCAGGTGTACCTGCTGGTCCACCTTCTTGCCGTGGTAGATGTAACTGCGCACGTCGGCGAAGTCGGCCTCTTCCTTGCCGTAGTGTATGAACGGCCCGTTCCACAGGATCTTCTCTTCGGTCTTGAAACGCAGGTCCGACATCTGCTGGTTGTTCTTCTGCCGCATCTCGCCGTTGATCTTGAGGAAGCGCGAGAGCAGGTCCGGTCCCGGCGCCAACTGGCCGGTGGGGTCCACCGAGGTCACCAGCTTCTCCATTAGCGTGTCATCGATCGGGAAGTCGCGCACGCGGAATCTCTTGGGGAAGACCTTGAACCAGAAGCGGCCGGTGGCTTCCGTGCCCGCCAGATTGCGTGAGTACACCGCGGGCGTGATGTCGGCCGGGAGGTCCCAAGGGTAGGCGAACATCGAGAAGCGCTGGTCCGCGGGCTTGCCCGGCAGCGGGAAACTGCGATACGTGTACTTCCCCACCCGGGCCCCGGCTTCGCTCCAGGAGCCGCTGGGGACGAAGGTCACCAGTTCCATGCCGCCCTGGTTGATGTAGTGCTGTAAGCCGTCCGGTGCGACGCGTGGCGGGGCGAGCACCACGTCCACTTCGTATGCGGCCGAATTCGAGCTGCCGCGCAGATCGTTGGAGACCGCTTCCACCACGATACGCGCCTTGCCCTCTTTGAGGTTCGGCGCCTTGTTCTTGCCGGCTTCGAAGGTGACGGTACGCGGCGGCTGATGGCGGCTCCAGAAGAAGCGGCGCGCAGGGGTCTTTTCTTCGTAGAGTGGATAGCGCGCGCCATTCTGCTCCATCCACGCCGTCACCCTGCGCACGCCGTGCGGGTTGGTAATGGTCGCTGTCACGGGCGTGCCGATCCCCACCGTTTTGACTGGAGGATTCACGCCCACTACCGGGCTGGTGGACATCGCGAGGAACGCGACCGCGATTACGGCCACCAGTAAGACTGCGGCTATGATTGCTTTCACTTTTTCACCCAGGAATCGATCCAATCTATGACCGTCTTATACCAAAGCAGGCTGTTCTGCGGCTTCAGCACCCAATGCCCCTCGTCGGGGAAAACCAGCAGCTTCGAAGGGACCTTCAGCACTTGCAGTGCGGTGAAGAGCTGGAGGCCCTGCGTGTAGGGCACGCGGTAGTCCTGTTCGCCGTGGACCACCAGCGTGGGCGTGTGGAAGTCCTTGACGTAGCGGCTGGGAGACCATTTGGCGTAGTCTTCCGGCTTGTCCCACGGAGTACCCCCCATTTCCCAGATCGGGAACCACAGCTCCTCGGTGGCGCCGAACTCGCTCGGCATGTCGTAAACGCCATCGTGCGAGACCAGCGCCTTGAAGCGCTGCGTGTGTCCCAGCATCCAGTCGATCATGTACCCGCCGTACGACGCGCCGGCAGCCGCGACCCGGCCGGCATCGGCGTAGGGAAGGTTGACCGCGCGATCGGTCACGGCCATGATGTCGTCATACGGGCGGCCGCCCCAGTCGCCGTTGATCTCGTCGATGAACTTCTGCCCGTACCCGGTAGAGCCGCGCGGGTTGGGCTCGACTACGATATAACCCGCGGCGGCGAAGACCTGCGCGTTCCACCGGTACGTCCAGCCGTGACCCCAGTTGCCCTGCGGGCCGCCGTGGATCAGCATCAGCACCGGGTATTTCCGATTGGCCTGAAATCCGTAAGGCTTCACCACGAAGCTGTGGACGCGCGAGCCGTCCGCGGTATCCACCCAGAACTCTTCGAGCGGCGTGAGCTGGCAGGAATCCAGAGTCGCGCTGTTGAGACGGGTGAGGGCTACCGGGGCCCCGCCGGTGGAAGCCGCGCGATAGATCTCGATGGGCGACGTGCCGGTCTGCTGGGTGTAGACCATGGTCTTGCCGTCGCGGGTCAACTGCATGTCGTCGAGCTCGTTGTCGCCGCTGGCCGCCATGCGCACCGCGCCGCCGTTCACCGAGATCAACTGGATGGCCTGCCGGCCGCGGTCGGCGGTGGTGAAGAAGAGGTTAGTAGAATCGGGCGACCAGGTGAAGCTGTTGACCCAGCGGTCCAGCGTCTCGGTGAGGTTCGTGACCCTGCCCGTCGATCGTTCGAGCACCATCAGGCGGAAGCGGTCGCTCTCGTATCCGGCGCGGAACTGCGCGCGCCACGCGATGTACTTGCCGTCGGGCGAATAGTGCGGCCCGGTATCGGCGCCGGGCGTGGCAGTGATGCGCCGCGAATCGCCGCCCTGGATGGAGACCACGTACAAGTCGGAGTTGGTGCTGAGGGCGGGCGCCGGGTCCGCGTTCATCGAGTAGCAGACTTCCGCGCCGTCGGGCGCAATGTCGTAATCGTCGGGACCGCCCAGCGAAAAGGGAGGCACCTCGCGCGGACCCGGCGTGAGCTCCTTGGGCGACCCGCCGGCAACCGGGACCACCAGCAGGTGGCTGCGGCGCTTGGATTGCCAGGTGTTCCAGTGGCGATAGAGCAGGTCCGTGTAGATGCGCGCCCGGACCTTGCTGTTCTTCTCGACGTCGAGGTTGCGCCGGTTGCAGGCATCGTCGGCGCCGCACTCGGGATAGACCTCGCTGGTAAACAGAAGGTTCTTGCCGTCCGGCGCGTAGAGCACGCCGTTGGCTTCGGTGGAGAGGTTGGTGACCTGCCTCTGGTTGGCTCCGTCGGGGTCCATCAGCCAGATCTGCGACGAGCCGCCGCGGTCCGAGATGTAGGCGATGCGGCGGGAATCGGGCGACCAGCGCGGGCGCTGGTTGGCTTCGCCCTCGGTGGTGATCTGGCGGGGCGAGCCGCCCGCGAGCGGCACCACCCAGACCTGCTGCGGCTTCTTGTTTTGGGCGACGTCCACGGACTGCACCGAGAACGCGACCGACCGGCCATCGGGAGAGAGTTGCGGATCGCCGATCCGTTTCAGCTCCATCAGGGCGTCGACGTCGAACGGCCGCTTCTGGGCGAAGGCCAGCGCAGCGGAAGCGAGCACGAGAAAAAGCCGGCGGCGCATACATGACGATTGTAACGCCTGGTAAGAATCGCACGGGCAATATCGGCGGGACCGGCGGTCCGGGCGCGTATGCCTGCCGGAAGGCCCGGGGCGAGGGCGGGGGAAGCTGGTATCATGCTCATTCGAGGCCAGCTCTCCGAAAGGCCGATGGCATGAGATATCTCATATTGACATTAACCCTTCTTGCAGCCGTTCCCCACGCTGGCTCAAGAAGAGTTCGTGGGTCCGTTTGCATCGTGGACGAACGCGCACACTTACGGAGCAGCCGGTGACGGCGTCACCGACGATACCGCCGCCATTCAATCTGCCCTGTCCGATCTAGGCCTTCCCGGCAAATCACCCGTATTGTACTTTCCGGCCGGCACTTACCCGGTGAGCAGAACGCTCCTGCTGTCCGAGCGCATCCATGTCAGCATCGTTGGGGAAAGTCCCGATTCCGTGCGCATCAAGTGGGCCGGCGCGCCGGGCGCGCCGGTACTTCGCCTGAACGGAGTGGCGTACTCCAAGATTAACCGCATCACCTTCGAAGACTCTCGCAAAGCATCGGTCCTTGTCGATCAGTCGTGGGATAATCGAAAGATTCATTTTGACACAGGTAACGAGTATTCCGACGATGTATTCACCGGCGCTTCCATTGGAATACGCGGTGGCGATCTCGGCTTCGGATTTGCCGAGACGTCAGTCGTGCGAAGTAAGTTCCTCTCGTTAAACATCGGTATCGCTTTGAAGAACTTTAACGCACTCGACCTCTGGGTATGGGACAGTCTGTTCGACCATTGCGGCACCGGCATTACGAACAATCCGGGAGCCGGCAACTGGCATGTCTACAATTCGGCGTTTCTCTACTCCGTGAACCCGCCAAGTCTTTTTTGACGGCCGCAGCGACCTTTACGGCGCCGAGTTTCTGAAACGCTACGTCCGGATGGTCCAGGTGCGGCCCGGATGGCGCGAGTATTGGGATTCCTTCCAGTTCACACACGCCCTGATGCCCGGCGACTACCCGCTCATACCGGCGCTGGAACAGATCGGATGGCGGGAGGTTTACCGGGACGATACCGCCACGCTGCTGGCGCTCCGCTGACGCCGCCAACCCAGCCGAGACTGACGTACGCGCAGCGCAAGGGCTAAGCCAGTTGCAGCCGTTTCAGCTTTATGTGGTCGCGGCGGACTTGTGCGAGGTCGTACTGGGCCTGTTGCACCAGCCAGCCTTGCTCAGTGCCGCCGAAAACTTTGGACAGTCTCACGGCCATTTCCGGGGATATGCCGCG
>JBGPKH010000369.1:0-8748 GCA_041485845.1 Bryobacteraceae bacterium
CGGTGATCGTGAGCGTCCATGCGAGGACCGAGGCCGAGGCCTGGCGTGTGCTGCGGCAATACACCGTGCGTGTGGAATCGCAGGGTCCGTGGATGGTCCTCACCGCGCCGGGCGGTCCGGCCATGGCTTCCGTCGATGTGAAGACTCCCGGTCTCAACCATGCGGTGATCTCCACGTCGGAGGGGGCGGTTCAGGCGAACGGCATCGAAGGGCCGCTGGATGTCGATTCCGGCGCCGGCGAACTGACCGTGGACCGCGTTCAAGGTGACTGCAAGCTGATCACGGGCGGCGGCGGAATTCGCGTCGGTCAGATAGGCGGGTCGCTGCATTGCAGCACCGGGGCCGGGCACATCCACGTGAAGATGGTGGGCGGTGAGGCGGTGCTCGAAACCAACGGCGGCGATATTTTTGCCGGTCAGGCCGGCGGTCAGGTGCGCGCCTCCACGGTCGGCGGCGGCGTCCATATTGGGACCGCCGGCGGACCCGTGACGGCCACCAGCGGCGGCGGCGAGATTATCGTGGAGAGGGCCAACGGCATCGTGACCGTGCGCAACATGGCCGGTCCCGTGCAAGTTCGATCGGCCGCCGGCGTGCGCTGCGAATCGGGCAGCGGCGGCATCCGCGTGAGCAATATCTCCGGGCCCATGCGTGTCTCCACCTCCATGGGGAGCATCCTCGCCAACCTGTTGGGCAGCAAGCTCTCCGATTCGTACCTCGCCACTGGCAATGGTGACATCACCGTACTGATTCCGTCTAACCTCGGTGTGACCATCCAGGCCCAGAACAACATGGCGGATACGCTGCGGCGAATCATGTCCGATTTTCGGGAAATCCAGGCCCGCCGGCAAGGTCCCCGGGTGATCGCGGAAGGGTCGGTGAACGGCGGGGGGCCGCTGTTGCAGATTTCGGGGATGGGTGGCACGATTTTTATCAGACGTCAACAATAGAGGTTTTGCTATGAGAATGAGTTCGACCATTTGCACGGTCTTGGTGGCTGCGGCGAGCCTGCTAACGCCCGCCGCGTTTGCCCAGTCCAGGGCGCCGCGCGCGCGGACCATCGCCACGGTGTCCGACCGCCCGGCTTATCTGGGCATCAGCACGCTGGATATCGACACTGAGCGATCCGGCGCTTTGAAGTTGAAAGAGGTCCGCGGCGCGGAAGTCAAGAGCGTCGTGGAGGACAGCCCGGCGTCCAAAGTGGGATTCAAAGAAGGTGACGTAGTTCTGGAGTACAACGGCCAGCCTGTGGAGGGCGGCGCCCAGTTGACCCGGCTGGTGCGCGAGACCCCGGTCGGCCGGCAGGTGAAAATCGTGGTGTGGCGCAACGGCGCGACCCTTACCCTCTCCCCCACCCTGGAAGCCAGCAAGAGTATGGTGTTCGGGGGGGGCACTTGGACGATGCCCGAAATGCGCATTCCGGAAATTCAGATTCCCCCGATCCCGCCCATCGAGATTCCCCGATTCGAGATGTCCTACCAGAATCCCGTGCTCGGGATCTACGGCGAGTCTCTCGGACAACAGGCACAACTGGCGGAATTCTTCGGAGTGACCGAGGGTGTGCTGGTGAAGTCCGTGACCCGGAACTCCGGCGCCGACAAAGCCGGCATCAAAGCGGGGGACGTCATCGTGAAAGTGGAAGACACCAAGGTCAACAGCTCCCGCGACATCACCAGCGCGCTGCGCGCCAACCGGTCCAAAAAGACAGTGACCGTCACGGTGGTGCGCAACAAGAAAGAGATGCCTCTCACGGTCACCGTCGAGACCGTGGGCGTCGGCAACGTGCGGGCCGGAATGGTCTTCGGACCCATGATCTTCCGGCCCATGATGATCCGAATCCTAAAGTTTCCTGCCCGTGATCGCGTAATCTAATCCGCCGAAGAAGGCGTCGCGGAAGTCCCGCGGTAAGGACTGAAGCGGCGCCATCGATTCCACGGCCGGCGATAGTCTCTTCACTTCGATATTTCCGATGCCGAATTCCTCCAGATAGAAGGCCAGCAGCGGATGCGGTACGGGACGCGTGTGCGTCGGGTCCAGGTAGAAGTGCGTGGCGAAGATCGCCAGGCACTCGGGGTTGGGCGTTTCGATGGCGATCGCGCCGTTGCGCGACAGCCGCATGGCGCACAGCTTGATCATCTCCGGCAGGCGCTCGGGTGGAAGGTGTTCCACCACCTGCGAGCAGAAGATGCCATCGAGCGCGGCTTCCGGCAAGGCGGTGAGGTATTCGAACAGGTCCGCGGTTTCGGCCTGTAACCCCTTGTGCCGGCAGGTGGCGACGGAATCTTCACTGAGGTCGATCCCGTGGGCTGGAATCCCGGCATCGCGCATCATCTCCAGGAATTCACCCCGGCCGCAGCCGATATCGAGCACGTTCCGGCACCCGGTGAAGCGATCCAGGTAGATCTTCTGCCCGGCCTTTACGTACTCCTCCGACCCGCGGAAGCGCTCCGCAAACCGCCCGTAATCCAGTGGGACAGGCCTCCCGGCCTGTCCAAAAACCTCGTGTCCCGCAACCTCCTCAGAGCCGCTCTCCGCCCGCTGCCGGATCGGTTCGGAGCCGCGACCGTCAGGGAGCGGCCTTATCTCCGCCCGCTGCCGGATCGTCCGTAGCTCCGAATGAATCAACCTCTCATACTCCAGCCGGATGCGCTCCAGATCCGCCCACATCCTCTGCTGAATTTCCACTGCGCTGCGCGCCAGGCCCGCCGTGAACTCGGTGTGCATCGCGTGCACCGTGTCGCGATAGTTGGCGTCCATGAGATCGGCGCGGTGCTGGAAGCCGCCCTGCAAGTCCGCCACGCTGCGCAGGAACTGCACCTCGTTCTGGGCCAGCTTGTGCTCCCATTCTAGATGCCAGTCGCTCCAGTGGCTGCGCACGTCGCGCACCTCCTCCTCGAGCTGCTGCAACGGTTGCTCCAGCGCCGCGGTGCGCGTGTACAAATCGTCCAAGCACCTGCCCACCCCGGCGAGCGCGCGATTGCTGTCGCTGAGCGCCTCGATCGCCGCATCCACGCACTCCACGCTCTTTCGATTAAACTCCACCTGCTCGCGAACGTGCCAATCGAGCACCCTCGCGACCAACCGTTTCCATCCTTGTACCAATGCGTTGGCGATGCCGCCCCGCCGCGGGTTCACGGTGCCGATAGCGGCCACCTTCCCCATCGCCGCATCGCGCGCGTGTACCATCGGGAGCAGGTCGGGCAACGGGATCTCGACCTTCCCGGCGGCGGTCTGGGGATTCCGCGCGCGCACGCGGTGGCGGACCTCCTGCAGGATGGCGATCAGCTCAGCGCGGTCCACGAGGTGCCCTCCGGGGACGGCTCCATTGGGCGGTGACCATCGTGCCCAATCCGCCGCGCGGCGAAAAGTCCCCCACCACGCTGGCCGTCTTCGGATTGGTTGCCAGCACCACGTCGCGCAGCACGCGATTCACCACGTTCTCCTGAAAGATACCCAGATCGCGGTAGGCCAGCAGATACATCTTGTAGGACTTCAGCTCCAGGCAGCGTTTGTCCGGCACATAGCGCAGCACCAGCTTGCCGAAATCCGGCAAGCCGGTTTTGGGGCAGACGGACGTGAACTCGGGCGCGACGATCTCGATTTCGTAGTCCGGATACTGGTTCGGCCAGGTTTCGATCTCGGGCAGCGCGGCGTGAACGCCGGCCTGCGCGTGTTCATCGGTATACTCGCGTTTCATGACAGGGCCTTCGCTAGCAGATCCAGGAACAGTCCGACATCCGCCACCACCCCCACTGCCTGGCCGGTGCCGCGGTCGCTGACCTTCGTAGCCACCGCCGGGTTGATATCCACGCACACAATTTTGACCCAGCTCGGCAGCATGTTTCCCGTGGCGATGGAGTGCAGCATGGAGCCCAGGCAGATCACCAGGCCGGCCCCGCGCAACTGCCCGGCATAAGCGTCCTGGGCCGCATTCATGTCGGTGATGGTATCGGGCAGCGGACCATCGTCCCGCAAGCTGCCGGCCAGCACGAACGGCACGTTCGCCTGGACGCACTCGTACAGAATTCCCGATTGCAGGCGGCCGGATTCCACAGCCTTCGCCAGCGATCCCGCGTGAAAAATGGCGTTGATGGCGCGCATGTGATTGCGGTGGCCGTGCTCCTCCTGCCGCCCGTCGGACATCCGGATGCCCAGGGAAGTGCCGAACAGCGCCGCTTCCACGTCGTGTACGCCCAACGCGTTGCCGCTCAGTACCGCGTGCACGCAGCCGTTCCGTATGAGCGAGGCCAGGCCCGCCACTCCGCCGGTATGGACCACCACCGGCCCCGCCACTACCACCACCCTCTGCTTCTGCTCGATGGTGTGGCGAACCAGCGCGGCGGTCTGCCGCACCGCCGTTTCCACCTGACGCTCCGACGAGATGCCGTTGGACATGAAGGCGAACGCCAGGCGGTCGCGCTCCTTGGCTTCGGGGATCACGCGGATGCCGCGCAGTCCGACTACGATCCGGTCGCCTTGGCGGAGGTCTCGCAAGCGGCGGCAGACGGCGCGGCCATCCTGGACCACGATCATGGCGTCCATGCGCTGGTTTTCCACGTCGATCCACTTGCGCTCGTGGCGCACCGCAGTCCGGTGATTGGTCGTGGAATAGAAATCCTCCGGAGCGCACCGGTCGCGCTCCACCTCGCGGAGCGCCGCGTCACCCGTATCGACCGGTGCGCATCCCAGCTCCAGCAGGCTGGTGAGCAGGTGTTGCAAGGTCTCGTCGTCTGGCGTCTCCACCTTGAGGCGCAGATAGGACGGCTCGCTGTTGGTGCGGCCAATGCGGAACTGCTGCACCTCGAACCGGCCGTTGAACTCCACGACCTTATCGAAGATGTTCTCCATGATGTGGGAGTCGATCAGATGGCCTTCCGCTTCGACCAATTCCTGGAATGGCATACAGAATTCTATTGTAGCGGTGGCCGCGGGATGTGGCGCCGGCAGCCCCTGCCGCGCCCGGCCGCGGGTGCGTAAACGTTTTCGGGAAGTTCTCGCCCGCCGGCCGCTCCTTAACCGTCGCGGCTCTGTAACTCACGCTGCATCAGCACAACCATAACCGAGCCGCGCCCGCCAGGAAGCGTTGGCCGCGGCTGAACCGCGAAATCCCGAAAACGGGTACTGCCAGGTCCGCCGATTTGTGGGCGGCTGGCACGTGTCGCCCTTGTCGGCTTGTCGCCTCCGCCGAAACCGATATCCGTCTCGCCCTTCTGCCCGCCCCGGACTTCCCGGCCGCTGGTGCATGCCGCGCGGAAAACAGAGTTTAAGTCCTCGACGTATGATTAAGCGAAGGAGTTCCATCCGTGGCCGAGTGCGTTTCCATGGGCGCGTGTGCGCCGTAGCCAGGCTGGCGCCGCCTGGCCGGCGACGATGGCCGAAAAGTGTGGGCTTATCGGAAGCTTGGCGGGTCGATCCCGCCGCACGCCCCTGCGGCGCCTGGATCACGATTCACTGGACGGACCTGACTGACGATTCCCCGACCCGCAGGACCCGACGCTTGGAGGACTGTCATTTGCGTCACAGCCTCCTGGGCCGCGTGGCCCTGGATCATCACCTTCGCTGTTCACCTGGATGCTGTCCAGCACGTCGACTGGCACTTCCCGATCATCCGGGAACAGGCTCAAGGTTCGGAAATCCTGTTCGTCTTTGTCGAAGACCTCCAGCGTCTTGCGCCATGCAGCTTGCTGCTGGTCGTTGATCTCGCCCAAATACAACACGGTGCGCTGCACGGTTCTGAAGCCGGGCAAACGGCGATTCTCCACCACGCTGAAGTAGCGGTGAAGCCTGTCATCCTTTTTTCGCTGCGTGCTGCGCAGAAACATGGAGAAGCAGCAGCATGCCAGAAATCGAGCCAAAAGAGGGCGAAGTCTTCACTAAGCGAGTTTCAGGCCTTTTTCGGAAAACCGTGTTGCAGGCAAACCAAATATAATTCGACCGGGCCGAAAACCCGCTCGAAGTGCGAAGGTCAGGCTAGTTCACCTGACGAACCGGGCAGTCGAAGTCGCAATCCTCCGGCCCCGCAAGCGAGGGAGGCGGTTCGGGTTGCTCCGTTTCCGGCACAATGCCGGCCGCCTGAAACGCCGCCAGAGGGAACTCGAAGGTGACCGGCTCGCAGTCCTCGGAGACCCACCGGCCGCTCACCAGGCGGTACTCCGCCACGTCATCTTCATCCCGCAGAGCCACCCGCATGAGGCTGCCGGTGAGGACCAATAGTATTCCGGCCAGGACGCGGCCATCGGTGTAGCGGATCAGCATAGTTTTTCCACAACCATCATCGGCTGACCGCTGCGTGCCTGGCCAGTCCCAAGCGTACCGTCATCGTGCCCGTTTCGGCTTAAGGAGAATCCTAAGCGGACTCGGGAAAAACCGTGTCATGGGTCTCATGGCCGATTCAAAGCGGACGGGTTAGACCTAATTTAGGTTATTAAGATCTGATTGGGTGAATATTCGCAACACCGCGTGAAGCGCCCCACACTCCCCTTGGGGCGCCGTCGCAAAAAGCGCTAAACCCTGTAGAACAAACAAGCACCGCGATGGCAAGCGGCGTGCCAAGCGTATCTATTCTGTTGGAGCCAGATTGACTCATGAAGAATTGCTCTGCACTTGTTAGGGTTGCGTTGGTTTTCCTGACCAGCATGCTTCTGATCACCGCGTCCGCCGCCGATCGTCCGGTGAAACAGAACAAGGATTACCACCCCGCCGCGGCGCCGTCCGCCGGCTTCCCGTTCGTGACCACCGGCGTTGTGGCGAAGATCAAGAGTGCCACTATCGCCAAAGACGGCGCCATCGTTGCCCGCTTCACCGTAACCGATTCCAAGGGTCGCGGCCTCGACGTAGACGGCGTTCAGACCGCCGGCACGCTCAGCATCCGCTTCGTGGCGGCCTACATTCCCGCCAACAAATCGCAGTACCTCGCCTACACCACCAGCGTCCTCACGGCGACTTCCAACAAGAATCCGCCGCAAACCGTGGCGGGCACGGATTCGGGCGGCACGTTCACGCTGATCGATGCCGCAACGGGCACCTACGACTACACGTTCAAGACCAAGGCGCCGGCCAATTTCGATGCCACCGCCACCCACAGCATCGGCATGCAGGCGGAACGGAACCTGACGGAGTTCGATATTCCGGGGACCGCGGCCTCCGATGACGTATTCACCTTCGTGCCGAGCGGCGCGCCGGTCACCCATGTCCGCGACATCGTCAACGAGGCCAGTTGCAACGGCTGCCACGACCCCATCAGCGCCCACGGCGGCGGCCGCAAGAAGTTGGCCTACTGCGTGATGTGCCACACGCCGCAAAGCGTCAATCCCGACACCCTCAATACGGCAGACATGCCGGTGTTCATTCACAAGCTGCACACGGGGGCGAACCTGTCCAGCGTGAAAGCCGGCGGCAAGTACTTTATGGTCCACCGCGGAGCCGTCACCGACTTCTCCGATATCGTCTACCCGCAGGACACCCGCAACTGCACTTCCTGCCACGCAGCCGGGACGAAACAGGCCGACAACTGGAAGACCGTGCCCACCCGCGCGGTGTGCGGCTCGTGCCACGAAACGGTCAATTTCGCAACCGGCGAGAATCACGCCAATCTGCCGCAGGTGGATGACAACCAGTGCCGCCAGTGCCACTCTTCGGAAGCCACCATGGACTTCGATCTCTCGATCCCGGGCGCGCACGTGGTCCCCAACAAGTCGAAGTCGCTTCCCGGACTCGTCACCCAGATCATGAAGGTCGAGAACGCCACCCCGGGCCAGGCCCCGATCGTGACGTTCAAAGTGACCGACAAGGCGGGCAACCCGGTCGACATCAGCAAGCTGACGCAGATTCGAGTGGTCATGAACGGCCCCAATACGGATTACGGCACGATGCCGAACGGCATGGCGCGCGTTTCGGAAAATCCGGCCACCACGCAGGGCAGCAACGGCGTCTACATGTACAACATGACCGCCAAGATTCCGGCGGCTGCGGCAGGCTCCTATACGATTTCCCTGCAGGCGCGCAATACCGTGACCCTCCTGCCCGGTACGCAGAAGCAGACCACGGCCACCGATTCCGCCAAGCCCGTCGAGCACTACTTCTCGGTGGACCAGAGCAAAATGGAGCCCCGGCGCCAGGCGGTTGCAACCGAGAAGTGCAGCGCCTGCCACCAGGACCTGACCTTCGTCCACGGCGGTACGCGCGGCTCTACCCAGGAATGCGTGATCTGTCATAACCCGACGCTGGTGGACGGCGCCTCCAAGCAGAGCGTGAGCATGGCGACCCAGATTCACAGCACGCATCGCGGTGAGAACCTGGCGAAGCCGTACGTGCTGGGAACCACCAATTACCAGGAAGTCCGGTACCCCGGCGACCTGCGGAATTGCAGTACCTGCCACGTCAATAATTCGTATCAGGTGGACAACGTCGGCGCCGTGGCTGCAATCGCCACACCAGCCGCCTTGACCCCCACGACGCCTCCCATCGCGGCGGCTTGCCTGGGTTGCCATGACGACCGGTCGGCTGCGGTCCATGCCATCGTCAACACCTCGCAGTACGGCGAAAGTTGCGTAACCTGCCACGGGCTGAACGCCGATTTCGCTGTGGACAAAGTCCACGCCAGAGGCCAATAGCTCCCCATTGACCAGTGGCACAGGCTCTTGACCTGCGCTTCATAGTGCATCTCTTTGTAAACTGACTGTCCAATAGGCCAATGTCGAATATGGGCCAATCCTCGGGGCTCGCGAAACCGATGATCCTCCACATGTTGGC
>JBGPKH010000370.1:0-8739 GCA_041485845.1 Bryobacteraceae bacterium
GATCGAATCGAAGGCCCGGAACTGCACCTTCGCGTTGTGCTTGCTCAGCACCTTGGTGATCGCCGCCGTCAGCGTGGTCTTGCCGTGGTCAATGTGACCGATCGTGCCGATGTTCACGTGCGGCTTGCTGCGGTCGAATTTTTCCTTTGCCATGCTCGAACCTTTTACCTGTCAGGATTGTGAACAGGGAAGAAAAACTGGAGCCGTTGACCAGGATCGAACTGGTGACCTCGTCCTTACCAAGGACGCGCTCTACCAACTGAGCTACAACGGCTGAACCCGATGGCCGCCTCTGCCACAACGGCCTTGCCCGAAGCTGCGAACCACGCAACCCTAACACACAGTTTACAAAACCCCATGGTGGACGGGGGAGGATTCGAACCTCCGTAGCTCCAAGGAGCGACAGGTTTACAGCCTGTTGCCATTAACCGCTCGGCCACCCGTCCAGACCACTCCGCGCAATGAGCACACCAAAGCGGGGCTCACAATGCGGGGAAACTATAAGCATACATGGATGAGACGTTCCACCGCAACTCCGATTAGGCCGGAACGCGCGCGCAGGCCCGGTTCAGCGCTTGCGCAGCGCCGCCTCCGCGCGGGCTATTGCGTGCTCGAGGTTCGCCGGCCGGGCGGCGTTGATCTCCTCCAGCTTCCTGCAACGCGCGGGTGGACCATAAATAGCTTTGCCCGGCCAACCGCGCCGCATCTCGCGGGTGTTTGTGTGGGGGGGGGGCCCGGCGCCACCGCCAGCCACACAAGGTTAAAGGACCCTTATACCTGTTTTTATGCTATAGATAGCTCAGAGGTCATACGCATGGCGATGGCAATGGAGTTGATGGAGCCGCCAGTGGCCGCAGACCCCGCCGTTGAGCCGGAGTCGCGGGAAGCGTTGCTGCGCACGCAGTGCCAGGAGCGGGAAGCCGCCGAGTTCATCGTGCGCCAGGTATTGGAACGGGGCGCGACGTTTAGGGACGAATAGGCGCAAGCCGTCAGTCGAGCTTCCTGGGCTTGGGGGACGGGATCGCTTCCAGCTTGGGAAGGCCGAAATGGCCGCTCATGCCGGCCAGCGAATCGAGATCGACCGGTCCGGCGATGTTGACCACGGTCAGTTCTTTCGGCGCTGCCGCGAGGATGGCAACGCCGTTGACCTTCTTGTCCACGTTGCGGACGTAGACTTCGGCGGTCTCTCCGTCCCCGGCGCTTTTGATGCCGACAATGCGCGACCACTCGGGGGCGCGCAACTGGGCGCGGACGCGCTCGAGATCGGCCGGCGAATAACCGCCCTCGCTTTTGAACGAGAAGGTCCTCACGTAGATGCCCTCGAGGCCGGCAATCAGTTTCTTGACTTGAGCTTCGTCCGGATCCTTGCCGTCCAGGAACTTCGCGGCGAACTGCAGCGTGGAAGCGTTCAGCGAAATATCCACCATATCGGCGGCCTTGGACTCCAGGTGATCCAGATTGAACTTGAATTGCTGTGCCGGAAGAGTTGAGACCACCGAGAAGACCAGCAGGCAGGCTGCGGCGGTCTTCACGGTCTTGCCTCTTTCACGTGAGATTGAATGTGGTTCAGTTGCCCGGCGGTGATGCGCATGGCCAGCATCACGCGCTCCTTGGCCAGCATGCCCTGATGCCGCCGATAAGCGGCGCCTCCGCCCAGGATCACCAGAACGGCCGCCGCGGCCGGCAACCAGCGCGGCAGCACGAACACGCGGCGGCGCGGCGCGATAGCGCCGCGAGCGGCCGCGGCCGCGACCCGCTCGGCGAAGCCCGGCGACGGATCTTTCCGCTCCAGGGCTTGTTTGAGTTCCTTCTCTAACCAGTCCATCAGATTTCTCCCACGCCGCGCCGCTGCAGCTTTTCCCGCAGCAGCGCCAGCGAGCGCTGCAAGTGGCTTTTGACCGTCCCGAGGGGCATTTCCAGCACCTCCGCGATCTCCGCCGGATCCAAATCTTCCTGATACCGCATCACCATCACCATGCGCGGCGCTTCGGGCAGCGTCGCAACCAGCCGCCGCAGGACTTCGCGGAGCATCGGATCGTGCGCGACCGAGCGGGCCGCGGGCTCGGCGACCTCCTCCAAGGCGACCTGGGGCCGCCGTTTTCTGCGCCGTGCCGCATCGATGGCGCGCTGCGCCGCGACCTTGCGCAGCCAGAACGACGCATGGGCCGCCGACTTGATGTCGTCGAGATGGCGATGCAGCGTCAGAAACACCTCCTGCGAAACCTCTTCGGCGAGCTCTCGGTCGTGGAGGAAGTGATAGGACAGACTGAAGACCATGGACTGGTGCTCCCGCACCAGGTCGGCAAAGTCTAATCCGGTCTGTTCCACACTCTCCAGTACGATCACTTGTCTTCCATGGCGTAGGCTATGTTGCTGGTCACGTCGGCCCGGCGGAAATCGCTGTTCACCATGGACACGGAAATCTTCCGCTTATAGAAGAATACCGCCCGCACGTCGAATTCTCCGCCGTAGCTGACCGGGAACCACACCCCGTCGGCGAACTTCTGGTACGACACGGAGAAGCCCAGGCCGCGGATGTTGGTGCCCAGCAGGATCTTGACGGCCATAGGGATTTTCCAGGCCAGGTTGGTGTTGATGAGCACGGGCTGGTACTCGGCGGCGTCAATCAGCGCCTCTCCCTTCCATGGCATGCTGTCTTCCTCGGAATGCTGGTGCGGTTTGGGCTCGAAGGCCACCCGGTAGACTTCGCGGCCCCTATAGGTTTCGACGCCTTTGAGCTTGAAGTTGTACCTCATCTGTTGGTGGTAGGTGAGGGGGAAGAGGTCGTGGGCGATGCCGTCGCGGGAGTTCTCGTCGTTGGTCATGTCGTTGGACATGTCGTCGAGCAGCTCGCCATCGATGTCCAGTCCTTTGTACTGGTACTTGGGTTTGTCGTAGGCCACTTCCCTGCCGTGGTCTCCATACTTGCCCGCGAAACTCGTCAACTGCTTGTGGATGCCGCGCACCTTTGGGGCAATGGCGTATTCGCGATGCTCTTCGCGCGCCAGTTTACCGTTGCCGCGGATCATGCGGAGGAGCTGCTTCTGGTTGTAGATCCAGTCCTTACGCGCGTCCTGGGACTTGGCCTGGTTGCGACCCACGCGGGACATGATCTGGTCGATATCGGGGGGCTGCGCCAGGGCGCAGCCGCATGCGGCGAACAAGAAGAGAAGCTTCATGGCCATTCCACCTATCGATCCATACGACGGGGGAATGGCGGGAGAACGCAACTTGTGGCGGACCGCTCCCTTCGGTCGCGGCTCGGCGAGCCGTGGTTACAGAACCGCGACCAAAGGGAGCGGTCAGAACGGTTGTTTCATTAGCGTTAGGGCGCCACGCGCAGATTGGCGAAGTAGCCGTCGGTGCCAGGGCCGATCCACAGGGCGACGGCACCCTTGGCGGGGGCGAGTTTCAAGTCGTTGACGATCAGGCAGGGCTGCTCGGCGCCGTTGACATAGAGGCGGGCCTTGGCGCCGGAGACGGTGATCTTCACCTTAGTCCAGGCGGCGGATTCGAGATCCACGTAGGACTCGTAGAGGCCGGGCGTTTCCTGCCGGGTGCGCTGCCAGGGCCAATCGGGAAACGATACATACTGCGCGGAGTGGTTGCGGCGGAGCTGATCCTCCGCGCGGCCGTTGGTGGGGCGCAGGTAGAACAGCTCGAACTTCGGGGCGTCGGGCTGAACGCGGAAGGCGATGCCGATGAATCCGCGCGCGGCGTCGTTGGCGCCCGCGGCGGGCGATCCGGCGAGATCCCCTTCGATGGCGCCGTCCTGGAGACCGGAACCGTCCACGATGGCGAAGGTCTCGCCCTGCGGGCCGGGCGTCCCGGTAAGGTGGATGGCCTGCCTGCCGCGGTAGGAGGCAGCGTCGGCCTTGACGTGGTGGAGCTTGAGCTTGTCGAGGGACTGGCCGGGGGCGGAAGAAGCCCCCGGCAGAAGCGACAGGATGGCCAGGGAGGCGAGCGGCAGGGTCTTCATACTCCCAAGACGGACGAAGCGTGGCGAGGTTAGCCTACCCGCCGGCCGCATGCGAAGCGTGATAGGAGCTGCGGACCAGCGGGCCGGACTCCACGTGCCGGAAGCCCATTTCGTAACCCGCGGTGCGGAGATCCGCGAACTCGCCGGGGGTCGCGTAGCGCACGATGGGCAGGTGCTGGGGCGACGGACGCAGGTACTGGCCGAGCGTCAGAATATCCACGTGATGCGCGCGCAGATCGCGCATCACGGCAAGCACTTCCGCCGTGGTTTCGCCCAGCCCGAGCATCAGGCCCGACTTGGTGGGGGTGCCCGGCGCCACGTGTTTGGCGTGCGCCAGAACATCCAGAGACCGTTCGTAGCGCGCTCCCAGGCGCACCTGCCGGTAAAGGCGCGGCACGGTCTCGGTATTGTGGTTCAGGACGTCGGGGGCGGCGGCCATCACGGTCTCGACGGGTGCGTGGCTGCCCTGGAAGTCGGGGATCAGGACCTCGATGCCGCAGCCCGGAATGCGCTCGCGAATGGCGTGGATGGTCAGGGCGAACAGTTCGGCGCCGCCATCCTCGCGGTCGTCGCGATTGACGCTGGTGATCACGGCGAACTTGAGGCCCATGGCCGCCACGGCTTCGGCCACGCGCTGCGGCTCGTCGTAGTCCACGGGCAGGGGCGCGCCCTTCTGGACGGCGCAGAATCCGCAGCGGCGCGTGCAGACGTTGCCCAGGATCATGAAAGTGGCGGTGCGTTGGTTCCAGCACTCGCCTACGTTGGGGCAGGCCGCGCTCTCGCACACCGTGTGGAGTCGCAGGCGCTCGATGAGGACCTTGAGCTCGCGGTAGTTCTCGCCGGAAGGCGCGGGGGCGCGGAGCCACGGGGGGCGGGGTTCGAGCTTGGGGGCGATGGAGACGAGCACTCTAAGTTTATTTTAGTCGAGTAGGGGCGTCGGGGCGATCACGAAACAGGCGAAGTAGCGGCAGCGGCTCCGTGGGGAGGCAACCGCGCCGGTTCAAAATAGGATTCAGCGCAATCGGTAGCCCTCGCGGTATTCTCACGGTGCATGAACCGCCCTACCGCACCGGGCTGGATGAATACCAGCGCGCCCCGGCATCCGCATCGTCCGCGATGCCTTGTTGCGCGACTTAACGGCGCTACCTTACCGCGATCGTCACTCCGGGCGGGCTGGAGGCGCTGCCCACCTGCAACACCACGGGAACCGCGCTGCCGGGCTGCACGCCGCCCGGTACAACCACGGTCACCTGCATGACTCCAACGCTGCCGGCCACCTCCACGGCGGACTGCAGCGTGGCCGGCAGCCCGCCGATAGTCACGCTCACCGGAAGAACCGGGCGCGGCTGGGGGGCGGTCACCGGTTTGCCATCCACGCCGGCCGGCGAGGTCTGCCCTTCGCCCGTGGCATAGAGCGTAATGGGGTTTCCCGCCGGCGCGGGACGCAACGCCCCGTTGCTCGAACCGTCCTGGTTGGCGGCCACCGCCTGGCCGAGACCGGAGCTATCCGCGGTGAACAGAGCCGGCGCCGAAGCCGCCAGGGGCGCCGAAGTCGAGAGCGTGATCAGGCTCTGGTAGGATGCCACGACCGGCACGCTCTGGCCGGAGACGCCATACGGAACCACGGCCGTCACCTGGGTCGCGGAGGCATAGAGAACCGGGGCGAAGATCCCGTTGAAGAGCACGCTGACGCCGCCCAGTTGCGTGCCCGCCGCCGCCCCGCTGCCCGACTGGTATTGCGCCGGCTGTGCCGGCCCCAGACCGGAACCGTAGATCGTCACGATCTCACCCGGCGCAATCGGCCCGGGGAGGTTGCTGGCTGCGTTGGCGACCACGCTCTGCACTCCGCCGGCGCGCAGCGGCTGCAACTCGCGAATCGCGTTGTTCCCCGAGTCGGCCACGTAGACGTTGCCGGCCGGACCAACGGCAATTCCCCACGGGAGATTGATCGGCGCAAGCGTGGCGGGTATGCCGTCGTTGGCGTAACAGCACCTCCCGTTTCCGGCAATCGTACCGATGGCGCCGTCAGCCGCTACCCTGCGGATGCGATTCTGTCCGGAATCGGAGATATACAGGTTGCCCGCGCGGTCCACGGCCACACCTTGCGGAGCTTTCAATTGCGCGCTGGTGGCTGGGCCGCCATCCCCGAGGGCGCCGAAGCCGTCGTTACCGGCCACCGTGGTGATGGCGCCGAGGGTCGAGACTTTGCGAATCCGGTTGTTGGCCTGATCGGCGATGTAGAGGTTGCCGCCGGAATCCAACGTGATGCTGGAGGGGAAGTTCAAGAGGGCGATGGCAGCGGATCCGCCGTCGCCGGCGAAGCCCTGGCCCCTCCCCACGATGGTATCGATGATGCCATCGGTCCCAACCTTGCGAATCCGGTGGTCCAGCGTGTCGGCGATGTAGAGGTTGTATGCGGCGTCCACCGCGATGGCGCGCGGGGCGTGCAGGGAGGCATTGTAGGCCACCGCGCCGTCGCCGAAAAAGGCGGCATTGCCGTTCCCCGCAACGGTATAAATCATCCCGTTGGCATTGATGAAGCGGACCCGGTTGTTGCCCGTGTCCGCGATGTAGAGGTTACCGTCGGGATCCACCGCCACGCCCATGGGCTGATTCAGCGCGGCGCTGGGGGCCGGTCCGAAGTCTCCGGCGAAACCGGGAGTTCCGATACCGGCCACGGTGACGATCGAACCGTCGGGCGATATCTTCCGCACGCGGTTGTTCGCGGAGTCCGCGAAATAGAGGTTGCCGGCGGCGTCCAATGCCATACCGGCCGGGGTGTTCACCTGCGCTCGAGCAGCCGAACCGTTATCGCCGGAATAGCTGCGCAATCCGTTTCCCGCGGCCGTAGAGATGACGCCCTCCGGGGTGACCTTCCAGATTTTGAAATCGCCCCCGTTCAGGCCGGAGCCCGAGCCGATGGAGCCCTCCGCGAAGTAGACGTTCCCGTTGGAATCGACGGCCAGACCGGTGGGCCCCGTCAGGCGCACCGAAACGGCGGGCGAGCCATCCAGCGGCACGGTGCTCTTCGAGTTGCCCGCAATGGTACTGATGATCCCGCTGGTGACTTTGCGGATCCGAATGGAGCCCAGGTCGGCAATGTAGAGATTGCCCTGGCGGTCTACGGCGACGTCCGTGGGCAGGAATATCGCCGAGCCGGTGGCCGGCCCATTGTCTCCCGAATAGCCGGGGAAGCCGTTGCCCGCGTAGTTGTCGATGGCGCCGCCCGGCGCAACCTTGCGAATCAGGTTGTTGAAGGTGTCCGCGATGTACAGATTGCCCGCGGAGTCCACCGCGACTCCCTCGGGGCCGCTCAACTGCGCGTCCCGGGCAGGGCCGCCGTTGCCGCTGTACCCGAATTCGCCGGTCCCTGCGACCGTCGCGATGGCGCCGTCCGGTGAGATCATGCGGATCTTGTTGTTGCCGGTATCGGCGATGTAGAGGTTGCCCGCGGAATCGAGAGCCAGGCCGGTGGGGTCGCTGAGCAGCGCGTTCGCCGCGGGCCCGCCATCGCCGGCGGAGCCGATGGCGCCCGTGCCGGCAAAGGCGCCAATGGTCCCATTGGGGGAGATCTTCCGGATGGTGCCGGCGTCGCGGTCGGTGAAGTAGATGTTGCCCGCCGCATCCACGGCGATGCCGTCGGGATACTGCAATTGGGCGTTGATGGCCGCGCCGCCGTCCCCCGAACTGCCATACCGCCCGGTGCCTGCGATGCGCGTGAGCGTTCCGCTGCGATCCACCTTGAAGATGGATTGGAGGCTGCCGAAATAGATGTTGCCGGCGGAGTCCACGGCGACTCGCGGCGGATCCCCGATGGAGGCCGCGGTCGCGGTGAGGAGCGTCGACGGCGGGGCGCCGCCCGCGATCGTGGTGATGACGAACTGCTGCTGCCCCCGGGAAACTTGCGGAATGCAAAGCAGAATAAAGAGAACGAGAGCCCTGATCATGGTGGTCCTTCGATGAACGGAACTTCTGATTTATACCACTTCTACCATCCTGAGGCGGAGCGCGCGGAGGTCTGGGAGAAGGATGTCGGGCCCTTCGGCCTGCAACTCCGCGGCAGAGGTCAGGCCGGTCGCCACCGCGATGGCGCGGATGCGATTGCGCCGGGCCGCGAGGACATCGGCCGGGGAATCGCCGATCAGCGAAACGGGCGCGCCGCGGCCGATCCAGCCCCGCATGCGGGACTCGCGGATGGCGAGCTTCGCCAGGCCCGTGCGGGTCTTCGCCATTTCGCCGAAGGCGCCGAATCGGAAGTAATCGCGCAAGCCCGCGCGCTCCAGTTTGCGCCAGCCGATGCGCGTGAGATTCCCCGTGACCAGGCCCAGCAGGATGCCCCGCCGGCTCAGTTTTTCGAGCAGCGGCGCCACGCCCGGGCAATGCTTATCGTGGAGCGCCGGACACACGCGCAGGTAGTAGCGCCCGGCTGCGCGCAGAATCTCGGGCATGGCTTCGCGAATGCCCGCGCGCGAAGCGCCGGAGCGGCGCAGCATGACGGTCAGGATGTCGGGGTCGAGCATGCCTTGCACGGGGATGCCATCGGTAGTCGTCTCCAGTCCCGTCACGCGGCGGATGCCCTGGACCAGCGCCTGGCGATGGTGCGGCCCGGCGCGGCGCACGAGCGTGCCGTCGATATCGAAGAGAACCAGAGCGCGATGGGTCAATAGTAATGATACCGCCGGAACGGCGCCCGGGAAGGCGCTTCAGTTATGATGGATATGTGACCCCCAACGGCAACTCGAGGCTCGATCGCATTGAGA
>JBGPKH010000371.1:0-8724 GCA_041485845.1 Bryobacteraceae bacterium
CCATCGATGTGGTCACTTACTTCGTCACCCATCTGCAAACCGTCAGCCTTCTGGTCAACGTGTTGGTCAATCTGCCGCACACCCTGATCACCATCGCGGCTTTCTGGATTGCTTTGAAAGTGGACCGCCACACCATGGAGCCCTCGCCGCTGAATGCGATTCAAGGCAAGCCGTAGGTTCATCAAGAGGCTGCTGCTTCTCCTTCTCGCGCTCTTCAGCGCCTTTCTGCTCGGCGCCATCGTTTTCGCCGCGCGGTGCGCTTCCGGCGGCGGACCGCTGAAGACGGTTTCCGCCGCGGCCGCCGGGAGGAAACAGGTCACCGCCGGAATCAAAGATTACGCGCGGCCCGAAGTGGGCACGTACCTCAGCTACCCGGAGTGGTACATCGTGTGGAGTTACCAGGAACGCGCCGACTTTCAGGAGACCCGCCTGCCGACGCGCTTCCCGTTCTTCGGCGCCATTCGCCAATACTGGAGCGGCTACTGCTGCACGTATGGATTCACGCGCGGCCGATATCCCTTCGACATCGGCGACCATGTCATGCTCGCCGTAATCGGTTCCAGCTTCTCGCTCGAGTACGCCATCCGCGGCGTCTACGAATCCACCGCCGGCCGTTTCACAGAATGGCTCAGCGGGCACGAACCGGCGGAGGAAGACCGTTACGCCTACCGCGTAGCCCGCGAATACGCCGACTTCGTGCACATCCGCCCCTTCTACGAATTCTCCTTCTGGAAAGAGTTCAAGGGACTCTGGCGGCAGACTTCGTGGTGGGGACCGCACCCCGTTCGCAAGTGGGAGCGCAAAGCCTTCCTCGCCCTCGACTACGGCCTGGAATCCTTCTACTGCTGGCTGATCGAACAGGCCACGCACGCCAGCTACGGCTACGAAAGCGCTGACACCTATGCCTGGATCGAAAGCGCGCCCGATGACCTCTTCGCGACGCTGCCTCGGATTCGAAAAGTGAAAGAAGTGGGTCCCGGGTCCTTCATCGTAGTGATCCCGCGGTATCAGGAGTTCACGACCATCGCCGCGCAGCTTGCCGCGCGCAACGTACACTTCGTCGAGATCGCCGGGAACGACGAGATCCTCCTCACCATCATCGCCCCACGCAGCTACACTTACGAGGGCCCTGAAGGCCAGGTCCTCTTTTCTACCGGCGTCCTCACCCGGCCCGATCGTCAGCGCATCGCGGTCCGAACGCCGGTTGCGTCGCTGCACAGCGTCCTCAATCACCTGGCCGCCCGCAGCGTGACCGTCGAGCACATCTACGATTTTTGACCAGGCGGATCCGCCTCCCTGACTCGCGAGGACCCTCTTCCTACCCCTGGAAGCAGGACCAAGGACCGCTCCCTCGCGGTCGCGGCTCGGCGTGCGGCGGTGTTCGCCGATCGGAGCCGCGACCGTGAGGGAGCGATCTTGTCACTGTGTTGCGCGAGACTCAATAGTGCGCAGGGCGTGGCACACGGCGCCCATGTCGCCGGCGCCTGGATCGCCCGCATGCCCGGAACGCCGGCCTGTTTCCGTTTGTCTTGCAAGCAGCGTAGTCGTATCATCGATAAGCTATCGAGTTCTTTGCTCAGAGAGGGGATCTGCCTTGGAAGGGACTTTCGCACGCAAGCTGGAAGGGGGTTTTGTATCCGGCGGGACGGTTCCGCTGGAATCGCCGAGCTACATCGAGCGCGTCGCCGACCGGGCGCTGTTCGAAGCCCTCTCGGCGGGCAAGTTCTGCTATGTGCTGAACTCGCGCCAGATGGGAGGTCCAGGCGTTGAGCAACCTGATATCCGGCCAGCCGTTTCGCACGCGGCGGGCGCTCGATACGGTAGAGCGCGCGCCATGAATTTCCAGACGCTGCCGGCGCAAGCCGACCGGGACGACGGCCCATTCGGCGACCATTTGAAGCGGATCCTGGTGTCTGTTTCCCAACTCCCCGAGGTGCTGGAGGCGGTACGATCCTCGCTCGAGATCCCTCCCCTTCGGGATGCGGACGGATTCCATCGCCTGGTGCCGGCGGGAGTGATGTATCGGGCGGGCGCCAATAAGATCGCTTTTGCCTGCGACCTGTACCGCCGGTATTTACAGATGCACCTGTCGCCTTAACGGAAGCGTTCCTCCAACCCGGCAGCGCTTGGGTGGCGAGCGGGTCTGAGGCTGTCACTGGGCGCTGAAGATCTCGCGGGCGGAAATCTCCCAGCCCGGCAGCAAGGGTGTGTTCAAGCTCTCGCCGATCTCGAGTACGGTAATCGACTTGGCGCCCCGATAGATCAGGACCTTCTGGCTTTCGGGCTCGAATTGCCACACTTCCCGGGTACCCGCCCCGAGGTAGGTCCAGACCTTGCGCATGGTGTCGGTGGTTCGCTCACTGGGAGAGAGCACTTCCACTGCGATGTCCGGCGCCAGGGGGATCGGCGTCTTCTTCCGGTCGATTGACGCCCAACGCTCCCTCAAGAGGATGGCCACATCGGGACGGAGGCGATCATCTCCTCCGAGTGCGAACTCGCTGTCCGGAAGCGCCCAGCCGCCGGGCTCGCGGCGGAAGTATTCACCCAGACTCAAAATCAGGATAGTGACAATAAACTGGTGTTCAGGGGTTGCGCGGGGCACAGCAATCCGTTCTCCCTGGAGTAACTCCAAATGGCGGCCTTCCTCATACGGCAGTTGATCGAACGCCGCGCCGCTCATGGTCGTCGTGGTTGCCATATCGAATTCCCGTGACCATTATCCCCCACCGGGGGGTCAGTCCGCTGCTCCCCGGCCCCCTACTTCCCGATCGACCCCGCCCAACGCGTCGCCACAATCAGGCCACCGGCCGGGTCGGGATCCAAGCCGCCCGTAATGACTCGCCGGACAACGAGGATTTTTGGCCATCGGCGGAAACGGCATAGGTGTGGTAGTCCCCGCCTGGTCCCCGCCGTAGAGCGCGCAGATGTGCGGATGATGGAGGCTCGACACGGCCCGCAGGTCCTCGCGCGCGGCCAGGTCGGCGGGAAGGATCTTCGCCGCCACCGTGCGGTCGAGCGCGGTGTCCTGCTCGCGGTAGACTTCGCCCATCCCGCCGGCGCCGATAGGCGCGAGGATTTCGTAGGGGCCCAGTCGCGTTCCATTGCTGAGTGCCATCGGAGTGCGGGTTTTATACTCCGCCTGCCTGCCGCGTGCTTCAGTCTTCTCACCGCTCCTTTGGTCGCGGCTCAGTAACGCGCCTCTTGCCGAGCCGCGACCAAAGGGAGCGGTCCCGCCATCAATGGCTTCCTGCCTCGATGCGGTAGAATGATAGCGTTCTAAATGCCTAAATCTCTAGAAGAACTGCAAGCCATCGCCCTCCGTGTCCGGCGCGAAATCATCGAGATGATCGGCGCCGCCAAGTCCGGACACCCCGGAGGATCGCTCTCCGCCGTCGAGCTCATCGTGGAGCTCTACTTCGACTACATGCGCATCGATCCGAGAAACCCCACCTGGCCGGATCGCGACCGCTTCATCCTCTCCAAGGGCCACGCCGCCCCGGTGCTCTATGCCGTCATGGCCGAGGCCGGCTACACCCCCATCGACAAGCTGAACACCCTCCGCCAGTTCGGCTCCATCTACCAGGGCCACCCCGACGTGCGCTTCATCCCCAGCCTGGAAGCCTCCACCGGCTCGCTCGGCGAGGGACTCTCGCTGGCCCTCGGCATGGGGCTTGCCGCGCGTCTCGATGGACGGCCCTCTCGCACCTACGTAATGCTGGGAGACGGCGAAAACCAGGAAGGGCAAGTCTGGGAATCTGCCATGGCCGGCGCGTTCCACAAGGTCGACAACGTCGTCGCCATCGTGGACTACAACGGCATTCAGCTCGATGGTTTCGTCAAGGACATTATGGAAGTCGCGCCGCTGGCCGACAAGTGGCGCGCGTTCGGCTGGCACACCATCGAGATCGACGGCCACAGCCTGGCGGCCGTCAAGAGCGCCTATCAAGAGGCGGAAGCCACCAAGGGCAAGCCCACCTGCATCGTCGCCCATACGGTCAAAGGCAAGGGCGTTTCCTTCATGGAGAACAATCCCAAATTTCACGGCACGGCCCCCACGCCGGACGAAGTCAAACTGGCCCTACAGGAGCTGCAATAACATATGCCCGCCAAGACCAAATTCGAAGTGAAGCTCGGAGCGGCCACCCGTGAAGCCTTCGGGCGCGCGCTGGTGGAGCTCGGCCGCGAGAACAAGGACATCGTGGTGTGCGATGCGGATCTCGCAAAATCCACCATGACCGTGTATTTCCAGAAGGAATTCCCCGGCCGCTTTTTCTCCTGCGGCATCGCCGAGGCTAACATGGCGGCCATCGGCGCGGGGCTGGCGTACGCCGGCAAGATTCCGTTCGTGGCCAGTTTCTCGGCCTTCGTCATGAATAAGGCCTTCGAGCAGCTTCGCGCCTGCGCGGCCTATCCCCATGTCAACCTCAAGGTCGTAGGCACGCACAGCGGCATCTCCATCGGTGAAGACGGGCCCTCGCAGATGAGTATCGAGGAGATCGGGCTGGCCTGCTCGCTGGCCGGCTTTGTGGTGATAGCCCCCGCCGACGAAGTTTCGACCAAGGCGCTGGTGCGCGCCGCCGCGGCGCACGCCGGCCCGGTGTTCATCCGCACCGGGCGGCCGAAGTGCCCCATCATTTACAACGGCGACCAAAAGTTCGAAATCGGCAAGGCCATCGAGCTGGTGGAAGGCACGGATGCGACCATCATCGCCAGCGGCCTGCTCGTCGCTCAGTCGATCCTCGCCGCGGAGACGCTCGAGGGCGAAGGCATCTCGGTTCGTGTGATCGACCTCCACACCGCCAAGCCCATCGACCGCGACGCCATCCGGCGCGCCGCCACGGAGACCGGCGCTATCGTGGTGGCCGAGGAACACCTGGTGGACGGCGGCATCGGCGTGCGCGTGGCGCAGGTGGTGGCGGAGACCAGGCCCTGCCCCATGGAATTCGTCGGTATCCAGGATACGTATGCCGAATCCGGCCAGCCCGATGAGCTGCTCGACAAGTACGGGCTCATCGCGCGCGACGTTGCCGCGGCCGTTCGCAAAGTGGTCAAGCGGAAGTCGGGGGCGCCTCCAAATACCTAACCCCCAACCCCCGCCCCAGGGTTCGCTGGACGCCGTGTGCCTCGCCTTTCTCGAACAGAATCCGGCGTGTCAATGGATCGTCGGCCAGGACCACGTCTTCGAGCGGATCTTCGGCGATCCGTCTTCGATCTTCGGCAAGCCCGCCGCGGATCTCCAAGGGCGCTCCGTCACCGAAGCCCTGGAGCCCGGCCTTGCGGCCGTCTGGAAAGGCCGGTTCGCGCGCGCCCTGGAGGGCGAGACCGTGGTGCTGCGCGAACGGCGGGGAAGCGTCACCTGGAACATTTCGGTTTTTCCCATTCGGCTGGACTCCGCAATCCGTCACGCCGGCGGAATGGCCCGCGAAGCCACGGCCTGGAGCAGGGCCGAACAGGAATTGCGGTACACCGTCCTCGGCGCCCTCAAGGCCCAGGAATTCGAGCGCAACATGGCGTCCAAGTTCCTGCATGACTCGGTAGGGCAAAACCTGACGGCGCTCGGACTGCAGCTCGACCTGATCCGCATGGACCTGGAGACCGTCTCGCCGGACATCTGCCGGCGCATCGTGGAGATCCAGAAGCTGCTCGAAATGATGATGGAGGAAGTTCGCGAATATAGTTACGAGCTCAACCCCTCCACCGTGGAACGGGCGGGGCTGCGCTCCGCGCTCGACCGCTTGGCCGGACGCATCCGCCAGCGATTCACCGGGACCTTCCGGCTGAATGTCGATCCGTCGCTGAAGCTGGATAAGAAGCTTGCGACGGCTATGTACCAGATCGCCCAGGAGGCCGTGGAGAATGCCGTGCAACATTCCAGTTGCTCCGCCATCGAAATCGCGGTAAAGTCCTCACGTACCGGTACTTTTTTGGAAGTCCGCGACAACGGGAGGGGCTTCGATCCCGCGGACCTGGCGAGCGGGTGCCGTGGGCTGGGGCTGCTGAGCATGGAGCATTACGCCGCGCAGGCGGGCTTGGGCCTGTCCATCACGAGCAATCGGGAAACGGGGACGCTCGTACGCGCCGCGATTTCGGAATCCGACTGAGATAATCAAATGGCGTTCGACATTGTTCTTGTCGATGATCACAAGCTGGTCCGCGATGGAGTCAAAACGATTCTCGAGCGCGGCGCGGAATTCCGCGTCGTGGGCGAGGCGGATAACGGCGCCGATGCGGTACAGCTCTGCAAGAAGGCCAATCCCGATATGGTCCTCATGGACATCGGGCTGCCGGGAATGAACGGCATAGAGGCCACTACGGAACTGCTGCGGCACTGCCCACGGGTGAAGGTCGTCATCCTGTCGATGTACGACGACGAAAACTCCGTGGTCACCGCTATCCGCTCCGGCGCCCGCGCATTCGTTTTGAAGAAGGCGTCGTCCAGCGAGCTGCTGGATGCCCTGCGCACCGTGGCTCGCGGCGGCTCGTATCTCAGCTCCCAGGTCTCCGACCGCCTGCTCCAGCGCATCCAGCGCGGCGACCTGGAGACCCACGACCGCAGCCAGCTCGAACAGCTCTCGCCGCGCGAGTTGCAGGTGCTCCGCCTGGTGGCCGAAGGCAAAACCAGCAAGGATATCGCGGTGTTGCTCGACCTCGGCCTGCAGACCGTGCGCAGCTACCGCAAGACCATGATGAAGAAGCTCGGCGTGAACAACGTCGCCGGGCTCACGCAACTGGCGCTCGCCGCCGGAATCACGCACTGGAACAAGCCCGATGCAAACCCCGTGGGGTGACTTCCCGGTCTGCGACGCGCACGCGCACTTCTTCTCGCGGCGCTTCTTCGAAGCCCTGGCCGCGCAAGCGAGCAGGCCCGCCGGCGAGATCGCTGCCGGCTTGGGATGGCAACTGCCGCCCGAAGATCCGGCTGCGTTGGCGCACAACTGGGCGGCGGAATTGGACGCGCACGGCGTCGCCCGCGCGGCGCTGATCGCCAGCGTGCCGGGCGATGAGTCCTCGGTTCTGGCAGCCCTCGAGGCATGCCCGGGCCGCTTCTTCGCCTACGCCATGGTCAATCCCCTCGCAGAGAATTCGGCGGTGGCGCCCGGGCTCGATGCCATATGCCTGTTTCCCGCCATGCACCGCTACTCGCTCCACGATCCCAAAGTGGCGCCGCTGCTCGATCAGGCTGCCGCCCGGGGCTGCGCCGTATTCGTACACTGCGGCGTGCTGACGGTGGGGGTGCGCAAGAAACTCGGCCTGCCCTCGCCCTTCGACATGCGCTTCTCCAACCCGCTCGAGCTGCACGGCATCGCGCTTCGCTATCCCCGCGTGCGGTTCATCGTCCCGCATTTCGGCGCCGGGTATTTCCGCGAAGCGCTCATGCTGGCCGACCTGTGCCCCAATGTGTACCTGGACACCTCCAGCGGCAATTCCTGGATGCGCTACGAAGGACTCGACCTCAAATCCGTATTCCGGCGCGCGCTGGACATCCTGGGCGCCGGCCGGCTGCTGTTCGGCACCGATTCGTCCTTCTTCCCGCGCGGTTGGAACTATGATGTTTTCGAGGTGCAGACCCGCACCCTGCTGGACCTGGGGATCGGCGGCGACGATGCGCGATTGATCCTCGGGGAAAATCTGGAGCGGGTATTGGCACAAACTTGAGAGCTTGCGGCCGCCCCAGGTACTAAGAAAGAGAACAGCCAGCATTCAGCCATCAGCTTTCAGCTCTGAGACATCGTTCGCCGCTGAGAGACCGTCGTGCGATTCAAAGCTGATAGCTGACTGCTGTTCGCCGAAAGCTGGTTTTTTGTGCGCCTGATCATTCGATTCCCCCTGCGACATCCGCTTTACCCGGATTGGCCGGTAACGCCGGTCAGGGCGGCCAGGGGCCGATGCATTGCCCTGTCGGGCGCCTTTCGGGAATTGACCGAGGCCGCCGACCAAGGGGTCACCGCGCAGCGGGCGGTGTTCGCCATGCATTATCCGGACAGTCCGTTTTTGAGCGATTCGGATCGGGATATCCTATGGGAGGCGTTTCAGGTTCCCGCGTTCGCCTGCCTGCTGGATGGCGACGGGCGGCTGGTGGGGTACGAGTGCGAAGCGCAGGACGGGCTGCACATTGCAACGATCTGTCCCACCGACACGCGCCGCATGTTCATTTCGAATGAAGATTCGATTCTGGGATATCGCCTGCCGCTCGATCAGACGGTGGTGGAGTCCTCCCCCTGCGAGTGCGGAAGGCCGGGGCAGCGTCTCCGCTTCACGGGGACGCGGCCTGCCGCGCGGCGCCTCGAAGTGGTAGGCGGCGCCCATCGCGAGCACGGAACGGCTTAAGCCGGGGCCAGGGGCCAGGCGTTAATTCATAGGCGCTAACTTAAGAATTTAAGAAATGCTCAGTCGTTTCGAGGTTTCTTGGCTGCTGGAAACTGGTGAGATTCCCCAGGTCCGGCCTTCCTGTTTCTTTGGCCCCACTTCTACAGGTAGGGCGTTACACGGCCGGGTTGCGCGGCCACCTGCTGGGGAGCTGTTCCTAAATACTACGCGACTGATCGGGCGGAATCGGCCGATGCGGATATTGAGATGACCAGGCGCAAGGCATTTCCGGCCATTCTACGACTACGGGACCGTAGCTACAGAAAACCGATTGAGTAAGTGCGGTGGAAGGCCCTTAGGGCTTTGCGGACGCCGGCTGCCAGAGCTCAATCTTATTCCCATCCAGGTCATAGATCC
>JBGPKH010000372.1:0-8698 GCA_041485845.1 Bryobacteraceae bacterium
GGTGGAAAGCACGTGGAGAATCTGGAACTCCTCGGGGTAGACGTGGTAGCGGCGCGGCATTCCCAGGTAACCCAGAATGAATTGCGGGAAGAAAGTCAGGTTGAACCCCAGAAAGATGATCATGGCGGAGAGCTTGGCCCATCCTTCGGGATACATGCGGCCGGTCATCTTAGGCCACCAGTAATGCATCCCTCCCAGGTACGCCATGATGGTGCCGCCCACCATGATGTAGTGGAAGTGGGCCACCACGAAGTAAGTGTCGGTAACGTGCACGTCGATGCCCAGCGCCGCCACGAACAGGCCGGTGAGTCCTCCGATGGTGAACAGTCCGATGAAGCCGAAGGCGTAGAGCATCGGGGTGGCGTAAGAGATGGAGCCCTTGTACAAGGTGGCGGTCCAGTTGAATACTTTGATGGCCGAGGGGATCGCGACGAAGTAACTCAGGAACGAGAACACCATCCCGGCGTAAACCGACTGCGTGCTGACGAACAGGTGATGGCCCCACACCAGGAATCCGAGCACCGCGATGGCCACGCTCGAGAAAGCGATGAAGCCGTAGCCAAAGGGCTGCTTGCGCGAGAAGACCGAGACCAGCTCGCTGATCACGCCCATGGCCGGCAGGATCATAATGTAGACGGCAGGATGCGAGTAGAACCAAAACATGTGCTGGAAGAGCACCGGGTCGCCGCCCAGCGCGGGGTCGAAGATTCCGATGTGAAAGACGCGCTCGCAGAAGAGCAGGACAATGGTCACGGCCACCACCGGCGTGCCGAGCACCTGGATGAGGGCGGTGGCGTAGGTCGACCACACGAACAGCGGCAGGCGGAACCAGGTCATCCCGGGCGCGCGCATGCGGTGCACGGTCACGATGAAGTTGAGGCCTGTGAGAATCGACGAGAAGCCCGAGATGAAAATGCCGAGCGCGGTGGCGATCACCCAGCTATTCGAATAGGTCGTGCTGTAAGGGGTGTAGAAGGTCCAGCCGGTATCCACGCCGCCGGCCAGCATGGCGAAGAGGCTGAACAGGCCGCCAATCACCAGCAGATACCAGCTCAACAGGTTAATCCTGGGGAACGCGAGGTCGCGCGCGCCGATCATCATGGGCAGGAAAAAATTGCCGAGCGTAGCGGGAATTGCCGGGATCATGAAAAAGAAGATCATGGCCACGCCGTGCATGGCGAACAGCTTGTTGTAAGTTTCCGAAGAGACGAAATTGCCCTGCGGGGTCAGCAGCTCGATGCGGATGAGCGTGGCGAACGCGCCCCCCAGGAAGAAGAACAGGGTGATGGTGGCGAGGTACAGCAGGCCGATGCGCTTGTGATCTTTAGTGAGGAGCCACGACTTGATGCCGTAACTGGCGTTTAAGTAATGCTCTCGTTCTTTGACCGCTGCGGTAATCATATTTCTAATGTTTTCCCGGTGGGGCGCCGGCTTCGCCCGGTTTCGGCGCGAGCGACTTGATGTACTCCACCAGTTGCAAAACTTCTTCCTCGGTCACCAGCCCCTGGAAGGTGGGCATGATCGGTTCGTATCCGGCCACAACCTTGGCTTGCGGCTGGAGAATGGACTCGCGGATGTAGGCCTCGCCGGCCTTCACGGTTCCGCCGCCGGCGAGTTTTACGTTACTGCCGAACACACCGGTGAGGATGGGGCAGCGGCCGGCGCCATCGGGCTTGTGGCAGTTGGCGCAGGCGAGACTCTGAAACAGCTTTTGTCCGTTTTCGGCGAGCGATCCGGTGGCCGATCCGCCGCTCAGCCAGGCTTGATAATCCTGCGGCTCCATCACGTACACCCAGCCGATCATGCGGGAGTGATTGGTGCCGCAGAATTCCGCGCAGAAGAGGTGATACTTGCCCGCCTTGGTGGGCTTGAACCAGATGGTGGAGTAGCGTCCGGGCACCACGTCCTGCTTGACGCGGAAGGCCGGGACGAAGAAGCTGTGGATCACGTCTTCCGAGGTCATGGTGAGCTTCACGGCGCGGCCCAGCGGGATGTGCAGCTCGTTGATCTCGCGCCGGCCTTCCATGTGCTGGAGCTTCCACATCCACTGTTTGCCCACCACGTAGATCGGCAGCGCGTCGGCGGGCGGACGGCTCTCGCGGAAGAAGATCTCGGCGCCCCAGGTGAACATGATCATGGTGAGGCCGAAGGGAATCACGGACCAGACGATTTCGAGGGTCAAGCCGCCGTGGATCACGTGGGGCAGTTCCTGTTCCGAACGCCGGCGATAGCGAACGGCGAAGTAGAAGATCGCGCCGAAAATCCCCACCGTGAAGAACACGGCCACCGCCAGGAGGAAGTACAGCAGGTGGTCCACGTCTGGCGCGAAGGTGGAAGCCTGCTCCGGAAATAGAGGAAATGAATTCATCGCGAACTATACCCGCCTCAAGTGATGTTTGTCCCTGCGGAAATCGCGGCGGAATACGATTACCAAGAAAGTGCCGCTGATCAGAACGAAGGCCGCGCCGGCGAAGCGCACCATGTTGATCACGATGGCGCCGTATTTGCCGGTGGCGGGGTCGTAATGATAGCAGAAGAGCAGCATCTGGTCCACGGGATTGCCGATCTTGTTTTCGGACGCTTCCACCAGCCCCAGGCGGACGTCACGGGGCGCGTATTCCACGCCGTAGAAGTATCGCGAGAGCCGGCCCTCGGGGGTGAGGATCATGATGCCGCTGGCGTGCGCGAACTGGTCGGTCTTCGGGTCGTACTTGAAGTGGAAGCCGGCGGCGTCGGTGAGGGCCTTGATATTGGCTTCGTCACCGGTGAGGAAGTGCCAGCCGTTGGCGGTGTTCGCCCGGCCGTAGCGGCGCAGGTACATCTGCTTTTTGGAGGCGGCCAGCTCCGGCGTGTCCTTGGGATCGAAGCTCACGCTGACCACTTCGAAGTCCTGGCCGGGGTTGAACGACACGGCTTTGAGACTGCTCTCGAGGCCGTTCAGAATCTGCGTACAGAGCATGGGGCAGCGGTAGTAGACCAGCGCGAGGATGACCGGCTTTTTCGTTTGGAAGAACGTGGAGAGTTTGACGTCGCGGCCGGATTCGTCGCGGAAGGTCAGTTGGAGCGGGAGTTGCTGGTCGAGTTTCTGGTCGATGCCGACGCCTTGGAGAGCGCTGGGGAGGGCGGGCCGCAGCGAGGTGTCCTGCATGCTCAGCGACGGCTGCACGGGGGCGGGTTGACCGGGCTGGGGGAAAGCGGGGAGGGCGAGAGCGAGGGCGAGAAGCCAGGCAGACAGGGCCTGTGGGGCAGGTTGACAACCTGCGGCGGGTTGGTAACCCGCCAGCCCACGCGGGCGCCGGTTGGCAACCGGCGCGCAGGATGACATCCTGCCCCACAAGCCAAAGTGAAAGGCTGCAATTTTCATTTCAATTCTCCTGCGAGCGGGCCGCCGGGCGGCTGCATCTTCGGGCCGAGGCCGCTCTCGGTGGGCACGCTGACTTCGCCCGCGGCGGTCTGCGGCTCGGCCTGCGGACGCGACGGGAGGCCACGCTGGGCGAGGAGATCGATGGCGCGGTCGATCGGAATCCGCACGACTCCTTTCGGCTGATCCACCCACCCGTAGCTGCGCAAGATCTGTTCCTCCTCGGCGCGGATCGCCTGGAGATCCTGCACGGGAGTGGTCTCGAGCGACGGCGCGGGCGGGAGCTTGAGTGCGGCTGCCGCGGGCTTTCCGCCGTCCAGTGAGTCGAAATAACGGAACAGCCCGACCAGCAGGGACAGCGCCACCAGGCACAGGAGCACCAGGCCGATACCGAATTTTCCGACTGCCCACGCATTCACGTCGGCGTGCTCGTGACGGGCCTCGGGCTGTCTATTCCCGGCCATGGTGCAAAGCCCCCTCCAGTTGCGGGTCGTTGAGCGGCATGAGCGGACGCTTCTCCAACTGCGTGAGGAAGTACCACAGCCAGATGCCGCCGATGCCGATGGGCGCGGCGAAATCCATCCAGCTCACATGGAAACCGCCCTTCGAAAAATCGGGCGCCACCAGCCAGTAGAGATCGACAAAGCGCATGAACAGGATGAATACCGCGATGCCCGCGAGCAGCTTGAAATTGCGCTTCAGGTCGCGCGAGAGCAGCAAGGCGAAGGGCAGCGCGAAGTGGCCGATAATCAAGACCAGCGCAACGTACTGCCAGCCGCCGTTCAGGCGCGCGATGTACCAGGGAATCTCTTCGGGCAGGTTGCCCGCCCAGATAATGAGGAACTGCGAGAACGAGAAGTACGCCCAGATCATCACCAGGGCGAGCATAAACTTTCCGAGATCGTGCAGGTGACGCGGGGTCAGGACTTCGGACATCGGCCGCCAGTGCGACAGGAGCACCATCAGGGTGATGAGGAACGCCATCGACGAGAGTCCCTGGCCGGCGATGAAGAGCAGGCCGAAGATGGTGGAGAACCAGTGCGGGTTGAGCGACATGATCCAGTCCACCGACATGAAGGTGACGGTGAATCCCCAGAAGAGAATGCCGGGACCGGCGAGCGTGGCCATCTTGCGATGGGCGATTGCCGCGCCTTCGCGATCTTCTTTCTCCGACCAGCGGTTGAAGAACCAGGAGAGGAACAGCCAGCCGGCGAAATAGATCGCGGTGCGGATGAGGAAGAATGGGACGTTCAGGTACGGCTGCTTGTGCTGGAGGAGCGCGTCGGCGGCGACCTTGTTGGCGTGCGACCACTCGTAGAGATTCGGGATGCCGATGAGGATGGGGAGAAACATCAGCGCGACCAGCGGAAGCGTGCGCGCGGCGGCTTCGGCCGGGCGCCGGATGACCACGCCCCACGCGCCGCCGGTGAGGTATTGCAGCATCAGCCAAGCCATGGAGCCGAGCGCGATGCCGACGAAGAAGACGTACGACCACAGGTAGGAACGGTAGAACTGGAACTTCAACGGGTTGGAAACGAGGAAGCCGATGACGCAGAGGAGCGCGCCCGCGATGCCCGCGGTGAGGGCGCGCGTGCGCCATTGGCGGAGGTCAGTCTGCAGCTCGGGGGAGACGCGGAAGTCGAGCGATTGCGCGGTCATCGCGCGCCTCCCGCGTTCAACTGCACGCGCGCTTCCGGCGGCACGTCGTTGATCGTCGCGTTGTGGCTCAACTGGAGCGCGCGGACATACGCTACGATGGCCCAGCGGTCGCGCGGCGGAATCTGCGCGGCGTAGTCGGGCATGGCGCCGAATCCGTTGGCGATCACGTCGTAGAGATATCCGTTGGCAACCTGCCGCAGGCGATCGCTGTGGTAAGTCGGCGGCTTGCGAAATCCGCGGCGCACGATGGTTCCGTTGCCCTCTCCGGTGCGGTCGTGGCACGGCGAGCAGTATACGTTGTAGCGATCCTGGCCGCGCAGGATGTCGTCTTTCGTCACCGGGAACGGAAACGTGTTGAGCGGTTTGCCGTCGGCGCCCTTGCCGGTGTAGAAGGCAACGTCGTCGTTGAGATGGCCGCGGGCCACGGTGCCATCGATCAGCGGGCGTTCGGAGCGGCCGTCGGCGAAGAACTCGCTGGGGCGCAGCGGGATGAATTTGGGCTGATCGTGCATGTCCTGGCGGCAGGCGACGGTGGGGAGGAGAACCAGTGTCAGCAGGCCGATTGTCAATCGGCCGCAGGTTGACAACCTGCCCCACAGGGTAGCTGCCCGTGGGACGCAGGTGGAACCGCCTGCGCCACCAGTGCGAATCAACAGTTTGCGGCACTGGTGGGGCAGGCATTCAGCCTGCCAGGACTCTAACAACGGGCTGCTAGTGCGCAACTTCGGACACCTCTCTCGGCTCGAGCGTTTCGAGGAACTCGCAGGTGCGGTCGCGATCGAACAGCGGGTCGGCGGCCTCGATGCACAGGAAGAAGCGATTACGCGATGCCAGCGCGAACCGCGGCACGTTGAACACGGGATGATAGGGCATCGGCAAACCGCACAGCGCGAGCAGACCGAGCACCGCGGAAATCGCCGCGATCAGAATGGTCAGCTCGAAGGTGATGATGATGTACGCCGGCCAGCTATGGAGCGGTCGTCCGGCGACGTTGATAGGGAAATAGACGACGGTCACGTAATACTGGAGCGCGTAGCCAAGGATGCCGCCGACTATCCCGCCGATGAGCACGATGAGCGGCAGTTTGTTCTTGTGCAGGTCGAGCGCGTCCGTGAGTTCCTCGATAGGAAACGGCGAATAGGCGTCGAGCTTGCGGTAGCCTTTCTCGCGGGCCGCGCGCGCGGCGCTCACCAGCGCGGTGGGGTTATCGAACTCGGCAATCACGCCGTAGATGCCTTTAGTCAACCATGCACCTCCTCCTCGACTTTGGCCTGCGGCAGAAGCGTGCGGACTTCAAAGATCGAAATCATGGGCAGCAATCGAATGAACAGGAAGAAGAGGAAAAGGAACAGGCCGATGGTGCCGAGGTACGTGGCCCAGTCCCAGCGGGTGGCCTGGAACACGCGCCACGATGCCGGCAGGTTGTCCTGGGCGAGGCTGCTTACGATGATCACAAAACGCTCCAGCCACATGCCCACCAGCACCACCAGCGACGATACGAACAACCACGCCGGCTTGCCGCGGACGCGTTTGAACCAGAGGACGTTGGGCGCCACGATGTTGCAGAAGACCAGAGTCCAGTAGTGGAACCGGTAGGGGCCGGTCATACGATTCCACATGGCGGCCATCTCGTAAACGTTGCCGCTATACCACGCGGAGAAAGCTTCCAGGATGTAGGCGTAGCCCACGATCAGCCCGGTGGCCAGCATCACCTTGGCGGAGTTGTCCAGGTGCTTGTCGGTGATCAGGCCTTCGAGTCCATACACCGCGCGCAGCGGAATCGCCAGCGCCAGCACCATGGCGAAGCCCGAGTAGATGGCGCCCGCGACGAAGTACGGCGGAAAGAACGTGCTGTGCCAGCCTGGCAGGATGGCGATGGTGAAGTCCAAGCTCACCACCGTGTGCACCGAGAGGACCAGCGGCGTGGCCAGGCCGGCGAGCAGCAGCGAGGCCGTTTCGTAGACCGCCCAGTGGCGCGCGGAACCACGCCAGCCCATGGCCATGATGCCGTACATGAAGCGCGCGAAACGGCTGTGCGTGCGGTCGCGCAGCGTGGCGAGATCGGGCATCAGCCCGACGTACCAGAACAGCAGCGACACGGTGGCATACGTGGAGACCGCGAAGACGTCCCACACCAGCGGGCTGCGGAAATTCGGCTGCACGCCCATGGTGTTGGGATACGGAAAGAGCCAGTAGAACAGCCAGGGACGCCCGAGGTGCAGCACGGGGAACATGAGCGCGCAGGACACGGCGAACAGCGTCATGGCCTCGGCGAAGCGGTTGATGGAGTTGCGCCAGCGCTGGTTGAGCAGCAGCAGGATGGCGGAGATCAGCGTGCCGGCGTGGCCGATCCCGATCCACCAGACGAAGTTGGTGATGTCGTACGCCCACATCACGGGCCGCTGGATTCCCCAGATTCCGATGCCGCTGGTGACCAGCACCGCCACCGCGAACAGAAACAGCAGCAGCAGGGCGAGGCCCACGGCGAAGCCGCCAAACCAGAACAGCGGCGTCCGCCTGGTGAGCACTACCGTGGCGATCTGGTCGGTGACCGTGCCGAAGGTATAGCCGGGTGCGATGATCTCTCTCGGCGCGGGCGGTTCGACCAACTGTGGTTCGTCAGGCATGGCGCGTTATGCCTCAATCTCCGGGTTGGGGTTGCGCAGGGTGGCGAGATACGTGGTGCGCGGCCGCGTGTTCAAATCGGCCAGCAGCCCGTAGTTCAACTTTTCGGCTTTCATTTTCGACACGCGGCTGTTGCGATCGTTGATATCGCCGAAGACGATGGCCTCGGTGGGGCAGGTAGCCTGGCAGGCCGTCTGGATCTCGCCGTCGCGCACCTTGCGGTCCAGCTTCTCGGCGTCGATCTTGGCGGAGTTGATTCTCTGCACGCAGTACGTGCATTTTTCCATGACGCCGCGGCTGCGCACCGTGACGTCGGGGTTGTGCAGCAGCTTCAGGCTGGGAGTCTGGTAATCCGAGTACAGGTAGAAGTTGAAGCGGCGGACTTTGTACGGGCAATTGTTGGAGCAGTATTTGGTGCCCACGCAGCGGTTGTAGACCATGTCGTTGAGGCCTTCGGCGCTGTGGGTGGTGGCCTGCACGGGGCAGACGAGCTCGCATGGAGCATCCTCGCAGTGCATGCAGGGGACCGGCTGGCTGTAGATGGCCGGATTGTCGATTGCGCCCTGGTAATAGGAATCCACGCGCAGCCAGTGCATTTCGCGGCCGCGGCGCACCTGGTCCTTGCCCACTACCGCAATATTGTTCTCCGCCTGGCACGCCACCACGCAGGCGCCGCACCCGGTGCAGGCGTTCAGGTCGATGGCCATGCCCCAGGCGTAGCCTTCATATTGGAACTCTGGGTAAATCGTGAGCTCGCGCGGCGGAGTCTCGGCGCCTTCGTGCACCGATTCGGGGTCCTTCTTGTACTCTTCGAGATCGCCCTTGTGGATGATGTGGCGCGCGGGTTCGAAGGTGAAGTATTCCTGCGTCGAAGCAAACGGGTACTTGCCCGCGATCTTTTGCGCGTCGAGCCCGTGATCCTGCCACATGGCCTTCGCGGTGCGCAGGCCGTAGGGGTTGAAGCCCACGCCCGTGCCGGAACGTCCCGCCTTGGTGCGGCCGTAACCGAGGTGCAGCGTCACCGCGCCGGCCACGTGACCGGGCTGCACCCAC
>JBGPKH010000373.1:0-8665 GCA_041485845.1 Bryobacteraceae bacterium
CAGGCCGATTGACAATCGGCCGCAGGTTGACAACCTGCCCCACATGTCGCTGCAAAGTGAACAGCATTGCACCTAGATTTCAGTTTTGGGTGGCCAGCGCCACGATGTGGATGCGCCGGTTTTTCTGCCAGCAGCCTTCCTCCTGCTCGTTGCAGGCCGGCTTTTCCTTGCCGTAGCTGACCACGCCGAGCTGATCGCCGGCAATCCCCACCTGCACCAGGTAGGACTTCGCCGATTCGGCCCTTGCCTGGCCGAGCTGCATATTGTACTCGGCGGAGCCGCGCTCGTCGCAGTGGCCTTCGATGGTCAGCTTGTAGGCGGGGTAATCCTTGAGGATGTCGCGCAGCTCGCCCGAATCCGTCTGGAGGGCCTTGATGGCATCCGGCCGCAGGGTGTGCTTGTCGTAATCGAAGTACGCGTCTTCGATCCGCGCCAGGAGCTGGTCGATCCGCGCCCGTGTGGCCGCGTCCGGGTAAGTGGGTTTGGGCGCTGCCACGGCGACGGGAGCGGGAGCGCTCTCCTCGCGGCGCGGCTGGGCGGCCGCTGGAGTGCTCGGGGCCGTAGCCGTGGGAGCCGGAGGCGAAGGCGGAACGATTGCCGCTGCCTTCTTCTTCGCACATCCAGCTCCAAACATCGATAGAGTCGCGACGGTGATCAAGACCGCTTCGCGAGTGTTCTTCATGTTAACCTCCAATATCCTTGATACCGTCTTGCGCGTCCGGATGCAATCATGTCCCGACAGGATTCGTCCTGGCCCCCCGGTTTGACTACACTGTGAGCAGGGGGAATTGTTTGCGCAGACTCATCCCGTCCCGGTACGCCAGCGCGCGGCGCCCGAAAGCCCCCTGGCTGGTGCTGTGGCTGGGCTTTGGCGGCCTGCTGATCTGCATCATCGGGGCGGCCGTGGGCACCCTGATGTCGCTCGACCGCGTCCGCAAGGACGAGACTCGCATCCGCCGGGCATTTTTTGAACGGCTGAGCTCGCTCGACCAGATTCGCGCCCAGATCTATCTTTCCGGCACCTACGTCCGCGATTTCCTGCTTTCGCCCGAACCGACGGTCGCGGCGCAGACCTCGCGCCTCACGGGTCTCGAGCGGGACAGTTTGGCCGCGCTGCACGCTTACTCGAAAACGCTGACGCCCGGAGAGCGTGAGACCTTCCAGGCGCTGGAATCGGAAATCGACGCCTACTGGCGCGTTCTGGAGCGTACGGCCGAGTGGACGCCGGAGGAACGGCGCCGCCTGCGCGATTCCTTTTTTTACGAGGAACTGGTGCCGCGGCGCAACGCTATGCTGCAAATTGCGGATCGCATCGCCATCGCCAACGAACGCGGGCTGAATCGGGCCGAGGAACAATTGACCGCCTCGTCGGACGGATTGCGGCGGAATCTGCTGGCGACCTTCGCGATCACCCTGGCCGGGGGGCTTCTGCTGGCGCTGCTGACCATCGGCTACACGCTGCGGCTGGAGCACGAGCTGGAGCGCCGTCTGGAAGAGAATACACGGGCGCGGGCGGATTTGCAGGACCTCTCCGCGAAGTTGCTGCGCGCGCAGGAGAACGAGCGGCGCGCCCTGGCCCGGGAGCTTCACGACGAAGTCGGGCAGTCGCTGTCCGCGATTCTGATGGAGGCGGAGAGCGCCGCATGCGCCGATGACCTGCGGGAGGTGCGGGAGCACCTGGGCGCGGTCCGCACGCTGGCGGAGAAGACGGTGAACGAGGTGCGCGACCTGGCCCTGCTGCTGCGCCCGTCGATGCTCGACGATTTCGGACTGGTGCCGGCGCTGAACTGGCACGCCCGCGAGATGACCAAGCGCACGGGCCTCAACGTGGTCCTCTCGGCCGACGATGCGGCCGACGACCTTCCGGACGAGCACAAGACGTGCATCTACCGCCTGGTGCAGGAGGCCGTCAACAACTGCGCGCGCCACGCCAACGCCCGCAACGTGCAAGTAGACGTCAAGCGGGAAGGTGCGCGGGTGCGATTCAGCGTTCGCGACGACGGCGCGGGGTTCGACACGCGTTTCGTGCGTGGGCTGGGCCTGCTCGGCATGGAAGAGCGGGTGCGGCGCCTGGGCGGCCGGATCGAGATCGATTCGCAGCCCGGCCGCGGAACCCTGATTGTGGCGGAGCTGCCGCTGACGGAGCTCGCTCGAAAAAACGGACACGATGCCCATACGCATACTGTTGGCTGACGACCACACCGTGGTGCGCGACGGCCTGCGCGCGCTGCTCGAGCGGCAGCCCGACATGCTGGTGGTGGCGGAGGCCGCCGATGGCCGCGAGAGCGTGCGCCTGGCGGAGGAGCAATCCCCGGACGTCGTGGTGATGGATATCGCGATGCCCAATATGAACGGCATTGAGGCCACCCGCCGGATTCTGGCCGCGAACCCGGGGACGGCCGTCGTGATCCTGAGCATGCACCAGGACGAAAGCTACGTGTTGCGCTCGCTAAAGGCCGGGGCGAAGGGTTATTTGTTGAAGGATTCGCTGCGGTCGGACGTGATTGAAGCGATCCGCAGTGTTGCGCAGGGGCGGTCGTTTCTGACGCGGAAGGTCAGCCGGATTTTGCAGGAGGATTACGTCCGCCAGTTGGAGCGGCGCGGGCTGGACGACAGCTACGATCTGCTGACGGACCGTGAGCGGGAGATCCTGCAACTGGTGGCGGAAGGGCGCACGAACAAGGAAGTGGCGAACCTGTTGAATGTCAGCCCGACGACCATCGAGACTCACCGGACGCACATTCTGCAAAAGCTGGGGCTGCACAGCGTCCCGGAGCTGATCCTCTACGCCGTGAGAAAGGGCATCATTTCGTGAGGGCGCCCGTGCCACGCGGCTCCGTTCGGAGCCACGACCGGAGTGGTATGCCCGTGCTACGCGGTAAAATGTTAGCTAATGAGTGACGTAGAATCGAACGCCCAACCCACGGAAGACTACCAGATTCCGCTGCCGCCGGCGTCCTTCACCTTCATCGTGCTGTCTTTGCGGGCGCAGGCGGAAATGCAGCTTGGCCTGATGCACTTCGGCGAAGAAGAGAAGGCCGAGCCGGACCTACACATGGCCCGCCATACCATCGACCTGATGGCCGTGCTGCTGGAGAAGACCAAAGGCAACCTCCAGTTGGAGGAGCAGCGGCTGCTGGAAAACTCGCTCACCGAATTGCGGTTCCGTTTCGTGCAGGTCTCGGACGAGGCCGCCAAGGCGGCAACGCAGAAAGCCTGAATGGCGGCGCCTCCGTTGAAGATCACGGTGCTTGGCTCGGGGACCAGCGTCGGCGTGCCCACGGTCGGCTGCCATTGCAGCGTCTGCACGTCGGCCGACCCGCGCGACAACCGGCTGCGGCCTTCCGTTCTGGTGAGCTACGAAGGGCACAATGTGCTGGTCGACACCACGCCCGATTTCCGCACGCAGGCGCTGCGCGCGAAGATCGATCGCGTGGATGCGGTGCTCTTCACGCATTCGCACGCCGACCACGTGATGGGGCTCGACGATTTGCGGCCCTTCAACTTCCGGCAACGGGGACAGATTCCGATCTTCGCGGCGCCGGACACCATGGCGGCCATCCAACGATGCTTCCCGTACATTTTCGACGGCGTCAAGAAGGAATCGAGCGTGCCGCAACTGGATGCGCGCCTGATCGACGGCGCGGCGATCGAGCTTTTCGGCCTGGAGTTCCTGCCGGTGCCCATCGTGCACGGGCGGCAGACGATCTACGGATTTCGCTTCGGTTCCGCGGCCTACCTGACGGACCATAGCGACATTCCCGAGGCTTCCATGGAACAGTTGCACGACCTGGATGTGCTGTTCCTCGATGCGCTGCGCTACAAGCCGCATCCGACGCATTCCACGGTGGAGCAGTCCGTCAAAACGGCCGGCAAGCTGGGCGCGCGGCGGGTCTTCCTCACGCACATCTGTCATGACCTGGAGCACCAGCGCGCGGAGAGCCTCCTGCCGCCGCAGGTGCGGCTGGCGTACGACGGTCTCGAGATCGAGGTGTCATGACGATCTACCGCAGCATGGAAGAGGCGCCCGCAAACTTCGGTCCGAGCGCGCTCACCATCGGCAATTTCGATGGCGTGCATTTCGGCCACCGGCGGATTCTGCGGCGCCTCAAGGCGCTGGCGGATGAGCGAAGCTGGAAGGCTTCGGTCCTGACCTTCGATCCGCATCCCACGCGCGTGGTGGCGCCGGAACGCGCGCCCAAGCTGATGACTTCACCCGATCGGCGCGCGGAGCTGATGCGGGAGGAGGGCATCGAGCAGGTGCTGATCCTGCCATTCACGCGCGATGTGGCGCTGCTTTCCGCGGAGGAGTTCGTGCGCCGGCTGCTGGTCGAGCGGTTGGGCGTGCGCGCGGTGCTGGTGGGCGACAACTTCCGATTCGGCCATCGCCAGGCGGGCAATATCCAGGTGCTGGCGGAATTGGGACAGCGGTTCGGTTTCGAAACGGTGATTGTGCCCGCGGTGATGTGCCGCGGACGCGTGGTGTCGAGCAGCGGGATTCGCGAGCTGATTCAGGCGGGACGGGCGCCGCTCGCGGCGCGACTCCTGCAACGTCCTTACGCACTCGAAGGCCAGGTGGTGAGCGGACGCGGCGTGGGTTCCAAGCAGACGGTGCCGACTCTCAATCTCAAAACCACCGCCGAGATGATTCCCGCGCGGGGGGTCTACGTGACGCAAACGCAAGATCTGGAGAGCGCCGCGCGTTGGAATTCCATCACCAACGTGGGGTACCGTCCGACGTTCGGGCAGAGCGAGGAGCTCTCGATTGAGACGTTTCTGCTCGATCCGCTGGCGGGCGAGCCGCCGCGCCGAATTCGCGTGGAGTTTCTCTGGCGCGTGCGCGACGAGCGCAGGTTCGAAACTCCGGAAGCGTTGAAGGCGCAGATCCTGAAGGACGCGCGCACGGCGCAGAAGTATTTCCGCCGCACGAAGGCGTGGGTGGGGCGGGTTCCATGCACTTCCTGCTGAGCGGGCTCTCGATCGTCCTGATCGACCTTCTGCTGGCCGGCGACAATGCGCTGGTGATCGCCATGGCGGTGCGTTCGCTGCCGCGGCGCGAGCGGCGCATCGGCATTGCCGGCGGGGCGGGGGCCGCGGTGGTGTTGCGCATCGGGCTGACCTGGTTTGCCGCGCGGCTGCTGACCATCGAGTACGTGCAAGTGGCGGGCGGGGTGTTCATCGTGTGGATCGCGTTCAAAGTGCTGGTGGACGCGAGCGATCCGCCGGACGCGACGCCGGCGCCCACGCGCTTCTACCAGGCGATCTGGTACATCGTGGTGGCGGACCTGACGATGTCCACGGACAACATCCTGGCCATCGCGGGCGCGTCGAAGAATCACCTGGGTCTGATCGTTTTCGGCCTGTGCGTGAGTATTCCGTTCGTGGTCTTCTCGAGCAACCTGCTGGCAGATCTGATGGACCGGTATCCGGCGACGATCTACCTGGGCGCCGCGATCCTGGGCAAGGTGGGCAGCGAGATGATACTGACCGACCCATTTGTGGTGCGCACCGTGCTTCCGGACAATGCGTGGCGGTACGCGATCGAAGGGCTGGTGGTGGTGGGTGTCGTGGCCGGCGGGAAGTTGCTCTGTACGGCCCGGCAGCGGCGGAGCAGGGCGGGCCGGATGGCGGTAGAGTGAGGGCGTCCCAAAACCGGACAGCCATTCGAAGGATTTATACGCCTTACCAGTAACAATGACGACTGGAGCCGACTGACAGTCGCAGCAACAACCAAAATCTGGCAGGCGGAGCTTTCAGCTATCAGCGGCGAAAGCGCCGCCACACATTGAGCCATTCGCACTTGCAACGAACGGGGCAGGTGCGCCAAGAGCAGAGCGGCGGTAGACAGGCCAGGAGGCCTGTCCCATTGCTATTTCCCTATTTCTCGGGGCTCACCAGGGCCTGGTAGACCGATTCGTGGGAGATGGTGTCCATGTCGGGGCTGTTGGCGTCGATGATGCGCTGGACCATGCCGACGAAGACGAGGTCGCTTGACGGATCGATCCAAAACCAGGTACCGGCGGCGCCGCCCCACGTGAAAGTGCCTTGGCCTACGGTGTGGCTGATGAAGCCGGGGTCGGTGTAGACGCCGAAGTCGAAGCCAAAGCCGAAGCCGGGGCTGATGTGGAAGAAGCCGATGCCGTACTCGCGGCTGTTGAGGATCGCGGGGGATAAGCGGTTGGTGCGCATGAGGGCCATGGACGAGGGCGCGAGGATGCGGGCGCCCTCCAGCTCGCCGCCGTTGAGCAGCATCTGGGAAAAACGCAGATAGTCGCGAGTGGTGGAGGTGAGGCCGCCGCCGCCCGACGGCATCCCCGGCTCTTTCGCGTAGTCGAGCGCGAGGTTGCCCCCGCCGGAGATGGCCAGCTCGCCCTTGGCATTCATCGCATACAGTGGAGCGAAGCGGCTGCGCTTGTCCTCGGATACGTGGAAAGATGTGTCCTTCATGGTGAGCGGCTGGAAGATATTTTCACGCATGAATTCGCCGAGGGTCTTGCCGGAGAGCTTTTCGACGATGTAGCCCTGGATATCCACCGAAACGCTGTACACCCATTTCGTTCCCGGCTGGTAGAGCAGCGGAATTTTGGCGAGCTTGTCGATCATTTGCTGCAAATTGGCGGAGCCCAGGACGTTGGCGTCGCGATACATCTTGTCCACGCCCGTGGCGCCGAAAATTCCGTAGGTGAATCCGGCGTTGTGGCTCATCAGCTCGGCCATGGTGGGGGCGTGGGCCGGGTCTTCGAGAGTGGGTTGGCCATTCGCGTCCATGCCCTTGATGACCTTCAGGTGGGCGAATTCGGGAATGTACTTCGCGATGCGATCCTGCGGACTCCATTTTCCCCGCTCGTAAAGGATCATCATGGCCACGCCGGTGACGGGCTTGGTCATCGAGTAGATACGGAAGATGGTCTCCTTGTCCATCGCGGCGCCGGCGGCGAGGTCTTTCTTGCCGTAGGTCTGGAAGTCGACGATCTTGCCGTGGCGCGCCAAAACGGTGACCATGCCGGGGAGTTGCTTTTCGTCCACCCTCTTCTGCAAGACGGCGTGCAGGCGCTCGAGGCGCTGGGACGAGAAGCCTGCCGTTTCGGGCTTCACCTCCGCGAGATCGCGCGGCTTCCCGGGGGCCGTTTTGGCGGCCGGCGGCTGGGTTTGGCACGGGGCGTTATTCGCGAGAAGGATTGCGGCGAGAAGGGGGAGTGTGAAGAACGGGTTTTTCATCGGTATATCTGCCCTTGCGTTGAACCAGTTTATCAGATGGCGACAGCGGGACCGGCCAGGAGGCCTGTCCTACCTGTCGCAAAACGCGGTAAACTTTGACTCACCATGTCTGCTTTGTCTTTTTTTGAATGGCTGACCACCAGTCCCTGGGCGAATGCGATGAACGGTCCGGAATGGGCTTTTCCGGTGGTCCAGAGCCTCCATTTCATGGGATTCGCTTTATCGATCGGAACCATCGCTATTGTGGACCTCCGTCTGCTTGGATGGGGAATGCGCCGCCAGACGGCTGCGGAGCTCGCGGCGGATCTTGAACGGTGGACACTATTGGGCTTCGCGGTGATGTTGATCACGGGGCCGCTCATGTTCTCGGCGGATGCCGTGAGATACCACTACAACCCGTCGTTTCAATTCAAGATGACTTGCCTGATGGTGGCTTTGCTTTTCCATTACACCATCCATCGCAGAGCGACGAGGTCCGAGGTCTCGCCGATTGCGGCCAAGCTGGCGGGCGGCGTGTCTCTGGCGCTGTGGACCGCGGTGGTGGCGGGCGGACGAATGATCGCGTTCGTTTAGAAGGATGGGAGCCTTTATGTCTATCGTTTCGACGCTCGAGTGGATCGAGAGCACAGATCTCAGCACCACGATCCGAGAGGGAGCTCTGCCCTATCCGATTATTGGCGGGATTCATCTCCTGGGGATCGCACTTTTTGGCGGAATGCTGCTGGCAACCGATCTGCGCTTGCTAGGGTGGGCGATGCAGCGAAGGCGTGTGTCGGACCTGGTGGAGCAGTTCCGCCCGTGGAAGCAGCTCGGGTTTGTGCTGGTGGTGGCCAGCGGTTTGCTGCTGGCTTGGGCGGAACCGCAAAAGCTGTATCGAAGCCCCGCGTTTTGGGTCAAGATGGCGCTCTTCGCGCTCGTGGGCGTGCATGCGCTGGTCTTTCGCGCGGGAGTTTACGAGAATCCGGCCAGGCTCGACGCCGCGGTGACCGGGCAGGCGAAGCTGGCCGCCGCGATCTCGCTGTTGTTGTGGGCCGGGTTGATTGTGTCAGGAAGGCTGATCGCGTTCGATTCATAGCGGCACTTGACTCCGCGCCATGAGTCTGATAACACTCAGGGGATCGGCACAGAGAGTGGGGAGAAAAGATTAGATGCTGTTTCGGGGATGTGTGGTTGCAACGAGCGTCATGGTGGCGGGCCTCTTCGGCCAGCCGGCGGGCAGGATCCCGCGATTGCCGGATGGAAAGCCGAACTTGAGCGGCATCTGGCAGGCCATGAACACCGCGAATTGGGATTTGCAGGATCATGCCTCGCGGCCGGGCACGGTGATCGCGCTGGGGGCGATCGGCGCCGAACCCGGCGGTCCGGGAGTGGTGGAAGGCGGCGAAATTCCTTATCTGCCGGCCGCCAAGGAAAAGAAGAAAGCCAACTTCGAGCACCGCCTGACGGC
>JBGPKH010000374.1:0-8661 GCA_041485845.1 Bryobacteraceae bacterium
CCGCATGGTCAACGTTGGCGAATTCGCGGCATCCCCGGCCATCGAAGCCGAGCCCTGGACTACCGCCGCCAATCCAAAGTCGAGAACTTTCACCACGCCCTGCGGCGTAACCTTCACGTTGGCCGGCTTCAGGTCACGATGGACGATTCCTTTGTCGTGCGCGGCTTCCAACGCTTCCGCGATCTGCCGAGCGTAGTTCAGCGCCGTATCGACCGGCAAAGGCCCCTTCAGGTCGTCGCCCTCGACCAGCTCCATGATGAGCGCGCCCTGCTCGATCCCGTAGATCGACGCAATATTGGGATGATTGAGCGCCGCCAGCAACTGCGCTTCGCGCTCGAAGCGAGCCATGCGCGCCGTATCCTCGGAAACATTGGCGGGCAGAACTTTGATGGCGACGTCGCGCCCCAGCTTAGTGTCGGTGGCGCGGTAGACCTCGCCCATGCCGCCCTGGCCGAGCTTTCCGGTGATCCGATAATGTGCGATGCTCTCGGGCGCGCTCACATGGGAGCCATTATACAAGAGGCGTCGATTTGCATTCTTACCCCCAATAGTGATGTGATGCGAGACTATGGCTTCCAGGGCTCCCGTCCCCAAAATCACCGAACGTCCGACCCGGGTCCGCTACTGGGTGATCGTCTTCGCGGTCACCCTGGCGATCATTACGTACGTCGACCGCGTCTGCATCTCCTTCGCGGCGCTCTCGATGCGTAAGGACCTGGGGCTCGACGCCGTCCAGATGGGCAAGGTGTTTTCCGCCTTCATCCTGGCGTACGCGCTCTTCGAGGTGCCCGGCGGCTATCTGGGCGACGTCATGGGGCCGCGCAAGGTGCTGATGCGGATTGTGCTGGCCTGGTCGTTTTTCACGGCCGCGACGGGATGGGTGTGGAGCTACGGCTCCCTTATCGTGACGCGCTTCCTGTTCGGCGCGGGCGAGGCGGGCTGCTTTCCGAACCTGACCAAGGCCTTCACCACCTGGCTGCCGGAAAAGGAGCGCGTGCGCGCGCAGAGCATCATGTGGCTGAGCGCGCGCTGGGGCGGCGCCTTCACCCCGCCGCTGGTCGCCATGGTGATCGCGTGGGTGGGATGGCGACACTCGTTCGAGCTGTTCGGTTCGCTGGGCGTGATCTGGGCCATCGTGTTTTACTTTTGGTATCGCGACGACCCGTTGCAGCATCCCAAGATGAACCAGGCCGAGCGCGACCTGTTGCAGCACAGCGCCAAGATGGCGTCCGGACATGGCAACGTACCGTGGGGCGTGTTCCTGCGGTCGCGGCAGGTGTGGATGCTGTGCTGGCAGTATTTCTGTCTCTCGTATGGATGGTATTTCTATCTCACCTGGCTGCCGACCTATCTGCGCGAGGGCCGCCACCTGGAGAACCTGAACACCGCCTGGCTGAGCGTGATTCCACTGCTGTTCGGCGGCCTGGGGAATCCGGCCTGCTTCCTCGCCGCCGGACCCTTGACCCGCCTCACCGGCAGCGTGGCGCAGACCCGCCGCCTCATGGCCTATATCGGGTTCGCCGGCGCCAGCGGCTTCCTGCTGCTTTCCACCAAGGTGAACGACCCCACGCTCGCCATGATCGCGATCGGCGTCGCGAGCTTCTCCAACGACCTCGTGATGCCCGGTGCGTGGGCCACCGCCATGGACGTCGGCGGCAAGTACGCCGGTACGCTCTCAGGCTCGATGAACATGTGGGGCAACTTCGGCGGCGCGCTCGCCCCCTGGGTGAACGGCCACATCCTGGCTTACACTAAGAACGATTGGAATCCCATCTTCTACGTCGCAGCCGGCGTGTACCTGCTGGGGATTGTCTGCTGGATGTTTTTGGACCCCGTGACGCCGCTCCAGCAGGAAGCGTAAGGCCTGGCTACCTGCCAAAGGCGCGGTCCAGTTTGTCGAGTAAGGCCAAGCCCTTGCGTTTCGATCCTCGCCCGGCCAACCCCCGGAATCGCGTTTCGACATCGTGTTGCGCCAGCGCCAGAGTCGCCAACTCGTCCATCAGGCGGTTGATGCTGATCCCCCTGGCTTGCGCGAGGCTGCGCAAACGCGCGTGCTTGCTTTCGGGAATTCGAATCGTCAGTGTGCTCATGACAACTCCTTCAGAAAATCTCCAGGGGCTAAGACGCGTATCTCCGGAAAACGGAGATCGGCGGATCGGAAGTCCCCAACGTTGTTGGTTACAATCGCCGATGCGCCTCCCGCCACCGCCAGTTCAACCAAATGGTTGTCTCCCTCATCGCGTAAGTTGGGCCGCCAGGAATAGTAGACGTGAACCCATTCGCAAACGCTCAGGAACGCTTCGTACAATTGGCGGCGCTCTGCGGCGGATAACGGAGACTTGCGGAAGATCGCTTTCCGCTCCAATACTTCCTCGTACTCCAGGAACAAAGCCTCACCCACGATAGGCTTCACTCGATCCTCGAAACAGGCGCGCAGTACCTGGCGATTGTGCCCCGCCCTTCCCGTCATGGCGCCCACTAGTACATTGGTATCCACCACAATCGTCGGCAATCTCACCACAATTATGATAGCACCGGTGCTATCACCGCTTGCCATAGCGCTGGCGGCGCAATTGGAGTAGAATCTCTAAACCACATGCCTCTCTCAACCGGCAGCCGGCTCGGTCCCTACGAGATCCTCGCGACCATTGGCGCTGGAGGCATGGGCGAGGTCTACCAAGCTCGCGACACGCGCCTGGACCGCATCGTGGCGCTCAAAGTCGCCCGCGAGCAGTTCAACGAGCGCTTCGAGCGTGAGGCTCGCGCCGTAGCCGCGCTGAATCACCCCAACATTTGCACGCTCTACGACGTCGGCCCCAACTACCTCGTCATGGAGTACATCGAGGGGCAAACGCTCGAGGGTCCGCTGCCATTGGATCAAGCCCTCAAGTACGCCTCCCAGATCTGCGATGCGCTTGACGCGGCGCACCGCAAAGGCGTCACCCACCGCGACCTGAAGCCCGCCAATATTCTCGTTACCAAATCCGGAATCAAGCTGCTGGACTTCGGCCTGGCCAAACAGAGCCGCGCGGCAGCCATGGGCGGCGCCACCGAGACGATAGCCCTCACCAAAGAGCACACCATGCTCGGCACCCTGCAATACATGGCGCCGGAACAGCTCGAGGGCAAGGACGCCGACGCGCGCAGCGACCTCTTCTCCTTCGGCCTGGTGCTCTACGAAATGCTCACCGGCAAGCGCCCCTTCGAAGGCTCCTCTCCGGCCAGCGTCATCGCCGCCATTATGGAGCGCGCGCCGCCTTCGGTCGCGGATGTCGCTCCCGCGGCGCTCGATCGGGTGCTGCACCGCTGTCTCGCCAAGCATCCCGACGATCGCTGGCAAACGGCGCGCGATCTGAAAGCCGGACTGCAGTGGGTTGCTGAGTCCGGCCCTCCGTCCGCGGCGGCCGCCGCGCCCAGGCGCAGCGCGGGGCGGGCGCGGGCCGGATGGATCGCGGCGGCAGCACTGCTGGCCGCGTTGTCGATGCTCGCGCCGTGGCGTGGGCGGCAACAGGGTGAGCTCGTGCGTTTCGCCGTCTACCCTCCTGACGGCAACGCTTTTGGCCGCAGCATTGACGTCACGGTCCCCGTGCCGCAGTTCGCGCTTTCCCCGGATGGCCGTACGCTAGTGTTTGCCGCCGCTGCCGCCGGAGCAAGAGGGATGCTCTGGCAGCGGTCCATCGAGGAGGTGGCTGCCCGCCCACTGCCGGGAACCGAAGACGGTATCCGGCCATTTTGGTCTCCCGACAGCCTGTGGATTGGCTTTTTCGCCGAGGGGAAGCTCAAGAAGGTCCGCGCTGGTGGTGGGGCCGTGCAAGTGATCGCCGAAGGCTTCTCAGATTCCTTCGGCGCGACGTGGGGCCCGGACGGCACGATCCTGTGCGGGTCTGGAAGTGCGTCGATTCATCGGGTTCATTCGACGGGTGGACCGTTCGCCCCTGTAACGCAACTGGACGTTGCCCGCCGGGAGGGATCGCACCGGTTTCCCTATTTTCTGCCCGATGGCCGCCATTTCCTTTTCACGGTGCGAAGTGGCTTGGCCGAACAGCGTGGCACTTACGTGGGGTCCCTGGATGGAAAGACCAAGAAACGTCTCGTTCGCATCGATTCGGGCGCTGTTTATGCCTCGCCAGGCTATCTGCTCTGGGTGGACGGTGACACACTTCTGGGACAGGATTTCGACGCCGGCCGTCTTGAGCTCGCGGGCCAGCCCTTTACCGTGGCGGAGCGGGCGGGCCGTTCGACCGCCGGCGAGAGCGCCGTGTCCGCCTCCCCCACCGGCATCCTGGCCTACGACAGCGCCTCGTTGCGGTTGGGCCGCCTGACCTGGTTCGATCGCTCGGGCAACGCGCGCAATTCGCCTTCGCCGGACGGCGACTACACCGACTTCCGTCTTTCTCCCGAAGAGAAAAGCCTGGCCGCGACGCTGGTCAACCTGAAAACGGGCAGCACCGATATCTGGCTGACGGACCTGCTGCGGGGCAGCACATTCCGGCTTAGCGCCGGGCCGGCACTCAACGCTAACCCGGTCTGGTCGCCGGATGGCGCACGGATTGTTTATCGGACGAATCGGGGAGGGCTGCTCGAGCTTTACCAGAAGAGCGCTTTTGGCGGCGGCAATGAAGAGCCAGTGCTGACTGCCGCGGCGGTACGCACTGCGGGATATGCGTTACAAGTGGTTCCCTCCGACTGGTCTCCCGATGGGCAGTATATCGCCTACATGGTCACGGACCCCGCGTCCGGCTACGACCTTTGGCTGTCACCCCTCGACCGCAATGCCAAGCCGGTCAGATATCTGAGCTCGGCGGCCAACCAGATTCACGCCAACTTTTCTCCCGATAGCAGGCTCATCGCGTACGGTTCGAACGAGACCGGCAGATATGAAGTCTATGTCCAGGCCCTTCCGAAGTCCGACCGGCAGTGGACGGTTTCGACCAACGGCGGATACGAACCGCGGTGGCGCGGCGACGGGCGCGAGATCTACTACCTTTCCGAGGACCGGAAGCTGATGGCCGTGCCGGTTGGCCCGGGTCCATCGTTTGGCGTTCCCAAGCCCCTGTTCCAGACGCGCGTGCCCGCGGGCGTGGATGCCCTCCGCACGCATTATGTGCCCACTCGCGATGGCCAGCGCTTCCTCGTCAACACGGAAATCGGCGACCCCGCGCCCAATCCCATCACAGTCGTGCTGAACTGGACCGCCGGGCTGAAAAGATGACTTTCCGGTCCGATTGCTTCGCAGCGCTCCGCGACCTGGCTACCTGGCAAAGGCGCGCTCCAGTTTGTCGAGTAAGGCCAAGCCTTTGCGTTTCGATCCCCGCCCGGCCAACGCCCGGAATCGCGTTTCGGTCGTGTTGCGCCAGCGCAAGTGTCGCCAATTCGTCCATCAGGCGGTTGATGCTGATGCCCCTGGCCTTCGCGAGGCTGCGCAAACGCGCGTGCTTGCTTTCGGGAATTCGAATCGTCAGTGTTCTCATGACAACTCCTTGAGAAATTCTCCGGGCGCCAAGAAGCCTATCTCCGGAAAACGGAGATCGGAGGAACGGAAGTCGCAGGCCACAATCGCCGATGCGCCTCCCGCGACCGCCAGTTCTACCAAATGGTCGTCTCCCTCATCACGCAAGTCGGGACGCCAAAGATAGTAACCGGGATCGACACGCTGATCGACTACATCGCCTCGAAGTATCGGCGCCAGCGGCTCGCCGTCCCGGCGCCAAATCGGCCATCGCACTTGAGTTGAGACAGGTCCGTTCAGACGCGGCCGGCCTCACGCCGCAATCGACTTCCAATTCTTCACCAGATGCTCCGCCGTCCGCCAGGAAAGCGCCTGAACCGTGAGCGTGGGATTGCGCGCGCCGCTGGTTCCCATCACCGATGCTCCGAGGACCCCAAGATTCGGAGCTTCATGCGAGAAGCCCCAGCGATTCACCACGTTCGTCCCGGCGTTGTCGCCCATCCGCGTTCCGCCGTACGCATGCGTGGAAACCCCCGGCGGACTCATCGGACGGCGCACCACCTGGATCGCGCCCGCCGCCAGATACCACTGCTCCATCTTCTTCTGAGCGAATTCGACGGCGCGCAACTCATTCTCTTTGGGACCGCAGGTAATCCGGCACACCGGATCGCCCAGCGGATCTCTCACCGCCGGATCCAGGTCGAGGAAGTTGTCTTCATACGGAAAGCTGGATGTCTGGATGTGTGCCGCGTTCCAGCGGGCGGCGTTTTCGCGCACGAATGCCTTCCAGCGCGAGCCCCACGCCGGCGCGCGCCCGAAGGTGTCCATCCCGGCCGCCTGGATGGGATGCATTTCGTTGAACACGTGCAGATTGGAGCCGCCGATGAAACCCAGGCCCGTATGGTCGTAGTTGTCGTCGGCCCACTCGTCCACCACCATGCCTTGCGCCGGCGTTCCGTACCAGACGTTCAGGTCGAAAGGGAACAGTCCGAGGACGCCGCCGGCGCCGTACGACACCCAATGGCCGAAATAATGTTTGCCCACTTGCCCGTGATTGTTGGATAAGCCTCGCGGCCAGGCTTTCGATTGCGAGAGCAACAGGAGCCGCGTGTTTTCGTAGGTGTACGAACCCAGCAGAACCACGCGCGCCGGCTGGAAATGCTCCGTGCCGTTGCGCAAGTAGTGGACCCCCGTGACCCGTCCGTCCGCTCCGGTGGCGATGCGTGTCACATGAGCGCGGTCGAAGACCGTCAGGTTCTTGGTTTTCAGCGCTTCCGGTATGGTGGTGACGGCGGTCGAGTTTTTGGCGCTGATGTGGCACCCGCCGCGGCTGCAATAGCCATGAAAGACGCAGGCCGGACGGCCCTGGTATTCCTCCGAGTTGATGGCGGCCGGCGGGCGAAACGGCTTCCATGCAAGCTGTTTCGCGGCCTGGGCCATGTGCTCGGTGAATCCGGTGCTGCGCAATGGCGGCATGGGATACTCCCGCTGGCGCGGCCCCTCGTATACGTTGCCCTTCGGGTCGAGCGTGCCCTGGACGTTGCCGGCCTTCCCGGAAACCCCGATTTCACGCTCCACCAGGTCGTAATACGGCTCCAGCTCGTCGTAGGTGAGCGGCCAGTCTTCCAAAGTCGATCCCACCGGAATGGCGCCGGGGCCGTATCGCTCACGGGCTTTCGTGAGCGGCTGGAAATCCCAGGGATTCAGCCGCCAGCTCTGCGCCCAATAGTGAAGCGTGGTTCCACCCACCGCGTTCATCATGGGATGCACCGCCGCGCGCGGCAGGGTAGGGGACGCCGGGCTGCGGCGAACCGTAGGGACCTCGCGGTTGGCCTTTTGCACGGACGATGGCCAGCCGCGCACGTTGTTGTGGATCTCGTCGGGACGGAAGCTGCGCGGGTCGATCCACGTTCCCGCTTCGAGCGCCGCAATCTTGAGGCCGGCGCGCGCCAGCGGCAGCACCGCCACGCCCCCCGCCCCGCCCAGTCCGATCACCGCCACGTCCACGGGCTTCATCCTAACCGCCATGACGTCCTCCATGTGCCGAGGTACGCAACGGTTTGATGGGTTCCCGCAGTTTCTGGTCGTCGGCCGAGACCGCCATCCGCGGGCCCGGGTAACGGATCAGGTCCCAGCCGGCGAAGCCCCGGTTGCCTCCATAAAAAGGATCCCCAAACATGCCTTCCAGCGTGAGTTGCCGCACCCGGTTAAAGAACGTCCGCGAGTCCGGCGCGAAGCCCGCGGCTTCATTGTTCTCCATCGAGGTCAGCAATTCGTCCTTCTTCGCCGCGTCCAATTCGGCGAAGGCGGCGCCGTGCCGGCCCCGCGCCAGTGCGTCGGTGGCTGCGAGTCCGGCTGTGAATGCCGTCTTCTCGCCGGAAAGAGCGCCGCCGAAGGAACGGCCGATATAGACCGCCACGCCGCACTCGCGGGCCCCGGGGCCACTCTCGTCGCTGGGAATCAGCCGGTCAACCAGTGCTTCGATGAGACGAAGTTGTGACGGCGAAAAAGCGGACTCGGCCGCTGGAGCCGCGGCGCTGATTGCGGCCAACGGCACGAAGGGCGCGGCGCGTATCATGCCGCGTCTGGAAAACCCATGGGCCTTCTTTTCCTCATGCATGGCCGCTAGTATACTTGGAGCAGAATCTCTAAACCACATGCCTCTCTCCACCGGCAGCCGCCTCGGTCCCTACGAGATCCTCGCGGCCATCGGCGCCGGCGGCATGGGCGAGGTCTACAAAGCCCGCGACACGCGCCTGGACCGCATCGTGGCGCTCAAAGTCGCCCGCGAGCAGTTCAACGAGCGCTTCGAGCGTGAAGCTCGCGCCGTAGCCGCGCTCAATCACCCCAACATTTGCACGCTCCATGACGTCGGTCCGAACTACCTCGTCATGGAGTACATCGAGGGTCAGACGCTCAAAGGTCCGCTGCCGTTGGACCAGGCCCTGAAGTACGCCGCCCAGATCTGCGACGCCCTCGACGCCGCGCACCGCAAAGGCGTCATCCACCGCGACCTGAAGCCCGCCAATATTCTCGTTACCAAGTCCGGAATCAAGCTGCTGGACTTCGGCCTGGCCAAACAGAGTCGCGCGGCAGCTTTGGGCGGAGCCACCGAGACCAATGCCCAGACCCAAGAGCCCACCAGGCACCGCAACCAGCAGTCCATGGCGCCGGACCACCTCGAGCGGAAGGAGGCCGCCGCGCCAAGCGCC
>JBGPKH010000375.1:0-8639 GCA_041485845.1 Bryobacteraceae bacterium
ACCCGCGGCGCGATCCGGCGCAGGGAAATGGCCATCCGGGCGGCGCTGGGAGCGAGCCGCGGGCGCATCGTGTGGCAACTGCTGGCGGAGAGCATCCGGCTGGCTCTGGCGGGCGGCATGTTCGGGCTGCTGCTGGCGCGCGGCGCAATGGTGCTGCTGGAACGGCTGGCGCCGGCGAGCATTCCCAGGCTGGCGGAGGCTCGCCTGGACATGCGGCTGTTTTTGTTTGCCCTGGCCGCTTCGGTGGTCACCGGTGCGCTCTTCGGGATGGCCCCCGCAATCCAGGTCTCGGGCCTTCACTTGAATATGTCGCTGACCGAAGGAGGACGCAGCGGCACCGCCGGAAGGCGAGGCCGAATGGCGCGCAATGCGCTGGTAGTCACGGAAGTGGCGCTGGCCGTGGTGGTGCTGATCGGAGCCGGGCTGTTGATTCGCAGCTTTGTTCGATTGCGCACGGCGGACCCCGGGTTCCAGCCGTCGGGCCTGCTCACTTTCCGGCTGCCGCTGGCGGGCGGACGCAATGCGGCCGTCGACCGGCGAATCGCGTTCTTCCAGCAAATGATGGATCGGATTGCCACTCTGCCGGGGGTGCGCTCGGTAGGCGCGGTGAGCTCGCTGCCGCTCACCGTGCTGTGGGACGGCTTGCCATTTTGGGTGGAAGGCCGCCCCGCTCCGCCGCCCGACCAGCGGCCGATCGGGCTGCTGCGGGCAGTGACTCCTGCGTATTTCGGCACTATGGGCATCCCGCTGATTGCGGGACGCGGGTTCACGGCCGCGGACACCGCACAGTCGCTGACCCTGGTGATCGTGAACCAAACGCTGGCGCGGCGCTTCTGGCCGGAGGGCAACCCCGTGGGTCGGCGGCTGATGGTGGCTAACGGAAGGGCAGCCGAGATCGTCGGAGTGGTAGGGGACGTGAAGCAGGACAAGATAGAGGGCGAGGAATGGCCGACGATCTACGGACCGTACCCGCAACTGCCTTACCTGACGATGGTGGTGGCGGTGCGGACGGCCGGGCCGCCGCCGCTCTCGCTGGCCTCCGCGATGCAGCGGGAAGTGCACCGGATCGATCCGGACCAGCCGGCGACGGACATGCGGCTCATGACAGACGTGGCGGAGCGCGCCATCGGGGGAGCCAGGTTCAACGCGGTGTTGCTGGGCGCCTTTGCGGTCATCGCCTTCGTGCTGGCGTCGGTGGGAATCTACGGGGTGATCGCTTGCGACGTCAGCGAGCGGACCCACGAGATCGGAATTCGCGTGGCGCTGGGCGCGCAGCCGAACGACGTGCTCAAATTGGTAGTAGGGCAGGGAGCGCGGCTGGCGGCTTACGGAATCGCGGCGGGACTGGCCGCGGCGTTCGCGCTGACGCGGCTAATGGCTACCATGCTCTACAGCGTAAAGGCGACGGACGCATTCACGTTCGCGCTGATCTCCGTGATGTTGGGAGGAGTGGCGCTGGCTGCCAGTTATCTGCCTTCGCGGCGGGCCATGGCGCTCGATCCCGTGGTGGCCCTGCGGCATGAATAGGACAAAACATGATCACACTTCGCAATCTCGAGAAGTTTTATGAAGGCGGCTACGGCCGGAGCTATGTGCTGCGCCGCATCAACGTGGAAATCAAAGAGGGCGAGTTCGTCACCATCATGGGGCCTTCGGGCGCCGGCAAATCGACGCTGCTGAGCATCCTGGGCATGCTGGACGGCGCGTGGACCGGCGAATTCGAGTTCGTCAACCACATGGTTCACCGCATGAAGCCGAAGGACCGCGCGGAGTTGAATAAGAAGTACATCGGGTTCGTCTTTCAGAGCTACCACCTGATCGACAACCTGACGGTGTACGAGAACCTCGACATTCCGCTCTCTTACCGCAACGTGAAAGGATCGGAGCGCGCGTCGATGGTGTGCGACACGCTCGACCGGTTCCACATCGTGGGCAAGCGCGATCTCTATCCGAGCCAGCTTTCGGGCGGCCAGCAGCAGTTGGTGGCGGTGGCGCGAGCGGTGATCGCGCACCCCAAGCTGATCCTGGCGGACGAGCCCACCGGCAACCTGCATTCCGGCCAGGGCAAGGAGATCATGGAGCTGTTCAAGAAGCTCAATGACGAAGGGACCACGATCGTGCAGGTGACCCACTCGGAAGCCAATGCGGCGTATGGCCACCGCATCATTCAGCTCGCGGATGGCTGGGTGGTCAGCGGGGGGAGCGGGGAAGCGGCAGGGAAGGGCGTGTAACACCGTCACTCTTTCCCAGAGCGGAACGAAGAATCCCAAGAATGTTTTTACCTACACGCGACCGGATGCGGATCACGTGCTCCTGGAGGGCACGCTCGGGAATGAGGCGCTTTCGATCAGCATGCGGAAGATCGATACTTCGAAGTTTCTGCTGGAGCCGGGGCTTTCACTGGATCAACGAAGTGCCGTTCAATCGGTGACAGGCCGGGAGGCCTGTCCCACGGCAGGATATGCTGAGGGGAGTGGCTTTCAACCCATCCTCCATGTCGCGGGTTATGGTGCGCGCCACCAATTGGCTGGGCGATGCGGTCATGTCCCTGCCCGCGATCCGCGCCATCCGGTGGGTCTTTCCGCATGCGCACATCGCCGTCGTGGCGCGTCCGTGGGTGGCCGATCTGTATGCGCGCGAAACTTCGATTGACCGCGTCATTCCTTACACCGCGCAGAAGGGACTGCGGGCCAAACGCGAGTTTGCAGCGGGACTTCGCCGCGAGCGATTCGATGGCGCCATCCTGCTGCAAAATGCCTTCGACGCCGCGCTCCTGGCGTGGCTCGCGGGCATCCCCGAACGTATCGGGTATAACCGCGATGGCCGCGGTCTGCTGCTCACGCAGGCAATCCCGGTTCCCGAACCCGGCGACATCCCGCGCCATGAGCGTTTCTATTACCTCGAGCTTCTGCGCCGCGCCGGCATGATGGAGCGATTCCCGAAGGCCGATGCCATCCGGCTCGGCGGCCTGGAGTTGGCGCGCGAATCGGGCCTGGCGCAGCTTGCCGCGCTGGGCATCCGTGGACCGGTGATCGGGATCAGCCCCGGCGCGGCCTATGGCAACGCCAAGCGATGGCTGCCGGAGCGTTTCGCCGAAGTGGCGCGGGCGTTGACGTCGTTGTCCGCTGCGGTGTTGGTCTTCGGCTCCGCAGCGGAACGGCCCCTCTGCGAGGAGGTTGCGGACCTGCTCCGGCGGTCGCACCTGGAAGCCCGCAATCTCGCGGGAGAGACGACCCTCCGCGAGTTCATCGACCTGGCTGCCGCCTGCCGTATGTTTCTCACCAACGACTCGGGCGCCATGCACGTGGCATCGGCGCTGGCGGTGCCGACGGTCGCCATCTTCGGCGCCACGGATGACACCACCACGGGGCCGACCGGCCCCTTCGCGCGGGTGGTCCGCGAGCATGCCGAATGCAGCCCGTGCCTGCTGCGCGAATGCCCCATCGATCACCGCTGTATGACGCGCGTCACCGCCGATCGCGTAGCCGGCGTGGCGCTGCAACTCTGGGAGGAGAGCGCTCCGGCGTGGACACACGAAGCAAGATCCTGAGGGAGGACGGCCCCTGGCCCGACTTTGCGCGGCCGCTGGCGGTGGCGACGGGCTATTTCGACGTCTTGCGCGCCGGGCACGCGCGCGAATTGCAGGAGGCTCGAAATGCCGCGGGCGCTGCCGCGCTGCTGGTGATCGTCCTGGAGCGCGATGCCGAACTGCTGCCGTTGCGGGCGCGCGCGGAGTTGGTGGCTGCACTGCGCGCGGTGGATTACGTGGTTTGTGAGATTGAGGTTGAGCAGGTGCGGCCGGATTATGTGGTGAGCCTGGAAGAAGGCGACGAACTGCGCTTACGGGACCTGCGGGAAAGGGCGGCTGGACAGGCCGGAGGCCTGTCCCACTTTAGTGCAGGCGGCCCATCTGGTTCAGCGGCCAATAAATGAAGACCGCCTTGCCGTAGATGTTCTCGCGCGGAACGTAACCCCAGGAGCGGCTGTCGCTCGAGGAATTGCGATGGTCGCCCAGAACGAAGTACCGGTTCTCGGGCACCGTCTGCTCTTCCCCTTCTCTCCAGGAACTGAGATCGCGATTATCGGCCGGGATGTAATTCTCTACCAGCGCCGTGCCGTTGACGTATACCTGGCCGTCCTCGATTCGTACGCGGTCTCCCGGTACTCCGATTACCCTCTTGATGTAAGATTTGCTCTGGTCCTGCGGATACCAGAAGACCACCGTATCGCCGCGCTCGATGGCCCCCAGGCCGAAACGATAGGTGAACTTGTTGATGAAGATCCGTTCCTGGTCCGTGAGGGTCGGCATCATGCTGGTGCCTTCCACCTTGACCGGCTGGTAAATGAACACGATCAGGACTACCGCGATCAAAACGGAAAACGCCAGGTCGCGGACCCAGGAGAGGGCGCTCCACACGCTGGATAGAGTATGTCGTTTCGGTTCGTTGACGGGCGCGTTTTCCTGCATCCCAGTAGCTACACCATTATAGACGGTTTCCGGTCAACTTCGGTTGACGGGGAGTTACCCTGCGGTGACGTGTAGGCGATGCGGTCTTTTGAGTGGCGAGGAGACCGGCTCGGGCGGCTGCTTGCGTGGGAGCAGTTGGACGTCATGCATGACGCGGGCGCGCTCCGTGAAGGCGCGCTCGACCATCATCCGCTGGCCGATCACGCAGCCCCACAGCAGGGCGACGGAAATCCCTATCGCCGCCAGTCCCGGTCCCGTAATCTTCGCGATCGGCATACGCCGTCCTCCTTGGCGCTCTCTCTGGAGCAATTCTGCTACCAGGAAGTACGTTCCTTATAATCAGACGGATTTCCAGGGAAAAGGTGTGGCAGGGCGGACACACGGGGGCTTGCACGTCACCCCCGGGGGTGGCAATTAGTGACAGCCCATGCAGGTGAAAGTGCGGCCGTGACAAACCGCACAGGTCGTCTTGTCGAGGCGCAGTTTGCCGGAACTGTGGGCGTCCGTGAACCGCTCCACGTGGCTGGCAGGCTTAAGTTGCGCGTCCTTGGCATGACAGTCTTCGCAACTGAACGGTGGATCGATCTGGGTGTGGCAGATCAGGCAGTCGGCCATCTGCGGCAGGGCCGCCCGCGTGACCTGGTCGGATTCCTCCAGGCCGCGGTGGCAGGCCTGGCAGGGGTTCCTGGTATTCAGGTGGCGGCGGATGTCGCCCGGCGGCTGGAGGTAAGTTTTGTGGTCAATGGCCGACGCCATGAAAGGGGCCGCGCTTCCCATCTTGAGGTGCAGGGCATGACTGAATTTCGAGAGGCGCGTGGAGGGAGGCGAGGGGATGGCGGCGTCTTCGTGACAATTGAGGCAGACCTGTTTTGCGGGAAGGAGGTTGTCCTCGACCCTGGTGCTGGTGGAGGCCGCAGTGTGGCACTCGAGGCATTGCAGGCCCTGGCCCAGATGGATGCGATGCGAAAAGGGCGCGGCTGCCAACACCGCGCCCAAGGCTATTACAAGGAGGAGAAATCGTTGCAAGCGCCTACTTGCCCGTATAGCTCACGTGCCAGATCTTCTTGTTGCCGTCTTCCGAGATCAGAAGGCTGCCATCGGCCAACTGGAGCAATCCCACGGGCCGGCCCCAAACATCGCGCTCATCCGGGCCCAGCATCCAGCCGGTCAGGAATTCGCGTGGAGGCCCGGAGGGCTTTCCGTTCTTGAAGGGAACAAAGGCGATCGACTGGCCCACCCGCTTGGAGCGGTTCCAGGAGCCGTGTTGGGCGATGAAAGCCCCGCCCTGATACTCGGCGGGGAACTGTTTGCCGGTGTAGAAAATGAAATCCAGCACCGCGCGATGAGCTCCCATCAACACGTCGGGCACGATGGTCTTAGCCACCAGGGTTGGCGCCAGGCCCTTATTCGTGGGGTCTTCATGCGGTCCGATGTAAGCGTACGGCCATCCGTAGAAGGCGCCCTCCTGGATGTGTGTGAAGTAGTCGGGAACCAGGTCGTCGCCCAAGTCGTCGCGCTCCTGCACTGCCGCCCAGAGGGTGTCGGTGCCGGGATACCAGCGTATGCCGATCGGGTTGCGCGTGCCGGAGGCGTAGATCTCTTGGCCGCTGCCGTCCACGTTGTAGCGGTTGATCGCGGCGCGGCGCGGGTCCTCACCGGGGGAGGAGTTCGAACCGGAGCCCACGCCTACGTAAAGTTTCTTGCCCGCGCGGTCGAACAGCAGGCTGCGGGTCCAGTGGTGCGTACCTTGGCCCTTGAGCGAGACGACTTCCTCGGCGGGGCCGGCGGTCATGGCCTTGGCGTCGTACTTGAAGCGCTTGACCGAATCCGGTTCGCCAACGTAGAGGTAGCCGTTGAGCATGGCCAGCCCGTACGGCCGGTTCAGGCCTTCGATCATCTTCTTGCGCTTGGTGGGATCGCCGCCGGGGAAGACGTAGACGGCGCCGTTGGGCGGGTTGGCCGAATCGGACAGCAGGATTTCGTTGGATGGCCCGAGGAGCATGGCTCGCGGCGTACTGAAATCCTCGGCCCAGACTTCCGTGTGGAATCCGGCGGGAACGTTGAGCTTGGCGCCGTTCGGTTGCGGAATGACGCGGGCACGGTTGTTCACCGACTTGGTGGCATACGGCGGCGGAAGTTTGGGATCATCGGCCGCATAGAACAATACGCTGGTGGCCAGGAGTAGGGCCACACCCAGCAAAGTACCTCGCAGGTGCATGTTCCTATGATGCCATGAGAGCGGCGATCGTGGCGGCAAAAGAAAGGCCCGGCGGGCGGTCAAGCCCCGGCGGTGGCGGCAAAAGAAAGGCCGGGGCGGTCAAGCCCCGGCTCAGAGAGCAGATGGATGGAGGAAACTATCGTGCCGCCATCAGCGCGCGCAGGCGGCGGGCCCGTTCGGGGGCTCGCAACTGGCGCAGCGCTTTGGCTTCAATCTGGCGAATCCGCTCACGCGTGACGTCGAACTCCTGTCCGATCTCTTCCAGCGTGTGTTCCCGCTCACAGCCGATCCCGAACCGCATCCGGATGACCTTCTCTTCTTTTGGCGACAGCGTTTTGAGGATGCCGGCGGTTTCGTCGCGAACGTTGGATTCGATCACCGCATCGACCGGCGAACCCACCCAGCGGTCTTCGATCAGATCGCCGAGCGCCGATTCGCCGTCGCGGCCGACCGGGGTTTCGAGCGAGACCGGATCGCGAGAAATGGTCTTCAGCTTTTGGACCTTTTCCACGGGGATGTCCATACGGCGGCCAATTTCGTCATTTGTAGGAGTTCGACCGAGCTCCTTTTCCAATTCGCGCGTCGCCCGCAGGAACTTGTTCATACTCTCGTTCATGTGGACGGGAATCCGAATAGTCCGGGACTGGTCGGCGATGGCGCGCGTGATGGCCTGCCGGATCCACCACGTGGCATAGGTCGAAAACTTGTAGCCGCGGCGGTATTCGAACTTGTCGGCGGCGCGCATGAGGCCGATATTGCCCTCCTGGATGAGGTCCAGGAGATGAAGTCCGCGATTCACGTACTTCTTGGCGACCGAGACCACCAAGCGGAGGTTAGCCTCCACCAGGTCCTTCTTGGCGCGCTCGGCTTCCGCTTCGCCATGTCGAATCACGGTCAGGCTGTGCTTGAGCTCTGGCAAGGAGGCGCCGGCCGCGGTTTCCCGCTTCTTGATCTCGCGCTTGAGCTCGCGCAGGCGCATTTGCTGGATCGGATTGTTGCGCGTCTCCAGCTTCTTGATCTCGCTATCGAGGTGGCTGATCTCGTCCACCGCACGCTCGATTTCGCGTGTGAACTCCTTCCATTTGTTGGCCCTGAATGGGCAACGCCGGATCGCCAGCGAAGTCTCGACTTTAGCCCGGTTCAGTTTGGCGCACAGGCGCTTGCGCGGCCGTTTGTTGGCGATCGGGGTGACATCCACCTTCTCCTCCAACTGCATGAGCTTCTTGGAGAGTACAATGACGTCGGCGAACCGCTTGGCCGCGTCCATGCGCCCTTGGATGTCGGCGGGGGTGCCTTCCTCGACGTCCCCCAAATCCGCGACGGCCTCCAGCTCCACGGCGCCTTTTTTCAGGTTTTCGGACAACTCCACGACTACCCGCTGCACCAAGGCGGAACGGCTAATCGCCTTTTGCATCCGCAACTTACCACGCTCCATGCGGCGCGCCAGGTCGACCTCGCCTTCCCGCGTCAACAACGGAACGGCGCCCATCTCGCGCAGGTACACGCGAACCGGATCGTCGGTGTAGATGGATTCCTCCACCGGCGCAGGCTGTAGAAAATCGCCCTCATGCGCAGCTTCGGGATCGAAGAACTTGGCTTCGTCTTCGAAATTAATACCTAAAGCTTCAGGATTGTCCGCCAAAAACTGATCTTCAAAATGATCCACTAAGACTCACCTCCCCCATGGACACGCGATCCGATTACATCAATGTCTTGGGAAATGGGGTATTTACCTGAAAAAGAATGGACTCGCTGGTCCCGCCCCTACTCTTGAGAAGCTCACTCGCATTCGGGGTTCGACTTTCGACTGATGATATCACCATTCCCCTATAAAGTTAAGCCCTATTTTAAAGATGTCTTAAAACTGAGAAGGTTACAAGAATCCAGGAGATAGAGGAATGGGCCGCACTCTCAGCTCCGGGTTTTTGCCATTAGGTTCTTCAGCTCGTTGAA
>JBGPKH010000376.1:0-8623 GCA_041485845.1 Bryobacteraceae bacterium
ATATGCTCCCTCCGTGGTCTACCACGCCGCGGCCTACAAGCACGTGCCCCTGATGGAAAAGCACGTCTTTGAAGCCATCGAGAATAACGTCATCGGCACCTCGAACCTGGCCATGGTGGCCGCCGAGTTCGCGGCCGAGGACTTCGTCCTGATCTCCTCGGACAAAGCCGTGCGGCCCACCAACGTCATGGGCGCCACCAAACGGGCGGCCGAGCTGGTGATTCACGCGTTTCAAAATGGCGGGCCGCGCTATGTTGCGGTGCGTTTCGGAAATGTGCTGGGCAGCAACGGCAGCGTGGTGCCGATCTTCAAGAAACAGATTGCCGCGGGAGGTCCGGTGACCGTGACGCATCCGGAAATGCAGCGGTATTTCATGACCATTCCCGAAGCGGCGCAACTGGTTTTGCAGGCCTCCGTCATGGGGCGCGGCGGGGAGACCTTCGTGCTCAACATGGGGGAGCCGGTGCGAATCGTAGACCTCGCCCGCCAGTTGATTCTCCTGTCGGGCCTCAACCCGGGCAAGGACATCCGGATTGAGTTCACGGGGATCCGGCCGGGGGAAAAACTATGCGAGGAGCTCCGCTTGTCGGGGGAGCGGACGCTGCCCACGGGCCATGAAAAGATCAGCGTCTTTGCGGGGACCGGTCTGCCGTTTGAGCAGATCGTGCGCCATCTGGCCCGCCTGCGCAGCGCGTGTGAGACGCGGGACCTGCGGCGCGTGGTGACCGAACTGCAGCGTATGGTCCCGGACTACGCTCCCGGTGAGGAGCTCGCGGAACGGATGGTCGCGCTGGACCTGGTTCGCCTGGCGAGTGCCGTGAGCGGCCCGCAGACGGACCTGCCGGTGGAGACCGATCTTCCGCCGGCGCGCGCGTCACAGATAGACCCGGTGTTGATCGCCGGCTCGTAACATACCCGGTATCCCTTTCGACCCCCCGGTATCTGTGGTGGGTATCCCTTTTAGCCCCCCGGCCGGGGCAAATGCCGGTGGCGGGCCCAGGCGCTCGCGCGCTTCCCTGCCCCGTTCCCCGGCGCGGATGCCGGATCGGTCGCCGGATGCCGGATCGGCCCCTCGCGCGCTTCCCTGCCCCGTTCCCCGGCGCGTGCCGGATGCCGGATCAGCCCCTCGCGCGCTTCCCTGCCCCGTCCCCGGCGCGTGCCGGATGCCGGATCGGCCCCTCGCGCGCTTCCCTGCCCCGTCCCCGGCGGGCCCTGTGACCACCCGATCCCGCACCACTGCCGGCGGCGACCATACCGGGTGTTTGTGGGTGGGGGGGTATCCCTTTCAGCCCCCGGTACCCTTTTCACCGGGGACCGCGGGGATGCCCAGGTAGCGGCGGGCGAATTTCCGATCTTCCTCGGAGGCCTTGGGATCGTTCAGAATGGCGCGTTGTTCTTCCTGGAAACGGCGCAATTCCTCCTCTTGAGCGGCCTCCCGCAGCGCCGCGGCTTCGCGCCTCCTCGCCTCGGCCTCCCGGAACTGCCGAAACGACTCGCCTTCGAAACACCGCGGAACCGAGGCTTTCAGGAATCCCATGGGGGATTTGACGGTGCCCATGCGGTGCATCAGATCCGCTTTGATGCGCACGAAGTGGTTGATCTCTTCCTCGCTGGCATCCGGCGTTTTCTGGCGGCAGGCTTCGATCAGGGCGACGACGGAAGCATCGTCCACATCGGGAAGATACTCGCGCAGGGTGCGGACGATGAGATCCGGGAAGCCGGCAGGCCGGGTATCCCTTTTAGCCCCCGGGTCCCTTTCAGCATCGGGGGCCATTTCAGCCCCCGTATCCCTTTCCGGAGTTTCCGGGAGCGGCGGCCGCACCGCATCCACCTTCGTCCCCGCCGTCGCCGGCGCGGCTACGAACGTGACCCCCCGCGACCGCGTGACCCACTCCAGGCCGGCCGTCCGGCGCCTCTCCAGAATCGCCTTATACGAAAAGAGCCGGTACGTTCTCCCGATGCTCTCCCGGCTGTTCTCCCCGGAAAGTTGCTCCACCGCCAGCTTGTCGATGAGGCTCTGGCAGTTGCGCCGGGTATTCCGCGGCGTCAATCGCGCCAGCTTGGACATGGCCTTCCAGCCAATGGTCACCAGCCGCGTGTCCTTGGATTCCTGTCGCGCGTAGCGGTAATTCCACAGGCTCTGATACAGCACTTCTTCGCCCGAGGAGTGTCCGTCCTGCGCCAGCGCCGCTCGGCGCACATGGTGCCGGCCGGTGGCGGCGCCTGCATCCGGCGGGCGGGGCAGGGAAGACCCGGTATCCCTTTCGGCCCCCGGCTCCCTTTCAGCCCCCGGTCCCTTTTTAGCCTCCGGGGTTGGCGGCGGCTTATCCGCTTCCGCCCCGCTGGCGCGCCGATGCAGGTGGATCACGTTCGCCCCGGCCGGTTTCGCCAGGCGGCTCCCCGCGGGGTCCGCTTCCGCATCGCCACGCCAGCCGCCCTTCCAACGCCCTTCCGTTACGCTCAGAAGCGGGATGTCCTTGATGTCGTCCACCAGCGCCTGAAGGTGCGGCACCTCCTCGGGAGGGTCCAGAATACTCACGAATCCGCTCATGCCCGGTCCAGCAAGGATCTCATCCATGCTGATGGGCTCGAGCGGCGCCTTATGCCGAGATTTCTTCTTCTTTGGCGTTGTATCTCGGCTTGACATGCAAAAGCTCCATCAGCTTGGCCGACGCCACCCGGTAATCATCCGCGGCCTTGCAGTGCGGGTCCATATCGACCAGGAACTTCCGCACCCGTTCGGCTTTGGGAACTGTGCCGTCCGTGCGGATCGGGGGAAGCACTGGGATGCCGTACTTCTCGGACATGCTCTCCAGCGCTTTCAGCGTCAGACTGGTGAGATTGAACCGCCGGTCGATCATGGTCGGCAGCAGCCCTACAGCCTTGATTTCGACCTTGAACAGGTCGGTAAGCATCTTGCTCGTCTCGATGCACGCCGCCGCGCCCTGGAGGCTCAGCATGTCCATTGCGACCGGTATCAGCAGGTGTCTGGCATACATGATCGAGCAGGTCTGCACCAAATTGATGGAAGGCGCCACGTCGATCAATACCGCGTCGTAGGGGTCTTCGATCATCCCGAAAATGCGCACGAACGCCAATTCGCCGGCCGTCATGCCCAGCAGCGCCACTTCCGCCTTGGTGGTTTCGCGATTGCTGCACAGCAGGTCGATGTTATCCGATACGTGCCACACGCACTCTTCAAACGCGTGGTTGTGAACCACGAACTCGTACAGGTACTTCTTCGGCTTGGCTCCCAGCACGAGCGCCAGGGATCCCTGCGGATCCGTGTCGATCATCAGAACCTTCAGCCCGTGGTCGGCCAGGTGGCGGCCGATGGTATGGGTCGTGGTCGTCTTGGAGACCCCGCCACGCTGATTGCAAATCACTAAGCGGATCATGATGCTCGCTCTCTGAGAAACCGTCTGATGCGCTCGATGTCTTTCTCGGTCCAGAGGCGGTACCCAGTAGCCGGATTGCGCTCTGGTTCGGTGATTAACCCCTGGCGCAGCCAGTTGAGCACTGTCTGCTTCGTAACTCCGATGAGCTCTGCCACTTCTGCGGACTTGAAATAATCCGTCCTACGACTCCGTGATCTCGGCATTACCCCACATCGTAAGTCGTCTTGGGACGGCAGTCAAGTGCCAAGTATACAAACTATATAAATGCAGGTACTATGATTCGGAAAGCCGGGTGGGAGGCCGGCGTTCCTCGTCCTCGTCCTCCGGCTGCCTTCCTTGACTTCTGTATACGACGACGACGATAAACGCTGCGTGACTCGCACGCTGACTACACTATGTCTATAAAGGGGGGGCTAAAAGGGATACCCCTCCGGTATCCCTTTCAGCCCCCCCTCCGGTATCCCTTTTAGCCCCCCCTCCGGTATCCCTTTCAGCCTTCCACACGTCACTTGGTCGGGGAACAGGGCGGCATTAGAAATCGCCGGGAGGTGCGGCATTTCTTAGTTGCTGTTACTGAAGGCGGGAGTATGCAGTTCTCGCCGTAGAGCGGGATGGATGTGCGAACGGGTGAAATCGGTGGACTACTTAGGCTCCCACACGTACTTGCCGGACGGATTAATGTACCCCATGGCGTCACCGGCGAAGACCTGCGCCATGCCATTGTAGAAGGGCCCGGCGCCATCGAACTTGGGATTGATGATCATGCTGCCTTTGCTGTTGATATAGCCCCATTTACCGCCCAAGACCTGTACCGCGGCCAAGCCCTCTTTGAAGGGCGTGGCGGTGATGAAATGCGGCGTGATCGTCATTTTCCCTTCCTTGTCGATGAACCCCCAGCGCATCCCGTCGGGCGCGTGTAACTGGACCGGGGCGAGCCCCTGGGAGAATTCCGCAGCGGCCATGTATTTCGGCGGAATCGCGGTTTTCCCCGACTGGTCGATATAACGGATCATCTGGCCAAAGGTGCGCACCGCCGCCAGCCCCTCGCCAAATGGCAAGGCCATATCGAACTTCTCTTTAGCATCGAGCAGCGTCTCGCCTTTGCGATTGATAAAGAAAAATGCCGTGGTGGTGGGCATGATACTGGCCACGGCGGCCGAACCGTCCGCGAAATGCGCGGCGGCATCGAAAGTGGTGGGGATGACGATCTGGCCGGTCCGGTCGATATATCCCCACTTGCGGTTTTTCATGACTGCCGCAAACCCGTCGGCAAATGGGTCGGCCAGATCGAACTGTAATGGAATGACCAGGTTGCCAGTCTCGTCAATGAACCCGACGCGCTCGGCCTTGCGCAACTGGACGGCCGCCAGACCTTCCGAGAATCGCGATCCACCGGCATAATCGGCCTTCAGGACGAGTTTGCCTTTCTGGTCGATGTAGCCGTATTTCCCGTCGATGCTGACCGGAAACAGGGACGGGGGGTTATCGTTCCCCAGAATCTTGCCGCCCCCGGCGGCTTGGGCGGTAACTCCGCCGCCTTTGCCATCGGTTCGCGAGGTAGCGTTGGGCTGCTTGGATTTGCAGGAGCAGAACGCCAGACAAAGCATCAATACTGCCGACTTACGCATGTATAAGAGTCTCCACATTCACGTACTTCACTCAATGTCTACCGGGATGCGCGGCACGGCGCCACCAATGCCGGGCGATGATTGCCGATGATTGCCGAACCGGGAGCGGAAGCCGATTCTCACACATTTTACTACGATGCGGCTGTAGGAGTTCTATTGCTCGGCCGGTGGGGCCGGGGGAGCGACGCAAATACCCACGCCATCGTAGGATGTCGTGCGCCCGATGTCGATCGTCAGGTTCGACCGTATCGAGCTGCTGCAAGCCGGTGTGCCGTCGGGCAAGGGAGGCACGGTGAACGTGACCTGATAAATCCCCACAGCCCCCGCCTGCAATTGCGCGCTCTTCGCCGGGGAGGAAGTTACCGGCGACAGCATGCCGGGAGATGCATTGGCACGCGTTTCCAAACTGACCACTACGCCATCCACCGCCGGCGGCAGCGCCGGCGTGGCGACCCCGGTAGGCACGGACGTGACTGCCGGACCCAGTCCCACCACCGACACCGTCAGCACCTCGCCAGGTAAAGCTGGATTCTCGCTGGAAACCAGGCTGCCGTCCGGGCGAGCGACCATGGGTAGACAGGGCCGCGGCGGGCTGAGGTTGGCCGCCGCATCGCAGGAGTTCAACACGTGAATGCGGTCGAGAACCGGATTCAGGAACAGGGAATTTGCCGGGTTGCCGTTGTAGCTGATTTCCAGGCGCGCGAAATTCTGCGGCGCCGTGGTCTGCGGCTCGCTGGTACGCGGAGCGTTGGCCGTCAGCTCGAACGGCACCTGCACCGTGATCATGCTGAGCGTGTCGCAGACCAGCGGCGCTACGATCGAACAGGACTGCGAGTCCGCTACCGACAGGATCGGGACCTGCTGCGGGTCGGAGGGAAACGTCTGCCGCAGGAGAACGGAAAATCCGGCCAGCCCGGCGGGCAGGGGAGGAGTCGCGAAAACGGCGTCGGCCGGCGTTTTTCCGGGTACCCGCGCAAAAATCGTGATGACCTGTCCGGGGGCGACATCAATGGCGCTCGGGGCGGCGTACCCCGCACCGATGACTATGGCCTGAGCATGGCAGGGAGATGAAAACAGAACCGAACCAACCGCTAACCAGGCAAATACCACCAAACCAACACGGACAAGTTTCATGGGGCCCTCAAAACCTCCACTTTACTCCTAATTCAGGAAAGCGCGTACGATGAACACCGCTGCCTGCTGCCGGGTGATTGGGTCATCGGGACAAAATGCCGTCGCGCCGCACCCGGAGGTGATGCCTAACTCCAACAATTTCTGGATATAGGGATAGGCGAAGGAGGTCGAAGATACATCCGTGAAAGAAGGTGACGTAGAGTACGTAAAACTATCCCCGAACAGCGCTTTGAGTTTGCCGCGGACGATCAGGACCGCCGCCGCCGATCGCGGGACCTGGTCGAACGGGCAAAAAGTGGTGGCACTGCATCCCGAGGTGATCCCGAGATCGCGCAACTTCTGGATAAACGGAAAGAAAGCGTCGGAAACCGGGACGTCCGTGAAATAAGGCGCCGCTGTATAAGTGAATCCCGCGGCGCAGGGGGTATTGTTGGGGCAGGGATTGCCGAGCATGGACCGGATAATGAAGACCGCGATCTGGGACCGCGTGATCGTGGCCGTGGGGCAAAACGTGGTTGCCGTGCATCCCGAAGTAATCTGCCACAAGCTCATCACGTTGATGTAATCGCCAAAACCATTGGACGGAGAGACATCCGTAAACACCGGCGCCGTCAGCCAGGGAAAGAACCCCGCCCAGGTCCCCCATACTCCGGCGAACCCGGGTGAGACGTTGGACTGCCTGGTCTCCCCATACTGACCCGACGTCCATAGCCCTCCGGTTACGGGGTCTACAGCTCCTCCGAAATAGTCTCCCCAGCGATTCGGAATCACGGTTCCTCCGCCCGTGAGGTCGAAAAAATCTTTGCCGGCTTTGAGATTGGAAATTCCAGGGTACGCCAGGCTCCCATCGGGAGCCGTGGTGGTGCCGGTGACCAGGTTGGCGGTGGCAAACTGCGTTCCCGAAGGAACGGTCGCCGGGACATCGAACGCGGGGTAGAACGAATTGGCGTTCACCAGCCTGGCCTGCGAAGCCAGCGTCATGCTGGAAGTGTCGATGACGTCATAGGTGACGCTGGTGACCGCTTTCGGAACATCGGTATATCCGGTGTCCCTGGCCGTATACAGGAAGCCGTTGCGGTACACGGCCTTCAGGATGCGGGTGTCGCCGCTGTCCAGGGTGGCGGACCAGTTGAGCTGGGGCGCGGCCGCCGGATAGTTATACGCAATGGCGCCCCTCACGGTGGTCCTGGTGGCCACCACGGGAGTCACTGTAGGATCGACGATTTTCCAGACCGTGAGGTACGTCGCGGGCACGGCAATGGCGGTAGCATTGACCAGCAATTGGGAACTCGTGGCCGTTGGTCTGCCTCGCTGATGCACGGGCGTAATGGAGTCTGCGCGCGAGCCATCCTCGTTTTTGAGATTAAAAAGGTCCTGGTAGGGCAGGGTAGTCGCGGCCGTGTTGTACACGTCGGATTTCAGCAGGACGCGAATCTTGGTGTACTGAAAGCTCGACACCGAGTTGTACATGTTCCCGGAGAGGTACACCCCGGCATTGTCGAACCCCACCCGCCAGAAGTCGGCCCAGTTCGCCGTCTGGGTGGCGCCGTCGAGCGCGGCATTCAGGGCCCACGTTTTCCAGCCGCTGTCGAACGTAGCGCCATTGGTGACCGACAGCAGGAGATAGGCGACGCGGAGATCGCTGGTGCGGGAAGTCGCCAGGAACAGAAAACGGCCGTGCAGTTGGTCGTAGCGGATGATCGGGTCGAAAATCTGGCAACTGCTGGCGCCGTTGGGACAGATCGTGGGCAGGAGCACGCTGAAGAAATCCTGGAACAGCGTCAACTTCTTCAGCGTGCCGGTTCTGGTGAACTGCGCGATGCTGGAGTTCACCACCATCAGCACGTCGCTGGGGCCCACGGCGATGTCCGGCGAGGGCGGCTGCGCCTGAGGCGGCGCCTGCACGATGCCCTGAAAACTGATGGTGGGGGCTGGCACGATGGGGGCGGGAACCGTGCCGGGGGCGCGTGGAATCACCGCGGGCGAAGTCAGAATTTGACGGGGAGACGAAAAATTCGACTGCGCCAGCGGCGCCATGGCCGCCTTGTTGGCCAGATACTCGTTCAGGGAAATGACCGGCAGCGGCGACTGAATGAAGGGAATCAGGGGAGTGCTGGGAACCTTCGGCACGGGGGCATGCAGCGGATCGTAAAACGCGAAGGTGGTGGTCTTCCCGGAGGCGGTGCTGTAAGGAGCCTGGGCTTGTAATCCGGACTGGCTGGACCAGGCAAGCCCAACCACTAAAACCATTTTGACGCCACCGGAAACGGCGGCTCGAATTCCTGAGTGATGCACGTGGGTACCCATGGATCTGTCTTATTAGCTCCGGAAAGCCTGCGCTCCTCTCCGGGGCAGGGGGGCGCCCCCGGAAGTGAGGTTCTATTTTAGCGCAGCGAGGTAAATCCTTGCCGTATGAGAGGCGTGCCGAATCGTACGGATGTGGCCTGTCCCATCGCGATCCCG